>JAEYVE010000039.1 GCA_023432025.1 Pseudomonadota bacterium
GTCGGGGTTCGTGCACGTCGGCTGCGCGCGCGAGTACGCCGGAACGACGGAGGGCCTCGCGGCGCGCATGCGTCGCGCGAGCCCCCAGCTCGAGGCGGCCGACTTCGAAGAAATGGACGCTGCGCTAGCTCACGTTTGAACCGCGCTCATGCGGGCTGCGAAAGAGCCGCGCGCACGGCTTCGTCCACGCGCGGATAGCGAAACGTGAACCCTCGCTCTTGGAGCTTTCTGGGCACGGCTCGCTGCCCTCCCAACACGGCTTCCGCCCCGTCCGCGAGCGCGAGCCGAAGCGCGAGCTTCGGAACTCGAAGCCACGAGGGGCGCCCCAGCGCCCCGGCAATGCTGCGTGTCAATGCTTCGTTCGTCACGGGCTCCGGTGCCGTGACGTTGACGGGACCGGACAAGGCTGGATCGTCCAAAAACCGGACGAGCGCCGCGACGGCGTCGTCCAAGTGGATCCAGGGCACCATTTGGGTGCCGGAGCCGAGCGGACCTCCCACGAAAAAGCGCACCGGCAGCGCCATCAGAGGCAGTGCGCCGCCGTCCGGGCCAAGCACGACGCCGGATCGCGAGAGCACCACACGTACCCCGAGCTCCGTTGCCTTCGCGGCGGCGGCTTCCCAGGCAACACAGAGCTCGGCCAAGTCGTCCCGGCCCGGCGGCGCGTCCTCGTCCAGCGGCTCTGCTCCGTGAGCGCCTCCGTAGTAGCCGACGGCCGAACCGCTCACGAATACCCGTGGAGGTTGAGTCGCCCTCCGCATCCCTTCGACGACGAGCTCTGCAGAACGCACACGGCTCTCGCGCGCTTCACGCAGGCGCGCTGCAGTTTGGCGCTTCCCCACGAGCGGCGCGCCCGCCAAATGAACGACCGCGTCCACCCCGTCGACGCACCGTTGCCATTGTCCCTCGCTTTGCGGCTCCCAAACCCGAAATTCCAGCGCGCCTGTGCTTCCCAGCGCCGCGTCTGCCGGAGGAGCTGCTTGGGGCTGCCTCGTCAGGACCACGACGGAATCACCGCGAGTGACGAGCGCCCGAACCAGCGCACCACCGATGAAGCCCGTACCCCCAGTCACGACGACCCTCATGCCTTCAGGGTAGACGACTCCCCTCAAACCCTCTACCAGAAGGGACCAGGACGAAGCTGCTTCGCCCATTCAAAACGAGCCAACCGTGAGCACCCCCATGAGCGACAAGTGCGGTCCGCAAGCGCGGACGATGATGCGTCCCCTTTCTTTCGGCAAAACCGTGGCCAAGCTCGGCGCCTTCGCCGTTCTTCTCGGTGCGACGCAGGGTTGCGGCTGGGGCAAAGATCCCGCCACGCCGTTCGACAAAATGAAGGGGTCGAACGTCATCGCGTATCGGCTCCAAAACTACGAGCCGCCCCAGCAACAGCAGCCGCAGCTCGGCACGCCGGGCGCGCTGCTTCCGGGCGTCCCCCCGGAAATCGCCCAGTGGGTCCAGCAAGGCGCCCAGGGTCTTTCGCAGCTCTTGCCTCCGGGGCTCCTTCCGCCCGGCATGACCGGCGCCGTCGCCGCGCCCACGCCTAGCCCGGATGCACCTCGTTTTCACGGCTTTCGCATCTTGAGCCAGACTCAGGTGTTGGATCCGGACGTGCGCGAGCGCCTCGGTGAGCTCTTCGGCGACGCGGACAACTTCGACAACAAACACGCCAACTGCGCGTACTCGGAAATGGGTCTCAGTTTTTCGCCTCAGCAGGGGATTCAGAACGATCTGCTCGTGTCGTTCTCCTGCAATCAGGTCGTGGCGCAAACGTTCGCTTGGCCGCATCCGTCCGCGGGCATGAAGCCCGACACGGTCAAGGAGCTTTCGGAGCTCGTGCAGAAAATCTGGCCCACGGGCACCTGAGTCCCGTCCCAGCGCTCTGCACGAAGCAGAGCCGCGAATGGCGGGGGCATGTTCGCGAGAAAAAAATCGAAAACGATGGCGCCGAGGCGCGCGCGGTACGAGCTGCGCGCGCCTCTCATCGTGTTCGTCGGATGCTTCTGGACGCTCGAAGCACAAGCAGCGGAAGACCTGCCCGCCGCGTCCGCACGAGTCCCAGCCGAGCACGAAAGTAGCGAAGCGCGCGACCCCGACACGGCGGCATCCCCCGACGGGAGCGAAGGCTCACGCGCTGCCCGCCAAGAACGGTCGCCGGCTGAGTCCAAGGACGCTGCGCCCGAGCCCGGCGCGGGCGAAGCCATCGACCCGGACGGGCATCCGCTCGTGGCGGCGCATTTTCGCGCCTCACACGACGACGTTCGGTTCCTCTTGGGCCCTCCTCCGAGTGACGTGAAGAGCCAAGGCTTCGTGCCCCACGAGAACGTGCTCGGCACGGATCAGCTGCGTGCGTTGTGTGTTGCCCCGTGCGCTCGCTGGCTCTACCCGGGCGTCTACTCCGTGGCTCTTTCGCGTGGAGGAGATCCAGTGCGCACCCTCACGCCTCTCACGCTCGACGCGCCCAGTCTCGTCGAAGGCGAGTACCGCTCGTACACGTGGATGCGCGTGGCGGGCTACGTCACTCTGGGGGCGTCGGTCGTCCTGGGTTCGCTGTTCGTGCTTTCGTCGGTGGACGACTGCGGCACCACCGACGGAACGTGCCTCCAAAGAGAAGCCAACGTGTTCATTGGCGTGGGCGTCATGCTGGTGGGGCTCACCGGAGGGCTCTTGATGACGCAAAAGGACGACGAAGCGCGCGTGGTCACACGTGGTGCGCCGCCGGGGCTGGCGGAGCCGCGTTGAAGCGGGAGGTGATCGGTTGACGCAGTGCGGGAGCACCGCGCGGCGCCGCTGCTTTTCTTTCCCCTAAAATCAGGCTCTTTCTACGAGCTCAGCCCTTGCCTGTGCGGCGGGATTCGCGAGGCGCGCTTGACAGAACGTCCCCGCCGACACAAATGACTTTTCTACCGTGATTGCCAATGGGGGCGACCGGTTTCGACGTGGGGACGGAAAGTCAGTCTGCGTGCAGAGGCTCCGGGTACTCTCAATCACCCGGACGTATCAATTGCGAACGACAACGCAGTCGCTCTCGCGGCCTAAGAAACCGCAGAGCCGTCCAACCGTAAGATTGTCTTGGTAACGGAAGGGCGTCAGCACTAAGGCTGGACCGAGCGAGGGTGCCCTCGATAGCTCGGTCGAGAGCAGCGAGGGATAGGTCCTGACCGAATTCAGGAAGTCTGTCGATGGACCCTCACCGACTACGCACGTGAACGAAGGTTGACCGGAAGCCTTGCGGACCCGGGTTCAATTCCCGGCGCCTCCACCACTTCTCCCTCCTCTCTCTCCGCCTTGCTCCGCGCCCCCTGAACCCGGGGCCGCAAGGCTTCTAAAAACTCTGCCTTGCGAGAGGAGCCGGCCCTGCCGGCGACGTCCGTGCCAAACCCTCGGCAAGTCGCCGGGGGTTTTCTTCTGGAGGCACCTCCCGCGATAGAGCGGCGGCTCTCGGATCTCACCGCGCCGAAACGTTGCGTTCATCGAGCGCATGGGTAGCGTGCTGCCCCGAGCCCGAAAGCGCCGGTCGATCCCCATGAGCCTTCTCACCCTTCTCGTCCTTGGGTTTTTTCTGGGGATGCGCCACGCCACGGATACGGACCACGTCGTGGCGGTGACCACGATCGTCACGCGTGAGAGGTCGCCGCGGGCGGCAGTCGGCATTGGCGCGCTCTGGGGGCTTGGCCACACCGCCACCATCCTTCTGGTCGGGGGCGCCATCGTCATGTTCGGGCTCGTCATTCCGCCGCGGCTCGGTTTGTCGATGGAAATGTCGGTGGCGGTCATGCTGGTCGTGCTCGGCGCGGCGAACCTGACGGGTGCTCTGCGACACATCGACCAAGTGGCGCACGGCGCCTCGCCGGGACATCGCTCGGACGTCCCCACCAGGTCGCTCGCGCCAAGTCGCTCACGCCTTTTGCGTCCGCTCGCGGTGGGCGTCGTCCATGGCCTCGCTGGCTCTGCCGCGGTCGCGCTCTTGGTGTTGACCACGATGCGCGATGCGGCCAGCGCGCTCGTTTACCTGGCCGTTTTCGGCGCTGGCACGGTGCTCGGCATGATGCTTTTGACGACGGCCATGGCCTTGCCCATCGCTGCGCTCGGGGCTCGCTTTGGCTCGCTCGAACGCACGATGGCGCGCGCGACTGGGCTCATCAGCATCGCCGTCGGACTCTTTCTGGCCTACCAAATTGGTGTGGTGGACGGCCTGTTCTCGGCCGAGCCGAGCTGGGACCCCCACTGAGGCGAGCTACAGCGTCTCAAGGACGCGGCCGGTGAGAGACCCGAATCACCGGCTTTCCCTCGATGCGTCCCATGCTGAGCTGGAGGCTGCGTTCGTCCCACTGCCAGGAGTAGATGGCCACGGCCTCCCCGCGCTCCAAGCAGGGCAAGATGTCTCGCTTGCACTCCGGGGGAACCACCACCTTGTCTTTGCGACTCGCGCCAAAGCGACGCTCGTAGTGGCGTTTGATTTCGAGAAAGCGCTCTTGCCACGTGATCGAACCGTTCCGCGACGGAACGTGCAAGAGATCGATGCGGCAGAGCTCGCCTGCGCAGAACTCGAGATAAACCTCGACCGTAAGCGACGTTCGCTCCGCCGGACCGCTGCAGCGGTACCCGCGCGGGCCTTGCATGAAGTGATGCTTTGCGTTCTTGCACGCGAGCTGCACTTCCTCGACCGAAGAGCCGAGCGTAAATCCGGCGGCCGTCTGCGGCGCTTCCTTCTCTGGACTGACGGCGCGAGCGCTGCGCGGAGCCGCTCGCCCCAGCGCGTCCAACACGAACGGCGAGCGCAAGCCCACCTGATCGTCCAACTCCAACGCGCGCTTGGAGAGCACCTTGGCGTAGCGGGCGGAGCCCTCCCAGTTCTTCTGCCCGCGAGCGTACTGAGACGCCGACTCGTTCCAGTAGTGACCCGCCAGAATCGCGAGGAGCTCGGCCGAACCCTTGTGTTCCGGATAAGCGACCCGCGCTGCCTCGCGGAACCCGACGAAATCGATGTCCAGGAGCTTTCGGCCCGAGCCGATCAGCGCCGACTGCTCGGCGAGGCGCGCGACGAGCTCGGCCGCAGCCCAGTCTCCCGCCGAAATCCGTGAGAGCGATTGACGCGCCTCCGCCGCTGTCGAACCGCTCGTGAGCGCAGCGCGATACGACGGCAAGATGCGATCGACTGGGACGGCTTCGCCGAGGCCCTGGGCGCCCTTGGTGGGATCCGCTCCGCGCACCGCGATACCTACGAGGCGGTCTCGTTCGTCGATGACCGGACCCCCCGAGTTGCCGGGATTGATGGAAATACCGAGCTGCAAGTCACCGCTCGGGAGCATCCCCGCCACCACGCCGCGGCTGGATTGAGGCGCCGAACGACTGGCGTCGAGCGGATAGCCCACGGCGAACACGGTTTGCCGAACGGTCAGAGGGACGGCCGCCTCCGGCAGGGGCAGGTGGTCTTGGTGAACCCCCGGGATCAACAAGAAGGCGACGTCCAGCTTCCGGTTCGAGTAGATGACGCGCGCTGGATACGCCTTGTCCGAGCCCAGCTCCTTGACGACGACGAAGCGGGAGCCCTCCACCACGTGCGCAGCAGTGAGCACCACACCGTCCGCGGTGAGCTTGACTCCGGAGCCATGACCCCCCTTGGCGATGGCGATGCGCGCGCGCCGGTTCCGCTCGCTGGCTGGGAGCGTCGCCATTTCCACTCCCCCGAGCGCCAAGACTCGTACCGTGGAACGATCGACGACGGAGTACTTCACCTCAGCGGCTGCTGGGGCGGTCACGAGAAGAGAGGAAAGCCCCGAGAGGCAGGCAATCCACAGGCAGAACACCAAGAAACGCGCTCGTCGAAGCATGCCAGTCTCCCCAGGAAAGGGCAGCTCACAGCTTAGGGAAGGCGCCTGGAAACCTCAACGCACACCCCGAGGAGGCACTTTTCCGACCCGCGAAACTTCGCGTGACGCTTCTCGGCCACCGAGCACGCTTTCGCTCCGAGCAAGCGCTCTCGCCGCGAGCGTCTAGCGGGGGAGGCCCTGCACCAGGCCGAGCGCGCGTTCGACGTGCTCACGCACGCGGAGCGCGGATTCGAAGCTGCCGCGCACGATGCCTTCGCGGTCGATCACGAACGTGACGCGCCCAGGCAGGAGCCCCAGCACCTTCTTCACGCCGTACGCGTGCGCGACGGCTCCTCCGGGGTCGCTCAACAGCACGAACGGCAAGCCGTGTTTGGAGCGGAACTCGCGATGGCTGGTTTCTCCGTCTTCGCTCACACCAACGACCGTGGCGTCCAGTCCCTCGAAGGACTCGAACCGATCGCGGAAAGTACACGCTTCCACCGTACAACCGAGCGTGTGATCCTTGGGATAGAAGTAGAGCACCACGGGCCCGCGCGCCCGCAGCTCACCGAGCGACACACGCTGCCCCCGATCGTCCGGCAAAGAAAACTCGGGAGCGCGATCTCCAGGCACCAATTTGGTCATGCCTCCCTATAGCGGCAATCGCCGCCGACGATTGCCGTCCCCGTCGAAATGGGTCGCAGACGGCTGCCTCGTTCTCGGGGAGCGGGGCTCGGACGCGACCGGCGCTGGCGTCCGAGGGGCTCTTCTGCCCGCAGCGTCCTCGCCAGGTCGTCTGAGAGGCCACCTCGGCGCCGCGCTTGGACGGAGCGGGAGCGCTGAGCTAGACGGCGGCGTGTTTTACCGTTGGCTCGCCCGCCCCCTCCTCTATTTGCTTCCGGCCGAGACGGCACATCGACTGATCGTCGCCTGCCTGAGGCTCTTCGCCTTTCTACCGGGGCTGCTCTCGTTCAGTCGGTGGCTCCTAGGTCCGCGTGACCCGGTGACGCGAGTCCACGCGCTGGGGCTCGACTTTCCGTCCCCGGTGGGTCTCGCAGCGGGCTTCGACAAAGACGCGGAAGTGTTCGAGTCGCTCGGCGCCATCGGTTTCGGGTTCGTCGAGGTGGGCACGATCACGGGGGAAGGTCAGCCGGGCAACCCGACGCCGCGCCTCTTCCGGCTGCCCCCCGATCGGGCGCTCATCAACCGCATGGGCTTCAACAACCACGGCGCCGAACACGCGTCCGGCGTTCTCTCGGGGCGCCGCGAGCGGCGCACGCTGCTCGGCGTGAACATCGGCAAGACCAAGCTCGTCTCTGCCGAAACTGCAGCCTCGGACTATGAAAAGAGCGCTCGACTGCTCGGCCCCTACGCCGACTACATGGTCATCAACGTCAGCTCCCCCAACACTCCGGGCCTGCGTGATCTCCAAGCGGTCGAGTCGCTTCGACCCTTGGTCGTCACGGTACGTGACGCGCTCCGCGCGGCCGTGCCCGCTCGCAAAGTACCTCTCTTGGTGAAAATCGCCCCCGATCTGAGCGACGAAGACGTCGTCGCCGTGGCGGACCTCGCGCTCGAGCTCGAGCTCGACGGTCTCATCGCCACCAACACGACCATTTCGCGGGCGGGTCTTCGAACCCCCGGTGACGAGGTGTCGCAGCTCGGCGCGGGCGGCCTGTCGGGGGCCCCCGTCAAGGCTCGTTCCCTGGAGGTGCTCCGGTTGCTGCGAAAAAGAGTCGGCGACCGACTCGTGCTCGTTTCCGTGGGCGGCATCGAGAGCGCCGAGGACGCCTGGGAACGCATCGAAGCGGGCGCGACCCTCGTGCAGATCTACACGGCAATGATTTACGAGGGGCCCTCCCTGCCCTGTCGGGTGACCGCGGGGCTCGCGAAAAAGGCGCGCGCCGAGGGCTTGTCCTCGATTCAGCATGCCGTCGGGCGCCGGGCCTGACGCCAGTCTCGCCGCTCTCGCGCCCACGAGCGGCGGCGGCAGGACTTCGCGGCGTGCGCACGCGTCGGCGAACACGGCGCCGGCGCTCCGCTGTAAAGTGCCCTCATGATTCTCAGCGATCGCGATCTCCGGGCTCGGCTCGAACGCGGCGACATTTCGATCGAGCCGCTCGGCGATCCGGAGCTCCACATTCAACCCGCGAGCATCGACCTCCGACTCGCGTCGACGTTCGTCGTGTACCGATTGCCGCACGTCGCGTGCATCGACCCGCGCGACCCGAAATCCGTCGAAGGTTATACGGAGCGAATCGAGATTGCCCCGGGCGAAGCCTTCGTGCTGCAAGCCGGAGAGTTCGCTCTGGGCTCCACGCTCGAACGCGTCCGCGTGCCGTCGGATCTGGTCGCGCGCGTCGAAGGACGGAGCAGCATCGGTCGTTTGGCGATCGTCGTGCACGCGACGGCTGGCTTCATCGACCCGGGCTTCGAAGGTCAGATCACCCTCGAGCTATCCAACTTGGGTCGCTGCGCGGTGAAGCTTTACCCAGGGATGCGCATTTCCCAGGTCGTTTTCCACACGATGACCGGCCCGGCAGAGCGACCGTACGGGGTGGAGCGCGGCAGCAAATACCAGGGTCAAGGTGGGCCCGTCGCCAGCCGTATCGCTCGAGACCGCTGACGAGCCGGAGCGTGCGCTCCGTGGGACCCTGGAGGGTGTCCGCCGAGCGCCAGTGGGCGGTCGGCGCTTCGTCCGAGCTCCCCATGTCAACCGTCCCACTCCGCTACCGGCTGCCCAACCCGCCCTCTGATTTCGTTGGCCGCGACAGCGAGCTCGCCGCGCTCTCCGACGGCTTGCGCGACTCTCCGGTTACGGTCGTGGTGGGTCCAGGCGGCGTCGGAAAGACGGCGCTCGTCCTCACCACGGTGCACCGCAACTTCCCGGAACGCGTGCCGCGCACCTTGTACCTCACGATTCCGCAAGACTCGGACGCCTTGGAGGCCCGCCAAGAAATCTTGCGCGCGCTCGCGCTGTCGACCCGCACGGAAATCGGCTGGTCTCACCTCCAGGACGATCCGGAGGCGCTCACCGAAGCAATCCTCGACTTGGCCGAGGCCGAGCCCTTCTGGGTCATCGTGGACGATTTGCACCACGTCCCCATCGCCGAAGGCAACGAGCTGCTCTCGCAGTTGGCGCGCTACGCGCGAACGAGCCGCTACGTGTTCACTTCGCGTCGCGCGGCCCGAGCGACTCCGGGCCGAGTCCTCGAGGTGGGCGGACTCGATCCAGCCTCCGCGCTCGAGCTGGCCTCTCACGTGGCGGAGGGTCGTTCGCCCGAGGCGCTCGCCGACGCCGTGCGAACTTCGGGCGGATCCCCTTGGCTGCTCCGCGAGGCGCTCTTGGGCGCCTCCGCTCCCGAGTCGAGTCCTTCGAGCGAAGAGCCCGCGCTGCTCGCCGGACTCACTGAAACGGCTCGCCGCTTCGCCCGCCTGGCGGCACTGCTCGAGCTACCGATCCCCGCGGAAGATCTGGCGCAAGCGACGGGCATCGCCGAAGCCCGCTGGCGTCCGGAGCTGGATGCGCGCGGCTGGCTCGAAATCAGCCCCGCTGGCGTGCGGCTGCACGAGGTGGCTCAGCAAGGCATTACGCGCGGCGGGCAGGCGCGCGAGCCCAGCGAGCTCTGGCTACCCATGGCGCGCAAACTGTCCAAACACGCGACCACCGCGGTGCGACTCGAGGCGGTGCGCCTGCTGGTCGAGGGCGGCGCTTGGGACGGCGTCGAGGAAGTGTTGGAGGAAGATCTCGGAGGCATCCTCGCCGACGGCTACGCCCCTCGTCTGTGGAAGCTGCTCGCACGCGCGCCGGGCGACCGCTTGCAAGGCGCCCGCCTGCGCTGCGCCGCAGAGCTCGGTAGCCCGACGGTCTTGCGGCAGCTCCCGCGTCCCCTCGGTGATTCGCACCGCGATCGCCTCACCTGGGCGGAAACGCGCTACATGAAGGGGGACATTGCGGGGGCGCTCGACGCCCTCGACGCGCTCGCCGAGGAAGACGAATCGTCGTCGTCGACCGCCCCAGAGGAGGAGCTCCGCATCGACGCAGAGCTTCTGCGCTGCCGTATCCTGATCGCGCAAGACCTCCGCGCAGAAGCAGAGACACGCCTCGTCGCCCTCGCGCCCACGACGGAAGAAGAAAGCACCCGGCGGGACGCGATCGCGGCCAGCATCGCGGAGGTGTCACCCGCGAACCGAGAGGAAGCACTCGCCGAGCTCGACGCGCTCGAACGACGCTGCACGGCGTTGGGCGGCCGAGAGCGTGCTATGGCTCGTTTTCACGTGGCGGTGGCCTACCTCCGTCTCGACGCGCCGGATGCCGCAGAAGCCGCGCTGGGCTCACCCGTATCGGCCGACGCAGTGGACACGCTGGCTCTCTTCGAGACTCGGCGAGCTGCGTGGCTCCACGCGCTGCTCGACATCACTCGAGGTCGGCTCGATGCCGCACAAAAGCGCCTCGACCTACTGGAGCCATTCTTGCACTCGCCCTCCCTCATTCGCTCCGACGTGTATCTGACGCGCGCTCGTCTCTGGATGGCGCGCGGTGAGTTCGCCGACCTGCCGGCGCTGCTCGATCAGGCGCGCTCCGAAGCTCTCACCTTGGGGCTTCACGCGACGCTCCGCCGCGCCGATGACCTGAAGAGCCGCCTGTCCGCGCTCCTCAGCGGCTCGGAGGCCACGCTAGCGCCGGAAGAGCTCGAGCGCCGTCTCGGTGAAACGGAGCGCGCGCTCGCGTACTCCACCGCGCACGGCCTCTGGGCGCAAGCGGCCGAGGAGCGAAGCCTTCAC
>JAEYVE010000115.1 GCA_023432025.1 Pseudomonadota bacterium
CTTCAAGGCCGTCACCCACACTGCGGAGAGCTCCGTCACTGCGCTCGAGGTTCGAGAAGGAGCGCGCGAAACGGTGATGCTCACGCTGCGCCCCGGCGCGACGGCGGCAAGCGGCGGGAACCACGCAGGCGCCTCCGAGGCAGACTCCGGAACGGCAGGAGGCACGAGTGGCATGCGCATTGGCGCCTACGCTGCGTTCGGCGTGGGAGCGGTGGGCGTCGGCCTTGGCACGCTATTTCTCTTTCAGCACCTGAGCGTCCAGAGCGACGCGGACGACCTCTACGCCGAGTGCAAAAAGCGGGCGGATTGCGGCACCCCGTCCGTGCGAGACGCCGTCGAAGAAAAGGACGACGAAGCGGAGAGCAAGGCGCTTCTCGCTGGCATCGGTTACGGTGTGGGCGCGCTCGGCATCGGCACGGGTATCGCGCTGCTGCTCTTGGACGACGGCGGGAAAACCGAATCCGGCGTCGCCAGCATTCGTCCCTGGTTCGGCATCAGCTCCGCAGGCGTGAGCGGTCGCTTCTGATTTGCTGCGACTGGAGCCGCGCCGCGGCCTCTCAGTACCCGAAGTAGCGCCGCTTGTTGGAGCTGCTGGTCGGCGCGGGAGCGGTGGTAGCCGCCGCAGAGGCGGGCGCGGAAGGCGGCGCCACCGTCGGTCGAGGCGCGGGAGCGCGCGTCGTCGCCCCGGTGTTGCGCGACGTGCTGCTGCGTGCGCTCGACGAAGCTGACTTGTCCTTGTCCTCCGCTCCCTTGGGTTCGTCCTCCGTCTTCTCGATAGCGGCCGGCTCGGAGGGCTCGGGGGCCGGCGCAGGAGCGGCTTCCACCGGCTCCGGCGCTGGTGCGGCAGCGGAGACGGAAGGCGCCGCGGCGCTCACGCTGGCCGCCTCGACGGTGGCGCTCTCGGCAGAAGCGCCCGCCGCCGCAGGGTCCTCATCCGCTACCGACAAGAGCAACACGGAGGTGCCCACGATGACCAAGGCGCCGACGACGCCTGCCACGATGAGCCCCACCGGTGCTTTCTTTTTGGGGAGCGGCAGCGCTTCTACCGGCTGCGACGCACCAAAAGCTCCCGGCGTAACGCTGGGCACGGCTCGAGCACTCGACCCGCCCAAGGACACGGTGGCACCCACCGCAGTCTGCAGCGCAGGGGAGCTCGCCGGGCGAGCGGCGACCTCCCCCGAAATCAGCGAAGCACGCCCCGCATCACTCGAACCGTCGAGCGCGATGCCGCGCAGCTTCGCCCAATCGGCGAGCGCCGCTGCGAGCTCTGCTGCGCTCTGGTAGCGAGCGTCGCGATCCCGCGCCATCGCTTTGTGCACAAGAGCCGCGAACATGGGGTCCACCGAGGGAACCAAACTCTCGAGCGGCGGCGCCTCCTCCAAGACGATTTTGAAGAGAAGGTTATTGAAGTTGTCGGCCAAAAACGGCACTCGCCCCGCGAGCGCTTCGTAGAGAATCACCCCCACGGCGTACAAGTCGCTGCGATGATCCGTGTCTCCGAGGCCCTTCGCTTGCTCCGGCGAAATATAATACGGCGTGCCGACCACCGTACCGGTGGCGGTCATGCGCATTTCGTCGGACTGATTCAGCGCCTGGAACTTGGAGATGCCGAAATCGATGATTTTGACGAAGTCCCGATGCCCGGCCTTTTGACGAACCAAGAAAATGTTGTCGGGCTTCAGATCACGATGCAGCACGCCTGCCGCGTGAGCCGCACCCAAGCCGTCCAAGAGTTGCAAAGCGATGCGCGCAACCTCGGCTTCGGACAGTCGCAACCGACTCTCGATACGGCTTGCCAATGACTCGCCGTCGAGAAACTCCATGACCATGTAGCGCGACCCATCGGCCAGTGAGCCGATGTCGAGCACTTCCAGGATGTGATCATTACCGATGCGCCCCGCCGCGCGTGCCTCGCGCTCGAAACGCGCGACCGCGTTCGCCTGCTCCGCCGTCGACAGCAGCACCTTGATGGCGACGCGCCGATCGATGAGCTCGTGATTGCCCTCGTAGACCGCGCCCATGCCGCCCTGCCCGATGAGCTTGACGACGCGGTACTTGTTGTCGAGCAATGCGCCAGGCTGAAGGGTCATGGCTGATCATCCAGGAGTGCGGACGAGAGGTCGGGAGCTTGGCACGTTGGGAGCCCTTCCGTAACATGCGAGCGCGCGTTTTCCCTTTCCAGCCTTTCGAGTGGACGAGCCCGCCCGCTCTGGCGCGGCCCGGGTCACATCCCACGTCCGAACGTTGATTTCCTCAGGTTTCGAGATGTCGACTTTCTCGGACAACGAACTCTCCCTCGAACAGCTCGCCGAAGTGGTCGCGCGCATCGACGCTGGTCAGGCGCGCAGCGAGGTCCTCCTCACCCTCGGCATCGACACGGCGACGTTCGAAGCGGGGCAGGCGCATTGGCTCGGCAAAATCGGTCGAGACGTCGCTCGACGCGACTTCACCTTCCAGCGCCGCTACGCAGAGCTCTACGCCGACGCGCGCGCTCGCGCGCGCGGCCCCGCTGCGCCTGCTCCGAGCCAGCCGGGGCTCATCGACCAGCCGCCGCCGGCGTTGCCGCCTGATTCAGCGCCGCACGCAGCGCCCGCGCTGGCGGCTCCTCCTCTGGCGCCCCCTGCGCGGCTTGCTCCGCCGTCTTTTGCCGGGGCCCTTCCGGAGCCCCCTGCGTTTGCCTTCGCTCCGCCCGCAGCCGCTTTGCCGGTCTCCGAGCCGCCGCTGCGCGCTGCTGCTTCGCACGTGGCGTCGACCTTTGCGGTCGACCCTGCCGCACCCAGCAGCCCTCATCCAATGCGCGGCGCGCTTGGCTCGTTCGAGCCGCCGCTCGTCGAGCCGCCGCTTGCATTCGTCCAGCCGCGCGGCGTCGAGTCGACGGAAGCTTGGCCCCCCGCGCCGGCGCGAAGCGCTGAAGCTGCGCGGAGCGCTGTCGAACCGAGCTTGACCACCCCTTCGATCAGCAGCGTCGCTCCTACGCCGGTGGTGGCGCCGCCCCGCGCAGAGTTTGCTTTTCGCTCGGCGCACACGCCGGCAGAGCCCGCCATTGCACCCCGGTTCCCTGCGGCCGCTGTGGACTGCGTAGCGGAGCCGCCTCCTGCCGTGGCCACGAATGTCGCGCCACCACCTCTCGCCGCGCCCGTAGCTGCGAACGTGGCACCACCACCTCTCGCCGCCGCTCCTCCCGCGCTGCCCATCGAGGCGCCCCCTCGAGTCGACCCGCCGCGCGAAGACGCACCCGCACCGGCGCAGACGCCGACGCCTGCGCCCACCGCAACTGAAGCCTCCACGGCGCCAGCTCCGTCCCAGCCGAAACCCACGTCGTGGCAGGCGTCTCTCGTCTTGCGCGGCGCCGGCAGCTTCGCCGCGCGGGATTTTTTTGCAGGTGGGCCGCCGCCACGTCGTTCTGCGCATCCAAGTCTTCGGCCCTCTCCGTCTCGCCCCGCGCCAGCGCCAGAGGTCAACCCGAGCCTCGAAGCCCCCGCGACCGCCACCATCTTCGGCAACTTCGTTCCGCCCCCGCTCGCACAAGTTTTTCCCCAAGCTGCGGTCGCAAAGAATCCGCCGGCCTTCTCACCTCCAGCCGCCGCGGCTCCACCACAGCCTGCACCTTCACCGTTTGCAGCCGAGCCCCCTTCACCACCCGGCTTTGCTCCCGCTCCGGCGCCACAGCCTGCATCTTCACCGTTTGCGGCGGCGGCGGCTCCGTTGCCCAACGTCCCCGCGCCTCATTTCGAGCCTGCGCGGGCGCCGGCGCTTCGCACCGTCGCCGCTCCACTCGCCTGGGAACCAGCCACGGCTGTGCCTCCGCATCCCGCGGCCCCGGCTTCACCCGCGGAGCCCGCTCCGCCGTCACTCCGCCCCCTCGCGCCCCAATTCGGTTCTCCTGGGAGCCCTGGACTGCCGAGTCCCCCCTTACGTGGCGCGGCGCCCGGCGCTTTGCCACCTCCGGGCGCGCCTGAGCCGCCGCCAGCGCCCGCCCTTGCGCCTGAAGGCTTTGCCAACCCCTTCGCCAGCCACGCTCCATTGAAGCCCTTGGTGGATCCGTTTGCGCACTTGAACGCGCCTCGCGGTGGCGCTGCGCCGTTGCCGCTTCCGGGGGCGCCGTTCGCTGGTGCGCCGGCTCCGTTTGCTGGTGCTCCTGCGCCGTTTGCTCCTGGTGCTGCTGCGCCGTTTGCTCCTGGTGCTCCTGCGCCGTTTGCTCCTGGTGCGCCGGCTCCGTTCGCTCCTGCGCCGTTCTCGCCGAACGCTGCGCCGCAGCCGTATTCTCCCGGGGGTCACTCGGCCCCCCACGCCGCGCCGTACGGTGCTTCGCCTCATGCTGGCGCGCCGCCGCACGCCGGCGTTCCAGGCGCCTTCCCTCCCCCCGCGTTTCCCGGTCCGCAGGCGTTTACGCCTGGCACGCCCGCCGCGGCTCCACACGGCGCGTATCCGTATCCGCCGCCAGCAGGGTCGCTCCCGGGCGCGCCCCCCGCCGTACCCCCGACCCTCTCCAGCGGACCCCTCTTGAGCCTCGAGCAGTTCGCCTGTTTGGTGGCCGAGCTGCGTTCGCAACCGGGCCGCGAGGCAAATGTCCTCACCAAGTACGGCCTGGACGCACCTAGCTACGAGCAAACCACGAAACGCTTCGAGGCGGACTTCGTGGCGAACCCCGATCAGGCGGAGCGCTTCCAGTCGCTCTCCGAGTACTACACTCGCACGATGCAACGTCGATGAACGTCCCGCTGCATACTCCGTCTCCGGGTTCGGAGTCCGTCTCGGGTACGCCGTGGCAGCGGGATTTAGAATCCGCGTTCGGCTCCTTCTTGGCGGCATTCCAGAAGCTCGCAGAGCTGGACGAAACCGCGCTCGACGTGCACTTCACCGCCGAGCAGCTCAAAAGCTCGCTCGAACACGTCTTCGTCGCCCACCGACGCGACGAAGATCCGGCGTTCGTCTTGCCCCACGGGCTCGCCGCGCTCGACCGCGCCAGCGCGGCCGTCACCACGGCGCGCCTCCTCGACCCAGGGCTCACCTCGCTGGAAGCGGATCTGGACGAAGCCCGCCGCGGTGTGGCTCTCGCCGAAGAGTACGTGCGCTCGCAGCTGTTCTCGGGCGCGCCGCCCGACGAGCCGCTCTTGGCCAGTCACGGCCGCAGCCGTTTGCACCCGCGTGTGCGGCCCGTCTTGGCGCTTTCGCTGACGCTCGACCCGCTCCCGCCTCTTCCGCCCGAGCCCGAAGCGCCGCCGGCTCTGCCCGTCACCACGCCGGAAGAGCTCGCCGCGGCCGTCGCGGCTTTGCGCGCTCGAGTGGAAGCGCGCAAGGCCGAGCCTCCGCCCCCCAAAAAGGAGCCGCACGACACCGAAAGCGCTTCGGCCCCGCCTCCTCTCCCCGCGCTATCGCCCGACGAGTTTCGTCTGGCTCAAGCGCGAGAGTGTCTGGTCGAGCTCGCCATGCTGCTCACGCACCGCACGCCGCAACGCGGCGAGAACTGGCGCGGCGCAAGCGTCTTCGAGGCGCGCATCTGCGCCAACGTCGACGCCATCGTTGCGCTCGGTCGCGCTCCCCTTCCTCAGCTCGCGGCTCAGGTGCTGGACTCTCCAGCGCCGGATCCGGCGCTGCTTTCGGCCTTCGCTCTGCTCATGGGCTCCATCGACGGGCGGGACTCACTCGCGTGGGCGGAGTGGGTTTACCTTCGTTCGGAGCCGAGCCCCGAGCTGGACGACGCATTCGCGGGCGCGCTGGCGCTCTCTTTGCACCCCGCCTTACCAGCGCTGTGTGACCGCTGGCTCCGGGGCGAACTGCCGTCGCGCCGCGCGCTCGCGCTTCGTCTGTGGGGCCGCATCGGCGAAGTACCCCCGGAGCGCCTTCTGTCGGCCTTGGGCGACGAGCCTCAGGTTCGCGCGGCCGCACTGCCGCTCTACGCTCGCCACTACCCGCTCGATTTGCGCGAGCACGTGGACGAAGCCGTCGCAGCGGGCGATCCCGAGCTGCTGCGCGCGGCGTGGAAGGCACAGCTCGTCGGAGGAGACGCTCGCTCGAGCTCCTTCTTGCACGCCGGCTTGAGCGGCTCCGAGCGGGACGCGGCCGCGCTCCTACTCTCGGTGAGCGCGGAGCGTCGAGACGCCGAGGAGCTTCTTGCGCACGCACAGCAAGCGCCTTCTCCCGCCCTGCTCCAAGCGCTCGGATTTGCAGGTTGGGTACGCGCCGTGCCGTTCCTCATCGCCTGCCTGCGCGCGGACGACTTCGACACCCAAATCGCCGCCGCCTCGGCGCTCATGCGCCTCACCGGTTGGGAGCTGTGGGAAGAAGTCGAGCTGCCGCCCGATCAGGCGACGGGCGTCCCCGAGCCCGAGGAGGACGAGCCGAGCCTGGCGGAAACGGTCTCGAACCCGCGAGACGCGGCGCCTCCGCCGTCGCCGGACACGGTGCTCTTGCCCACGCTACGCGCCGAGGTTTGGCAAACTCACTGGGACCAGGGGGGCGGCGCCTTCAACGAAACGCTCCGTTACAGGCGCGGGCGCCCCAGCTCGACCGAGGTGCTCTTGGACGAGCTCGATTTCAGCCGCGCTACGCCCGAAGAGAGGGCTCTCATCGCGCTCGAGCTGGGAGTGCGCTGCGGTCGCCCGCTCACGTTCGACCCGTGGACCTGGGTAACGACCCAAAGCGCCCAACTCGAGCTTTGGCGCGCCACTTTGCCCAATGGACAGGCCGGCGCGTGGCTATCGCCACGTCGACTCACACATCACTAAGTAGTCCGTGTTCTGCTCGAGTGAGCGACCGAGCGAGCGCGCGCCTATCTAAGTGAAATCGGAATTTTGGCCATGTAGGTGCGCGTGCTCTACCGTGCGCTGAACATGGCGAGCCACGACAGGAAGTTAGCTGTCCCGCTTGCGCTCCTCGCCGGATTCGCGCTCGGAACGAATCCACAGGTGCGCATCTTCGGGATGGGCGGGGGGACGACCTCGGCAACGCACGCCCCGGCGGGGAATTCGGGGAACACCGTACAGAACGCCGCGATGAACCCGGCGCCATTCGCGGACGGACGCCTGGGCGCGGAGTCACCGGAGCTGCGCCTGCTTCGTATCGCAGAGCTGCAGATGTTCGACGAGCCGTCGCTCGCGAGTCACGTGCCGAAAGCGGCGCGCGACCACGCCAGTGAGTGGCAGGAATCGTCCGAAGACGACGACTCGATGAGCAGCTTCGGCGACGGGGCCGAGCGGACCGACTTCCTCTCGGGGTTGGACATGCCCGATCTGCCCGTCACCGCGCGCCCCGAAATTCGCAAGTACGTGCGCTACTTCGCGAAGGAGGAGAAGGGCCGTCGCACCTTCGCGTCTTGGCTCAAGCGGAGCGGCGCCTATCGCCCCATCTTCGCCGAGTCGCTCGGCAAGCAAAAGCTGCCCAAAGATCTCGAAGCCGTCTCCTTCATCGAGAGCGGTCTCTGGCCAACGGCGCGCTCCTCGGCCGGCGCCGTGGGGCTCTGGCAGTTCATGCCGCAGACCGCGCGTGCCTACGGCCTCACGGTCACCGAGCAGTACGACGAGCGGCTCAGCATTTGGGCCTCCACCGAAGCCGCCTCCGAGCACCTCGGCGATCTGCACCAGCGCTTCAAGTCGTGGGAGTTGGCGCTCGCCGCATACAACTTGGGTTACCAAGGGCTCGAGCGGCGTATGAAGGAATACGCGGTCGACGACTTCTGGGAGCTCGCCGCCATCGAGGGCGCGCTGCCACGCGAGACGCGGCTGTACGTACCCAAGGTGCTCGCGGTCGCCTTGCTCCTGAACAACCTCGACAAGTTCGGCTTTGCCTCCGTCGAGTTGGCGCCCGCCCTCAAGGCCGGCGTCATCGAGGTGCCGCGCGCCGTGCCTCTCTCCATCATCGCACGCGCCGCCGGCACCAGCGTGCGTCGCTTGCGCGAGTACAACCCGGATTTGCGCGCGGACGTCACGCCGGATCGCGGCTCCCCCGTGCTCGTGCGTATCCCGTCGAGCGGCGTCAGTCGAGCCAAGGTGATGCTGCCGAAGCTCCTGGGACCGGAGCACGACGTGCGTGTCGCCGTGAGCGAGGATTTCGACTGGGGCCGGGACGAGCTCGACTCCGACGGACGCTCGCGCCTCGAGCGCACCAACGCCAAGAGCTCGAACGAGGACGAAGCGTCCTCCACCGACGCACCCAAAGAGCTCCTGTCCAAGACAGAACGAGCCGCGAGCGCAAAGAAGGCGGAGGTCGCGCTCTTGCCGACGCCCACGCCGGCTCCGCCGACGGCGCCGAGCGCGAAATCGCTCGCCGCCACCGCCATCTCGCAAGGGCTCATCACCGACGCCTCCGCGCCGACGTTGGTTCCCGAGTCCGTCGCGAATCGCGCTACCGCAGAGCTCTTGTACCGCGTGGCACCCGGCGACACCCTGTCGCGGATCGCGCGTTCGTTCGGCTACGAATACGCCGAAATCGCCCGCAAGAACGGCCTTCTCGACCCGTCGCACGTGCTGAGCGGTCAAATGCTCACTTTGGAGAAGCCCGCGCGCTGGGAAGACCGCGTGCTCGGACGCCTCTACTACCGCGTCAAAGAAGGCGACACGCTGGACAGCATCCGCAAGGAGTTCGGTCTCGAGCCAGCGCCGCTTCGCTCACGTCGGGGCAACTTCCAGCCCGACGCGCTCCCGGTGGGGCAGCTCCTGCGTTTGGAAAACGTGACCACAGAAGAAGGCTGACCGGCCCTGCTCGCTCGTCGAGCAGGCTCAGGTTCCGCTCGTTGTTCATTCCAAAGCCGCCGGTGATCCACGTGGCGTTCCCTTCCGTGGGTACGACGTGGGTCGCCCCGCGTGTCGTCGTTGCAGCCCGCTGCGCGTCTCTCTCGCGAAAGAGCCGCGTTGCTCTCGCAAGAGCGTGGCGTCGTCTCGCTGCGCGTCTCTCTCGCGAAAGAGTGGAGCTTCGTCTCGCTGTACGCCGTCGGGGCGTCATCCCTTTTGTCGGGGAGGCGATTCACGGACCCGCGCGGTGCTCCCGCACTACGCCTCGGGCGCGTTCAGCCCGTTCGCGTGGCGTCCTGCACCACGACCGCCGTACGGGCGCCGCTGTCACTGCCCGTCGTGCTCAAAAGAAGCGGGAACGGCGCGTAGCCGCGGCGCCACGCTTCCGCACCGAGCGTCAAATGAAGCGGCAGCGCGGCAGCGCCCAAATGGCCGAGGCGCTGCGCCGGAGCATCGAACACTTGCGGCTCGCACAGGTACTTTTGGCTGCGCGTGAGGAGCGCTTGAAACTCGTAGTTGCGAAACACTTCGAGGTTCAAGTCGCTCAGCACCCATCCCACGCGGGCGCCCGGCAGCGCACGAAGCGCAGAGTGCACGGCCGCCGTGAGGCCCCTGGCCTCGAAGGCGGACTCGTCGTTGTCCGGACGCGCGGTCTCGAAGCCCGAAGCAAACGTCAGAAGGCGAGCCAGCACGGAAAGCCGAAGCCTGCGCGCCACGTCCCCGCGGCAGAGCACGACGAACGAAGCCGCCTCTCCCAACAAGAGCCCATCGCGGTTCTCGCTGCTGAAAATGCGCTCTTCAGCGCCCAGGCGCGCCACGCGCTCGAAGTCACAGTCGCTGTGAGCTCCGCCCAGCACCACGACCTCGAGCGAGCCATCGTTCAGCGCCTGCACCGCGCGCTGCAGCACTTGGCCACTGCCGCCGGCGCCGAGCGCCCACACCTCCACGGAGCCGTTCTCGTCGCCAAACAGCGCGCGGGCCTCGGCGCGGAGCCCGTCCGACAGAGTTTGCGCCGCGACGCTGCCGTCCGTGTTCGGCTGTCCGTGCCATTCTTCCACGAGCACCGCGAGCTGTCCGCGCACGCCGAAGAGACGCCCCGC
>JAEYVE010000290.1 GCA_023432025.1 Pseudomonadota bacterium
AGTGCCGCGACAGCGCCGAGACGATCGCATTGGCAATCGAGGCTGAAGATGCTGCGCTGATGTCGGTCACCGTGTTTCGTGGCGTGATGGGCTCCTTGGGCTTGATCTCGTCGAGCTTGGTAAGCAGCGCGCTCAAGACCTCCTTGAGCCCGGACCCTTGCGCTCCCTCGGCTGCCTCCGGGTCCACCCAGCGCGCCACCTGGTTGCTCATGTTCATGCCCTGCACAGCCGGGCCGATGATCGGCAGTGACCCGGCAACCGGGGCCAGCGCGTCAAGCGGAGCACGGGCGAAGCTGAATTTGTCCGCGAACGTCTTGCCCTTGTCGTCGCTCGTGGCCATGTCGTCCGCGAAGTCGAGCGCATCAAGAGCGGCCGCCAGGAACACACCACCCGTGACGGCAGCGCCTGCTTTCCCAAGCATCCCCACTTTTTTGGGCTTCCTCCCGCCGCGCTTCTTCTTCGATCCGCCGCCGTCAGCTCCACCCAGGTCCACGCCGCCTGCGCTGCCGGTGATGGCATTCTTGATGGCGTCGCCAATCTTCGCAGCCGCAATCTCGGCGCCGATGTAGCCGGCAAGCACCGTGGACATGCCCGTGAACGGATTCTCCGCGAGCCACTCGGCCGCCATGGCTGCCCCCTCGGCGAGCTTCGTCACATGCGGAGTGAGCTTCCCGATCGCGTCGATGAGCGGCGGGAGCTTGGGCAAGAGCTTTTCACCGATCTGCTCGTTCAACCGGTTGAGGGATGCAGCGAACTTCGCGGCGGGCGAATCGGCTGCGAACGCTGCTGATTGGTCGACTTCTTGCTGAGAGAGGACTTGATCGCGGAACGCCTGGAAACCAGCCAGCACAGCCTCGCGACCCGCCTTTCCGCCACCAGCCTCGCGGAACTTGTCGATGTTCGGATTTAGGATGGAGCGCGACTGCTCACCGAAGGTATCGAGCAGCTTCTCAAGGTTGCCCCCTGACTTCTCCATGGCGTCGGCCATGATCTCGTCCGCTCCGCGGAGCTTGGTCTTGCTGCTGTCCGCCCAGACGTTGACGCCGAGCTTGTCACCCTTCTTCACCGCGTCGGAGACGAAGTTCTTGACGGCGGTCGTCGCGTCCTCGGCGCTCGTGGCGCCACCTTGGGCGGCCATCTGAGTGAGCGCGCCCATGTCTGTGAGATTCCGCGAGCGATCTCCGGCAAACATCGTTGCGGCGCCGATGATCTTCCCTCCCTGGCTCGCAAGGTCGCTGACCTCAATCTCGCCGAACTTGGCCTGGCCAGCGAACACACGTGAAAGCTCGAGCGCCTGGGCGATAGCTTGCTCGGTAGATGCCCCGCCACGCTTGAGCGAGCTCACGGCGCTACCGTACGTTGCCCCTAGATCTTCCAGAGACGAACCCGTGGCCATCGCAAGTTTGTTCAACTCTTCGAGCGACCCGATCGCGGTATCAAAGTCACCCGTCTTGGCCATCACGGTCCCGATGGCGCCGCTCAGCGCCTCGGGGTTGGTGCCAGTCCGACCGGCGATATCGTCAACTTTGGTGCGCGCCTCCTTGTAGAGGTCAGCACGACTTCGCCCGTCCTTGGCATCAAATCCCTGATTCGCGATCTGACGAAACTGATTGTCGAGCCCAACACGCCGGCTCACCGCGTTCGTCGCGATGGCCGTAGTTAGGGCACCGCCGACAACGGCAGCACCGGTGACAGCGCGACCGGCGCCCCCCGTGATGCGTGCCACGGTCCGCTTCCGTGCGAGGGTTTCGGCGCGAGCCGCAGCGTGAGCCGCAGTGATTCGGGCGGCCTTCTCGCGGTCAATGCGCCGCAGTTCGTTCGCATGGTGCCGCGCCTTCTGCTGTTCCCAATACCGGTCGACACGTTGGACCTCGCGTTGTTGGGCTCGTGCCGCGGAGACCTTCGCGCGCTCGGCAGCCTTGGCCTCGGCAATCTGCTTTCGTGCCGCCTCGCGTTCGACGTTGACGCGCGCCTTCGCCCCGGACGCCTCGATGGCCGTTTGACGACGCTGAGAAGCGCGCGCCTCGGTCTCAATACTGCGGAAGACTCGCTTGAGAGCCGAGTCATCCGCCACGATTTGATAGCTCAATTTCATGGAATAATTCCCATCCCTTGCGCGTCGTTTCGAACGAAGCGCTTGACCTCCCGAGGCCACAGCCGCAGATTACTGGGCTATGCGTATCGGTGATGTGTTTAGGAGTCTGGCCGGTGGCGTCGTGGTCTATCTGCTCGCGACGGCATGCGCCGATGCGGCAAAGCGACCAGACGGGACGAATGCAACCGCTGCGACCGGCGGCGCTAGCGGCAACGGCAAAGACACCGGTGGTGCGCCGTCGATGAACGGCGACGCTGGTTCACACAGCGGGACAGGCGCCACCGCTCATGCTGCGACTGGTGGGGATGCAACGGGCGGCGAGTGCGAGTGTCCGACGTTGCCGGAGCCGGAGCCGGATGTCGTGTTCGAACGTGAGTGCAACGTGCCTGCCAACGTTGGCGCACAGAAGTACGGCGTACTTGAGTTGCCCGGGGCGTCGCTTGCGGACCTTGCTCGAGTGAAGGTCTTTGCTGTGTCCAACGAGACCGTTACGGGTATGCCTGAAGGGCACACGGTATACGTACCGGCCATCAGCTATGGCGCCGGCGCAATCAGCGGCTCTTGCCAGACATCACGCAATGAGCGAGTTGTGTTTCACGTGCCGGCGGAGCTTGCGCCATAGGACTCCAGCTTGCCGGGGGTCCTAGAAACCAATGCACACGTTCGGGGCCGCCGGCAACGTCGTACCCGGCGCAACCGCCGGGATTCCAACGCCATAGGGCACAGTGGCAATGCCGCCGTTCGGGGCCGGATTGCGACCACCCAACACGACGTTGCCTAGGAGCATCGCCACACCGCCCTTGAGCTGAAGACTGGCTTTGCCAGTTTCGTCCATCAGAAGTACGCCATTGCCGCCACCAAGCTGGAGCGTCCCGCCCGGGCAGTTCATGACGATCTGCTTCTTCTTGCGGTCAACCACGAACACCATGTCGTCACCGACAACGATTGCCACCAGCTGGTCCTTGCACAGAACACGCGAATCGAAGTTCTCGCCGGTTGCGTGCAGCGCAGTTTCACCCGGCTTGATCTCGCCAAAGACCTTCGAGCACCGGTTGTCGTGGGCGCCGACACACACGCCATCGTAGCCGCAGACGCCCACGGCCATGATGCCTTGCGCGTTGCCCTTCTCGTTCGCTGGGGCAGGACGCGAGGACACGCCAAGCGCCTGCATGAACGGCGCGCGGCCAAAGTCGGGGGCTTCGTCCTCGGAAACAGGGGCGCCCTTGCACTGAACCCAAACCGCGTTGGTTTTCTGGTCGAGTCCGGAGGCTGCAAGGTCTACAAGATCTAGAGTAGGCAAAATAAAGGACCTTTCGTTGGTGGTGTCGGGTTTCCCGACACCATGGGGAGAGGAAAAAGGTGCCAGCGGCTCCGCGGCTGGCGGGCTAAACGCGGAGCCGCTGGCAAAAGTTCAATCGCGCAAACTGGCGATCTCGTGGGCCTTGAGTTCGTCGCGATGCTCAAGGTGCCGCACGTAGATTTCTGATTCGCAATCCACGCGATGGCGTCGAAGAATGTCACGCACGGAGCCGAGCATGTTCACCTGCGCCATGCCGGTGATGAACCCGCTGTTCTGGCGAGCAAGGTTGTGAACCTTGGACCACCGGGACATCGTGGCGCCGAGTTCGTCTGCCAGCTCTGCAACACGAGCGCGGAGAGTCGGCTCAATCGCGGCCGCTTCGTCGGCGGCAAAGCGCATGAGTTCGATCTCAGCGGCGACCACTCCCTTACGCGCCTCGGTAAGTCGGCGCGCCAGAGTCTCGATTGCGCTTTCTAGCCCTTCCAGGTGGCTTTCCGCATCTTGGTGGACTTTGCGCGCCTTGACGGCTTCGGCCTCACTCAGTTCGCCCAGGCAGTGCGCACCATTCGCCGCAGCGCGCCGCTTTCTCGCGGTGGCTTCGTTTTCGCGCGCTCGCGCGAGCTCGCTAGCGAGAGCCTCGCGCCTCCCCTCGAGCTGGGCGACGGCGTCTTTCGCCGCGTTCATGCGGAGAGTGGCCGCAGAGAAGGTATCATCAGACGTACAAGTCATCGTCATCCTCCAAGGTGGACAGGTCGATTCCGGACGTGTCAATGAGTTGGCTGCCGTCGTTCAGAATTTGCATGGGGTCGATGCCGTTGGCTCGAAGCGCGCGCGCGGTGCGACGCAAGTCGCCGCCGTCGCCGTCGCCGCTGACTGCGGAGTCGCGAGCGATTCGCGAGACGACACGCCGGTTGATCCCGGCAGCCGTTGCGGTCGCGGCGGTATCACCGGCCCACGTAACCCGTCCGCCTACGAACACGTAGGCCCCGGTAGCAGCGATTTGGTTGGCTTGCTTTGAGGCAAGCGGGAACCCCAACTCGGGGGACTCCTCAAGCGTGAGCGCTGTAAGCGCGTCAATGAGAGGGTTCATTTGCCGTCCTTTGTGGGTTTCGAATGCATGATTTTCAAGGCTGCTTCGAGGTTCTTTCGAAGTTCGGTTGGCGTTGGTTTGCCGGTCGGGTTGGTCGTGCGTTTAGGGAACGTGATTGCGGATGGTTTCTTTGCCATATGTGAGTCCTTGGTGAGATAGGGCGAGTCAGAACAGAAAGTTGCCAGGACTGAACATGATGCCAAGCGCGGCTTCCGCGCGGTGCCGCTCGCGGCGCTCCCAATCCGTCATGCGACTGGGAGGAAGTTGCGGGGGGCGACTGAGGGCGACCGATGCGCCAAGCACCATCGCGCTCACTCGGTCACCATGACCGGACGCGGTGCGCGGAACTTCGATTTTTTCGCTGCCGGACGGTAAGATGGTGCCGCGAACCGAGCGCAATTCGCGCAGGAACTCCGCGTCGTCCGGAATGCGAAGGGCGCGCTCGTACATGGCAAGCCGCACACGCTTGAAGCGCTCCGCTTTGGAATCTTCGCCCGAGCCAGTCCACGAAATGATCTCGAGACGCACGCCGACGTCTTGGGCGAGCTCGCGGAACGCAAGGCCGCTGTGCTGGTCGGCGTACGCTGAACGGGTGTGGTAGCGATCACACACCTCTCGGCGCAGACGACGCGCCATTTCGCGCGGTGACCGGTCCGGCTTCCACGCGCCGAGCTCATGAACCACTGTCATACGAGGGACGGCTCGCGACTTGGCCAGATCGTCCCAGGGGCCCACCTCCGAGCTGCAGACGGACCAGCCGAAGCAATCCCGCTCGAAGGCCTGATCAACGCCGATGGTGTAACGGACGTCGTGACGAATGCGCTCGGGACCACGGCGGCCAGCGTCAATGGCCAGGTCGATGGCGTCGCCGAACCAGCTCTCCGTGATATCGCTGGACGGAATTGCGCCGTACTCGCGATCGAATGTGCGAGGGTCAGGCTCGAGTGCGCGACATTGCGCCTCGCTCAGTTGCGGGTTGGCCTCCCATGTGCTGAACGAGTCGGTGAACTGGACGTCCGTGTGGCCCGCGGCGAACGAACGTGCGTGGAAGTCGCCGTGACCGAGCGGAGATGAGACGAGCCACATGCGCGCATCGGGGAGTGTGGCGAGCGCCGGGGCGAGAGCTGCAACTGTCTCGCTCGCGGGGTTGGTCGAGGTGTCGACGTCAACCCAGCGGCTCACCTCGTCGAGCCAGGCGAAAGCGACGGTCTCGCCTACAGCAGCGCGGTGGGACGAAGTGACGACACGGAATTCCGCGGGCAGGTCCCGCAGCTCGATGCTCTCGCCTCGCTCGGCGAAGGGGATGCGAAGAGTCTCGAGCACCGCACGCACGCCGCGGAGACGATTGGCCGCCTCGCCGCGGCGGACAGAGACGAAGGCGTAGACCAGCGGAGGGGCGCCCGGAGTGTGGAGATGGCCTCCGAAGAGCGCCTCGCCCACGGCTAGGCGCGGAACAACGATGGTGGACGCGCCGACGCGCCGACCCTTGCGGATGACGGCGCGGCGTCGTGCGGAGTGCTCGAAGGCGTCGAGCGTCTGCCACCAGCGGGCACTGATGGCTGGCATGCCGGCGGCGACAACCTCGGCGTCGAGCGCCCGAAGGCGGGCCAGGAACGCGGCGTGGTCACGCACGGCGGCCGCTCCACGGCGGGAGTAGGTGCCAATAGGCACGGAAGAACAGCTCGGAAGCGAACAAGCGACCGTGTGCGCGCAAGGCCGCCCACTCGCGGCGAGCGGAGACTGGGCGGCGCGTAGGCGCGTCGTGGGTGATGGGTGGGGTCGTCATGGCTTGCGTGGGGTGGACGGGGCGCCAGCGGCAAGAATGGCGGCCAGGGCGGGGTTGGTGGGGCGCGGGCGGGCCAGGGCCTCGCGGGCGCAGAGCTCGTGCGCGGCGAGCAGGTTCTGGCGGGAGGCGTCGGCGAGCCGGGAGCCCAAGGTCAGGTCCCCGAGCACCTCGAAGGCGAATCGCGAGGCCGCGAGCTGCAAGGCAGCGCTGGCAACGATCGAAGCCGGAGCGGCGCCGCACTCTCCTCCGCCAACCGTCCGAGCAAGGCGAGCAACCTCGTGACGGCGGAACGCGCGAGCGCTGCGCGCGTACGGGGCGAAGGCTGGATCGGCGAACGTGTGTGTGAGCCCCAAACTGCCACTCAGGCGCGTCGTGCCGGCCTTGGCCTGCCCACCTCGCCGTCCGAGCTCCCGCGCGCTCTCAGCGTCGGCTAGACGGCCTAGTGAGTCCCGGTCGATGGCCGGTGTCGTGTGCGGCTGCGGCGCCGGTACACCGGCCGGTAGCTCGTCGGCTGGCAACACCTCGATGCGGGGGGTGCCGGCGCAAGCGCCATGTCCAGAACGTAGGGTCATAAAGTGCAGTCGTGATGGAAAGGTGAGAGCAATCTGGCCCACGCCGTTGGCCCACAAAGCGAGCCGAACGAGCAGAAGTGAGCCAAAAACAGCTCAACTCAGCGGATTGGGAGTCCGATGCGAGGGGGTGCATACCGTGCACGCCCCTGACGGGCCGCCGCCGAAGCGGCGCCGATAACCTCCGCAAGGGGGTCGGTGGAACGGAGACCCCTGCCCCGTGAATCCGGCGGGTCAGGTGCGGTCGTCTGGCTCCGGGAGCAATGGCAAGCGCGGACTTGCGCGGTTGCTGGGTACGCGGCTGCGCACAGGGTATGATGAGCGCAGGAATGGCCAAGGACGCAGACGACGGCGACACTCACGACTGGGGCCCCGCAGCTCGCGCTGAGTACGGGGGCGAAGAACGTTGGTGCACCATCTGTCACGGCCGGGGCTCTCGCCCTGAGGTTGGACGTGGCGGTTGGCGCATCCCCGAAAAGACGTGCGCAGCGCGTGTGATGGACAATGCACTGGAGTAGGCATCGCAGCCTCTCCCTCGAGAGGGCGCGTGGGCTATTCCTGCTGTGCCAACTCGTCCAGGCTGGCGGCGTTGGAGGCCGGGTCGTAGGCGGGGCCGTGATTGGGTTGCACGGGCTGGAACCGTGACGGCGTCCAGCCAGTGCGCGCCGTCGACTGAACGCCAGCAGGAGTAGAGCGCGAGGTCATCGGTCGGGCTCGGCGGAGCCAGTTGCGAAACGCGGCGTCGAAGTCGGTCTTGGGCGTCGCAAACTCGTAGTCGCGGAAGCTGGCGAGCTCGACGTCGAAGTCGATCCCTCGGCTGGTGGCCAACTGGCGATGCGCGTCCGACGGCTCCCAAGAATCTGGAACTCGACGAAGACGAGGAGCAGCGCTCTTGGGCGCGCGCTTCGTGCGCGTCAAAAGCTGGGTCCCTTCCTGGGTTCCTTCAATGGATCCCTTCGGGTGCATTTCCTGCACTACCGGTGGTGCATCTCCTGCACTAGTCCCGTGCATCTCCTGCACTGGTGCATCTCCTGCACTGGTGCAGGACGTGCACTGGTGCAGCGTGAGGAGGGGCCCCAGGTCGTACCGGTTGGCCCGCCCGTGAGTCCGGGTAACCCGGATGGCCTGAGCCCTCTCGAGTGCCGCCAGGTGGGTCACGACCGAGCGACGCGACAAGCTCGTCCATTGTGCCAGGCGCGAGAGGCTCGGGAAGGTGTCACGGCTGCGAGACCAGTGGTCGAGGAGCGCGAGCGCCACGAGTTTCTCCAGGGCCTTCATGGGGGACTCCAAGACGCGCCTTTGCGCGCGCAGTAGGTTGAATGGCTCGGTCATTCGTGAACGTCCAGGAGCTGCCCCACGCCCTCGTCCGTGAGCCTGCGCAGCATCGCGACCCCGTAACGCGCCATGAACTGCTCGGCGGTCAGACCCGAGGTGACGATCGTGGGACGTCGGCGGGTGTAACGAGTGTCGATGACCTCGAAGAGCGCCTCGGTCAGGGGTTCGAAGCCAAGCTCGTCGATGATGAGGAGACTCGCACGCATAGCCTGGCGAATGGGCGGCGCCTCGTCGTCGCCCAACCCATGCTGCTTACGAGCTCGGGCGATGGCATGGCCCGTCGTCCAGACGGCCTCGCCCAGTCGGCGAGTCTCGGCCGCAATCTCCCAGGAGCGGCGAGCACGCTCTCGCGCCATGGCCTCGTCGCCGAGTCGCCGAAGCATCGCCAGAACCGAGCTGGTCTTTCCCGCGCCAGAGGGGCCGAGGATAGTAGCGCTCCCGGTGGAGTACGACCTGGTCCAACGCTGGAGATCGATCGGGAAGCGGTGAAGTGCCGGCGAATCGATGCGCGCGTGCTCCCAGTCAGGGGCAGATGCAAGCACCGCATAAGCCAACCGCTGGAGCTCGGCGACGTGGCGCCGTGAGCGCTCCCGCAGTATCTCTTGCTCGCGCTCGGCGCGCGATCGCTCGACGCATGGTGGACACATGAACGCGTCCGCATCCGTGAGCGGAGTACCGCACTGGCACATCCACACGCCGTCCACGCGCCGTGCGTGAGCCTGGCGCACCGCTGCGAAAAGGTCAGCCTGCACGCCGTCTCCGACGCCGGCACGCCTCGCACTGGGCGAGGTCACCGGCGAGCAGCGGATGGCCACACGCGCACTCCTCCTCCAGTGGCGACGACTCGTCTGGCGCGGCGTGACAAATGCGATCGAGCAACCGCAGTGCGAACCAATCGCCCACATCGGTGCTGTCCCGCATGGAGCGGCCGAGCTCGAGCCGGAGAGCCACGGTCTGGGCGGCCGTCACGCGGTGCCCCCCGTGGAGGTCACGACGGGCGCCGCGTCGAAGGTGGGCAGGTCGAGCACCGCTGAATGCAGCGCATCCAAAATGCTGTAGAGCTGCACGATATGGTCATCCGTGAGTGGCGCGTCCGTCGGGATGCCGAGCGCCACGGCGATGCAGGTCAGGGATCCGGCGATGGTCGCGACCACGCTGCGATCGGGGTCATGGTGCCGCTCGGCCGCGTCGGCAAAGATGTCGGCGATCGTTGTCATGGCGCCTCCGTGATGCCGAGCTCGGCGAGCAAATCTGCACGGTCCTCGTCGGCGGCCTCTACCTCGGCGAGCTGCTCGCGTCCGAGACGGCGGAGCTCCTCCTCGATGGCCGCGCGCGTGAGGAAATAGCGTTTGCCCGCGCGGCCAGCGCGCGGATCGCTCTCCTCCAGCAGTCGACGCGCGACGCGTACGTGACGACGACGACCGAGCGGCGAGGCCGCCTGATCGACGAGCTCGAGGCTCTCGCGCTGGCGAGCGAGCTCGTCACGGACGATGCTGCGGATCACCTCGATGATTGCGTTTTCGGGGGGGGATGCGGTAGTGTGCATGGGTCTGGTGTCCTGGCGCCTCACCGATGGATCTCGGTGGGGCGCTCGCTATTTGGCGGGCATAGCTCCGCCCGCCCGCGCAGTGCGCAGGCGACGAATGTGATATTTGCGCGAGCGAGTTAAGCGGCGCGCAACGGCGCAATTGCCGCTCGGATCGCCGTGGATGTCGGCGTGTACAGGGGCAGACCAGCTACGGCGCGAGCAATCGTTGGTCGCGATACGCCAATCGTTCGTGCCAGCTCTGTCTCTCCGACCTGTTCGATCGCGCGCATCAATGCGCGGCGTTCGGCGTCGCTAAGCGTCGTGCGTCGCATGTTACATTTCGGATCCCGGCTCAGAGCCATTGGTGGACCTGTCCGGGAGGAGTGAGTCACTCCTACCCTTAGGGGGCTTTTCGGAGCCAGAAGACCTATCTGCACGTAATTGCTTGGTTCTGGCCATCTCTAGCGTGCGCTGCAAAGTGTCCAAATCGCTCCCCGGGACATCATTCGCCCGCAGCACGATCCAGCGTTTGCCACCGCGTGCGCGCGGTAGCTCCCGCAACTGTCCACTATCGATGCGGGCGCTCAGCGTGTCTTCAGACTGAGAAAAAATGACCGCTGCCTCCCTGAGGCTGACCACGATTTGCCTTGTTCTCGCGCGCCGCGGCTTCGGTAGGACTGCGGCGGGCTCGCCGGTGTAGCCAAGCTCGGCTCTTGCTGTGCGATACACGTCGCTTGCGGCTTCGATCTCTTTCGCCACTTCGAGGGACGGATTCAGCACGAGCGCGCGCGGTAAGTTGCGCCAACCGGGCGCAGGAGCCACCGTGCCAAGGTCAAGACTTATGGTCCCGCCCGTCGCCAAGCGTTGTGCCGCTCGCTCCCCCGGATCGATAGCCAGCACGTTGCCGTCATCCTTCTTGTCCAGACGGATGGACCTCATGATGGTGTGCGGAGCTCTTCCGTAGGCATCAGCCAAGATCCACAGGCAGAACTCACCATAGCTGCCCCACGGCAGCTTCTCCTCACCATGGACTTCGAGGATTCGCGTTAGGATGCTCCTGATGCGCCGATACCTCGCCAAAGAGGCGTCGATTTCGACAATCACACGCTCATGGTCTCGCGTTCCGTCGAGCAACTGTCGCGCTGGATCGATCGCCGGGGTGTCCAGCTGACCATCCGTATCGAAGAACCAGGCGACATCTTCGGCATCCTCTGGCGACAAAAAACGGAAGCGGTCGAACTGCCTGGGGTCGGGTCTGTCGGTCACGCCCCAGTCTACCCGCAGCCTGGCATTCACGTCCGCCTCCGCTTCTCCGGCCTCGGCTTCCGCCCCAGCCCCGGTCCGTACTTGGGCCCGGGGCTGCTTTCGGCTGATGGGGGCGGCATTGCCGACGTCACCTCGGGCGCTTCCACGATCTCGAGCACCTCGCGCATCGTGAACCAGCGGAGGGTCTGTTGTTTCGGGTTGGCGCGGCGCTCTGCACGCTTGGCTTGCTTCGCGGACGTCATTCTGCAGCCTCGCTTACTTGCGCCGCGTCCCAGGCGCGCGCGGCTTCGAGCCCTTCAAGATTCATAGCCACGCCCTCCAGATGCTGGATTGCGCGCACGACCACCTCGAGAGCCTGGATCCCCCGCGTCAGGCCCGACTCCGGCAGCTCGCTCTCGGTCGGACGCTCCTCAAGTCTCAGGCCCAGACGCGCCAGCTCCGGCGCACAATCACCGATCAGCAGGTCCAAGCACTCCAGGCCATACCGGAGGCCAGTCATTATTTCTTCGAGTGATGGCTCGTAGGGTCGCATGTTCATTTGGTCGTTCTCCACAGTCCGCGCAACTAGGGCCCGATGCCCCGTCCGGGCTCGCCGTCGACACCGTGCTCGTGGCGCGATGCCGATGGCGAGCCCGCACGTCAGTCGGCGCCACCCCCTCCAATGCGCCCCACGTCGGGTGCCACGCGCTCACGACGACGAGCCTCGAGCTGCCGCGCGAGGTCGGCGACGACGGACCATTCACCCGCTACACTCGCGCGGGTCAGCGCGTCAGCGAGCGCGATCTCGACGGGGTCAGGGAGAGTGGGCACGCCCGGGCCAGCCTGCTCTTTCCCGGTGCTTCCAGACGCAAAATCCTCGGGGTTTTTGCTCCTGCTGAGCTCGGGAGACCCCTGGCTCTGATTCAAAATCCGCCGAGGCAGCCCCTCGTGTGGGTTCGAGTCCCACCTTCGGCACGAAAGAATCAGGCTCGGAGGTTTTCCTCCGGGCCTGATTCTTTCGTGCGTCTCGACGGGAGACAGTGGGGCTGGCTGATCCGCCCCTTCGGGGCTCAAGCGCCGAGCAACGTCACTTGCCCGCGTGCTCGGCAGACGAGGAGTACGTCGTCGAGCTCGTAGAGCGCGCGGTGCGCGTCACCCCCCGACAGGTACGGAACCCGCGAGCAAGACTCGACCTCCAGCCCGAGCGGTTCGAGAACGTTCTCGACCAGCTCGCTCGCTGCGCCTTCCCAATCGGTTCGGGTGAGCGGCAAGAGCTCGGTCGGCGGACGGGAGATGCCGCCTTCGTAGACGAACGGGCGGTAGGGGAGGACCAGCGCAACGACGAGGCGACCGCCGTCCGTCAGACCCGCGCGCAGATTGCCGAGCAAGCTGAGCGGCTTGTCACAGCGGTCCAGCACGTTGAGTAGCGAAATCACGTCCCACGGAGCCGCGGGCACGTCGCTGCGAGCGAGGTCGACGCGGTGGCAAGCGTAGCCGCGTTTTTCGAGTCGACGCGCCATCCAGCGCGCGGTCTCTACCGTCGCGACTTCGTCGAACAGCGGGGCGAGCTCGACCGTGACGTCGCCGTTACCGGCGCCCACGTCGAGCAAACGGCCGCCGGGGCGCCCCAAGAGCTGCTCCCACTGTTGGGCTCCGAGTACGTGCATGGGGTAGGTGCCCAAGACGCCGTTGATGTCGAAATCCGAGAGGAAGCCGCGCAGCGAGTGGTGGAGCCACGTCATGAACGCGCCGTGGCGCTCGCGGCGGGCGCGGTCGAGATAGTCCGCCAGGCTTTCGTCGGCGCCGAGCTGCACGAAGCGCGAGGCGAGGGCAGGAGCGAGCGCCCCGAGATCGCACGAATAGCGGAGCTCGAGGCCGAGCGAGCGCGCCTGCATCAGCGCATCGTCGCTGCGTTGTCGCTGGGCGGACGGAGCATTCACGGAGACGCGTGAATGCCCGCCGCCGCGTGGGTTGTCAATCGCTTGGCTGGCGGCTCACGCCTGCTCGCGGAAGGGGCCGCGCACCGCGACGGTCAGTCCGTCCCCTTGCATGTTGAAGAAGAGCGTCGAACCGTCCGGCGAGAAGCACACGCCGGCGAGCTCTCGTGAGCTCATCGCGTTCCGCGCGATGTCGCGGACGCGTCCGTCCGGGCTGATGGCGCGGATGAACTGGTCACCGCTCCCGTCCTCTGCGACGAACACCTCACCCCAGGGCGCGACCGTCACGTTGTCCGGGCAATCCAGGGGCGTTTCGTCGTTCGCTTCGGCGAGAAGCTCCAGCGTATCCGTGCTTTCGCCCACTTTTTCCTCGGTTGCCAGCGCGCCCAAACGGAGCCGAAGGATCTGTCCTCGGCCCGCGCGTCCTCCGGTCGTCGCGGTGAAGAAGAGCTCCCCGTCATGGTACGCGATGCCTTCGCCTCGACGGACGCGCGCGGCGCCGAGCTCATGCGCCTGCTGTCGCACGACGTCTTCGCTGGGGTCGGGGTCGGCTACGTCCACCCAGCGCACGCGCACCGCGCGGTCGGTCGCGAGGCGCTCCGAGCTGTCGTAGCTCGGCGCGTCCACGACCGAGAGCGCTTGAAGCCGCCCGACGAAAGGAACGTCCTTCTTCGTAGGGACGAAGCGATACAAACAACCGTCGTTTTGATCCTCGGTGAGGTAGGCGATGTTGGTTCGGGGATCGACCGCGACGGCTTCGTGGCGGAAGCGACCGTAGCCGCGGATGGGGTGCGCCATCGCCAACGTGTTCGAGTCGGCGGGGCACGCAAAGACGTACCCGTGGCCTTCGTCGACGGCCTCCTCACAGGTGAGCCAGCCCCAGGGGCTCGGGCCACCCGAGCAGTTGCGGAGCGTGCCAGCGAGGGCCAGGTTGCTACTTCGAACGGCGAGCGAGCGCGGATCCAGTACCAGACGCGTGACACCGCCTTGCGCTTCGGGATCGAACGCCTGGGAGGGGCCTCGTCCGCCGAACGCGCCTTGGCTCGCGTCGCGGGCGAGCTCGTGGTTGCGCATCAGCACCCAGCTGCCGTCGGACAGAGCGAAGCACCCCATGCCGTCCGGTTCGGCGGGGGCTCGGAGTCCATCGCTCATGCGTTCGAAGCTCCGACCGATGACCTGGTAGGAATACCCCGGCGGGAGATCCAAAAGACCCGCGGGGTCCGGGACGAGCAGCTTTCCTTCTTCGCGTGTCCGCTGCGCGAAGAGAAACGCCAGCGGCGCCGCGCACGCAACGGCCGCACCCGCCGCCTTCAGAAGGGTTCGTCGTTCCATCGTAGTGAGGGGACTATTGCGCGAGGCGCTCGAGCGCGCACGAGGGGCGACGGGCTGGCCAATTTCGCCTTCGGACACCGGCGAGCGTTGTCGCTCGCGGGGCGGTGCCTATACTCGGGCCCGGGTCGGAGAGAAAAGGAGTACAAGGATGGATTTCAAAGTACCGGCGCTTCCGTACGGCAAGGACGCACTCGCGCCCGTCATGAGCGCAGAGACGCTCGAGTATCACTACGAGAAGCATCACAAGGGGTACATGACCAAGCTCCAGGCTGCTCTCGAGGGGAAGCCGGAGGCGGACAAGTCGCTGGAGGACGTCGTCCGGACGAGCTCGGGTGGCGTGTTCAACAACGCCGCGCAGGTTTGGAATCACACCTTCTGGTGGAACAGCCTGAAGCCCGGTGGCGGCGGCGCTCCGCCGGCTGGCAACGTGGCGGACCTCATTGCGGGTCTCGGCGGCTGGGAGAAGTTCCGAGAGGAATGGATCGCCGCCGGCAACAACCGCTTTGGTTCTGGCTGGGTTTGGCTGGTGCTGAGCGGCGGCAAGGGCAAAATCATTTCGACGCCCAACGCCGAAACGCCCCTCACCACGGGTGACGTGCCGCTGCTCACGGCGGACGTGTGGGAGCACGCGTACTACATCGACCACCGCAACAATCGAAACGCCTTCTTGGAGGCGTTCGCCGACAAGCTGCTGAACTGGGACTTCGTCGCGAAGAACCTGGCTGCGGCGAAGTAAGAGAGCAGTCGACGAGGAGCGGCCCTGCGACGCAGGTTTAGCGACGAACGATGCCGGCACCGCGAAAGCGGCGCCGGCATCGCTTACATTGGGGGTTCGAGCACGCTGATGCAGGAGCTGGCGACGTTTATACTCACGATTGTGAGCGCTCGGCGCGCGGGGTGCTAACGTGTCCCGTGTAGAGCCCTCTGGGAAGCGTTTGTGCTACCAAACATCCGCTTCCATGGCGCCCCGGCCGCCGTGAGCCTTCCTCCAGGCTGCGAGCGTGCGAGCGGCGTGGATGAGTGGTTGTCTTTTCCTGCTCACTTGGATAGGAACCGCACCGAAGCCGGACGTGCGCGGGCCCGAGAGCCCCACGGCGCGGCGCCACACGAGCAAAACTGCCATGAAAAAGGCGCTCAGTTTCGTCGAGACGACCATCGGCAAGAAGGTCGTGATGGCCGTGACCGGTCTCATCCTGTTCGGATTCGTGATCGGTCACATGTTGGGCAACCTCCAGGTGTTTTTGGGCCCGGAGGTGTTCAATGACTACGCCGTCGGCATGCACACGCTGGCCGGAGGAAAGTTCCTCGTGCTGGCGCGCATCATTCTGCTGACGGCGGTGGTTTTGCACATCGTGATGGCGGTGCAGCTCATCACGCGCTCGGCGGCGGCCCGCCCGGTCGGATACCGGATGAAGCAGGACACGGCGACCACCTTCGCCGCCAAGACGATGAAGTTCAGCGGCTTTCTGCTGTTGTTCTTCATCCTCTTCCACTTGGCGCACTTCACGTTCCCGGGGCTCGCCCTGGGCGCTTACGAGCACCAGCCCTACACCGCGGCCTACTCGAACTTCGTGAACGCGTTCCGCATTCCGTGGGTGGTCGCGCTCTACGTGGCGGCCCAGGTCGTGTTGGGGCTCCACATCTACCACGGCTCTTGGAGCCTCTTGCAGACCTTGGGCCTCAATAACCCCCTCCGGAACGGCGCCATCACGGGCGCGGCCCGCTTCGTCGCCCTGGTCGTCACCATCGGCAACATCCTCTTGCCCCTCGGGGTCCTGGCTGGACTGGTCAGCTGAACGAACCGCGTTAAGTAGTGAGCGTTTAGGTACGGGACAGGACGAGACAGATGGAACTCAAGTCAGGCGCACCGACAGGCCCGATCGAGACGCGCTGGGAGCGTCACCGCTTCCAGATGAAGCTCGTGAACCCCGCCAACCGGCGTAAGCACAAGGTCATCGTCGTCGGCACCGGTTTGGCGGGCGGCGCGCTGGCGGCCACGCTGGGCGAGCAGGGCTACAACGTGCTGGCGTTCTGCTACCAGGACAGCCCGCGTCGCGCGCACAGCATCGCGGCGCAGGGCGGCATCAACGCCGCCAAGAACTACCAGAACGACGGCGACAGCGTGTATCGCCTCTTCTACGACACCGTGAAGGGCGGAGACTTCCGCGCGCGGGAGTCCAACGTGTACCGCCTCGCCGAGGTGAGCACGAACATCATCGACCAATGCGTCGCGCAGGGCGTGCCCTTCGCGCGTGAGTACGGTGGTTTGCTCGCCAACCGCTCCTTCGGTGGCGCTCAGGTGTCGCGTACGTTCTACGCGCGCGGACAAACGGGCCAGCAGCTCCTGCTCGGGGCGTACCAGGCGCTCGAGCGTCAGATCGACGCCGGCACCGTCAAAATGTACGCGCGCCACGAAATGCTGGAGGTCATTCTCGTGGAGGGCCGCGCGCGCGGCATCGTC
>JAEYVE010000174.1 GCA_023432025.1 Pseudomonadota bacterium
CGCCCGCGCCTCTTCTCACCACGTTACTGCGCAGCGAAGCTGGTGCGCGTCACGTCGAGCTTCGGGTGGCTCGGGAAGCTCAAACGCCGCACTCCGCTCGCGATGCAGGACTGGTGTTTGGCGCTGGGCGGCGAAGTGCGCACCGTAACGCCCACGGCCTTGCCGTTCTGGACGGCCGCGCAAATGTTGATCGACATGTTGTCCGGCACGCCACAGCCGCCGAAGAAGGCGCCGTTTCCGAGCACCCGTTGGAACTGGCCTGCGGTGAGATCCGCCTGCCCGGTGGAGCCCATCTTCATTTCCTCGACGTACGCCGCCTGCGCCGATTCGCAGCTCATGCCGCCACCCAAGATGGGGAAATTGCCGCTCTTGCCGACGACGCGGGCTGCTCCCCCGCCGGCCTTTTTCTTGGGGCCGTTCAAGCCCGCGTCCGACTCGACGTTGGCGACCTGCTCCTCGTGGACTTCGATTTCGTCGTTGCGGGCGCCGCGCTGCGTCAAGAACCAAACCGCGGCGCCAGCGAGCAAGACGCCGACGATTGCAACGCCGATGAATGCCTTGCCCTTGGTGCTGCGTGACTCCGCGGCAACCACGCGCTCGATGGCGGCTTTTTCCGCCTTGTGCTGGCGGTGGAGGCGCGCGTGGTGGGCGAAGGGACCAAAGCTCGGCGATTCGGCGATCGTGCTCTCGGTGCCCGTCGAGTTGTCGCGCACCCGATCTTCGCCTTCGAATGCGTTGCTCGCGATTTGCTGCAAGAGCTCGACTGCGTTGAACGGGCCGTGATCCATGCCGTCCTTCACGACGACGTAGTTCGGGCGCGGATCGGCCTCGAGGCGCGCCTTGAGGGCTGCGAGCTCGGCGGTTTGACCGCCTCCCGCGGGAGCCTGAACGACGGGAGCTTGAACCACGGGAGCTCCATACGGCGAAATGAGCCGCTGCCCCGAGAGGGGCTGCGGCTCCCGTGGCGCGGCCGGTGAAAGTGACATGGAAATCTCGACGTCGAGGCCGTCGTCGTGCAAAGGCCGCACGGGGGCTTGGGCGGTGGGGACGTCCCGCAGCGCGTGCGCGAGCGCTTTGAGATCGCCCGGGCGCGACGCTGCGTCTGCCGAAAGTGCCATGGCCAAAATGGCGTCCAGGGCTGGCGCGGAGCCCACGAGCTGGGACGGCGGCAGCATGCCCGGGCCGACGCTACGCAGCGTAATTAGCTCGTACAGAATGGCCGCGACGCCGTACACGGACTCGCGCGCGCTACCGGGAAGGCGACCCTGACTCTCCGGAGGCAAACACGCCACGTCACTCGGGAGGGTGGGGGGCTCTGCCGACAACGCGCCGGCGTAAAACGTTCCCGCGGGGTCCTCGAGCAGGGCGCCGGGATACAGGAAGAACGTGTATCCAGCGGCGTGCTGCTCCGCGAGGAGCGACGCGAGCGACGCAGCGAGGCCTACGCCTTGCGCGACCGAGAGTGGGGCTCCGCGGGAGCGCAGCTCTTCGATGCGTTGGCGGAGGGTGACTTCTTGGGGTTGGGAGTAGGCAGTCGCGCTCATGTGGCCGAACGTCGTGACGCAGGAGGGGGGCGATACTAGCAAAACCTCGCCGTTCGAAAATCCGCGGGGGAAAAAGAGGGCTGTCCGTCGCCGCGCGAATCTTACGCGTCGCTCGTTCGGTTCGCTCCCGAACGGGGAAACGCGAGGTGCGTCGTGGTTGTGCTCAGAGCGCGGTTTCGTCTTCGCGAGCTCCGCCGCGCCACGGATAGCGGCGTGCTTCGTACTTGCCGCGCGTGAACTTTCCCAGCACCGGTGCAATGTTCGGTGCGATGTCCTCGTCCCATTCCCCACCGTGGACGTAGTCGAGCGGACGTCCGTTTCGACCAACCAAAGCGAAGCCGGGCAGCGCTTGTGTGGGCAGTCGCAAGCGCTCCAGCTCACGCTGAAACCGAGCAGCGTCCAAGCGGACCAAACGAACGCCGCGAAGCGCCTCCTGCATTCGCGGATCCGGCAGCGCGCGCGCGACGGCGTCGCACGGGGCGCAGGCGGGCACGACGAGCCAAACCAAGAGACGCTCGCCCGCCTGGTGCGCAGCTTCCCACTGACGCTCCAGCTCGCCTTGAAGTGATGGCACGCCCACGTCGATGTCGATGAGCTGCACCTGCCCCACGAATGTGTTGCGTACGGGCTTGGAGATGGGGCGCGGGAGCGAACGTGGACTGTGCGTCCGCTCGTGAGCCGTCAAGCTGGTGGGCGTGTCCTGCCAAGGCGAACGAGACTGTCCCCACCACAGAATCAGAAGCGCGGCGAGCGTCGCCGTGACGAGCACGTTGGCCGCGCCGAGGGCGATCGCGAACGCGGCCATCGCCGAGCTGCGCCGCCCGGAGCCTGCCCGAGTCTCGCTGCGCGCTGCGACTCCCAGACCGATGGCGAGCAGACCACCCACCCCCCACAAGAAAACGAAACTCGCCAGGGCCGATCCAAGGGCCAACGCAGCAAGGCCATCCCGCGACCCGGCCTTTGGGCCGTCCGGCTGACTGCTCCCAAGCTCCTTCCAATAGGGGTCCGGCCGAGGCTCGAGAGGCGGCTCCCGGTCCTGCTCGTCCAAGGGTAAGTGTCCGTGGGTGCGCGGATCGACCACTCGTCCGAGTATAGCCTCGACCCCGCAGGAACGAGCCAGCGAGCGAGGTTTCCGTGTGGATAGCGCGCATTCGCTGGCGAAATTCTCGTCCCACTTCTTTCTCGAGTTGGCGCGAAGGGGCTTGGTCCCTCGGCGCTGACGCATTAAAAAGCAAGCAAGGGGGAACCCATCGGCTGGTGAGCTGGAACGACTCGTCCAAGAAGTCACGTGACGCGGTGGCGCCCGTGGTCAGCCGGCTGGAGAGTCCCACCTGGGGCTCCCACGCTTCGGGGCGTTTTCGCTCGGCCCGCGCCGGTTCGAGTCGCCTGCGGTGTCCGCTCTGCCCACGAGACGGCGGCGTCACTCCGCAGACGCTTCGCGCAGACTTGCCCTGGTGCGAGGAGCACGATCGCGCGCTCGTCGACGTGAGCCTCTTGGGCGACCAGCCGCCGGGCATTCTGGGCACGCTGCTCGGGGGACGCTACGTGGTGCTCGAGCGGCTCGCGGTGGGCGCAACCAGCAGCGTCTTCCGCGCACGTGACCTGACACGTCGTCTCGACGTGGCGCTGAAGGTGGTTCCTGCCCAGAGCCCTTTCTTCGGAGAAACGAGGCTGCGATTCGCCCAAGAGGCCCGCACCTTGGCGCAGCTCGAAAGCCCACACGTCGTGCGCGTGTTCGAGTTCGGTGAGCTTTCTGACGGCTCGTGTTTTCTGGCGATGGAGCTCTTGCGCGGAGAAACCCTGGGCGCGCGCATGCGTCGGGGCCCGCTCATGCCGCGGGAAGCCATCCGCATCACGGAAGGGGCGTTGAAAGCGCTCGTGGAGGCGCACGGCAAGGGCGTCGTTCACCGCGATCTGAAGCCGGACAACCTGTTCTTGCTGAGCAGCCTGCCGGGCCAGGTGGACTTCTGCAAAGTGGTGGACTTCGGGATCGCGCGGCTCGCGCCCGAGTGTGATCTCGAGTCGCGCATGACGGAGAGCGGCACCGTCCTGGGCACGCCGCGGTACATGTCGCCGGAACAGGCGCGAGGGCTCGCCGTCGATGGCCGGAGCGACTTGTATTCGCTCGGCGTCATTCTCTTTCAAATGTTGACGGGTGCGCCGCCGTTCGTGGCGCCGGATCCGGTGCTCGTCATGGCGAAGCACGTCCGTGAGTTGCCGCCGAGCCTCACGTCGGTGGCGCCTCACCTTTCTTCGGCGCCGCGCTTGGTGGCGCTGGTGCGACGTGTGCTTTCCAAGTCACCGGAGGATCGCCCGCAGTCGGCGGGGGAGTTCTTGGCGGCTCTGGACGGCGTTCGTCGGGAGCTCGGAATCCTCACTGCGACGACGACTGCGGCGGGCACCGTTTCGGTGCCCGCAAGCGTACGACGCCGGCGTAGCGGCACTCGTTGGTATTTGCTGCTGAGCGCGGCGGCCTGTCTCGGCTTCATCGGGCTCGGTTGGCTCGCGCGGACGAGCTCGGAGCTCGTCACCGAGACGGCTGCGCTCGGTTCACCGGTGGAGGCGGAGCCGCTGGTGGTGGCGGAGTGGTCCTCCGCCCCCGGTGTGCCGCACGGGTCCGCAGAGCTGGCGAGCGCGGCGGCGGAATCTTCGCTGCCCACCTTTTCCCAGCAGTTCCTCGAAGTGGCTGTCGAGGTCGAGAGCGCTCCGGAATCTCCTCAGGAAGTGCTCGCTGCGACTTTGCGAGAAGCGACCTCGGTGCCGCCCCCCGTCACGGCGTCCGCTCCTGCTGCGTCACCGCTTCGCGCGTCTCGTAGCGCGGCGCGTAAGTCGGCATCCGCCCCGGGTGACGCTGTTAACCGGAGCTCTGTTAACCGGAGCTCTGTTAACCGGAGCTCTGCGCCCAGGAGCTCTGCGACTACGAGCTCTGCGACTACGAGCTCCGCTGCGAACAAAGGCGCTCCGGAGGACGTCTGGTCGTTCGACGCGCCCGGGGACCGGCGCTGAGCTCGGCGGGTGGAGCGGCCCCTTCTCGACGCGCGTAGCAGCGAAACGACGCGCAGCCCCTCGGCGCGGAGCAGACGTGGGCAAGAGCACCGCGCGTCGCTGATTCCTTTGGACGATGAACGACACGTCGAAGAGGGCGTCGACGCCTCGCGCGCTCGACGCGCGGTAGCGCACAATGAAGGCGAGTGGACGATTTCCGCCTCGAACGCGAAGCCTGAGCACGGCACGCTGCCACGTTCCGAGTCGCGGACCACGGCGGAGAATGTACGTCGCGCGAGCGGCGCGAGCGCGCAACGGGAAGGCGCTTGGAGTTGCCCGTTTCGAAGGAAGTTCAGAGCAGGACGGGAAGGCGTCCGTCGAAAGCGACGGGCGATGGCTCGTCGTGAGAGTGGCGCGAGCGCGCAGAATGAAGGCGCGCGGAGTTGCCCTTCGTGGAGCGGAACGCCGCGCAGGGCCGGCGCGGCGCGTTACGGAAACGGCACGCGCGCGCGGAGAGCGGCGCGTGTGCGGTGCGAAGGAGCGTGGACGGTGGCGCTCCGAATCGGAAATCAGCGGAAAGTTCGAGCAACGGAGAGCGTTTCCTTTCGCTGGTCGTCGAAGTCGAGGGACGTTGAAGGAGCGCATTTCGAAAACTCAATTTCACTCTCGAGTGAATGTTTTCGGTTGTGCGGATTCGAGGGCTAAGTGAGAAAATCCCGCGTTTGCTGCAGTGATTCTGGAAATGATAGGTTGCGACCCTCATGGATCCGCGGCAGCTCGACGCGCTGGCTCAGCGCCTAGCCCAAAACCCACAGGATACAGAGGCGTTGAACGCTGCGTATCAACACGGACAAACCGATCCGCGTGGCTACGCCGTATTCTTGGAGAAGGTAGCCGCGGCGTCGACTGATCCGTTGTACGCGGCGCATTGGTTCAGCGAAGCCGCCAACGTTTGGACAGCGAGCTTGAGCGACGCGCCGCGCGCGGCTCGCTCGTTGATGTCTGCAGTCGACCGTGACCCCACGAACGAAGGTGCGGCCGAGCGCCTGTCGCAGCTCTACCGGGACAAAGGCGACGTAAAAGGCGTGGTTGGCCTCCTCGAGCGGCGCGTCAAGGCGCTGCTTCAGCTGACGGGCACGCGACCGGAGTTGCGTGGCGAGGTGGCGCGTCTTTCGACCGAGCTCGGTCGCGTGTGGCTCGAAGAGCTGCGGCAGAACGACAAAGCAGTCGCCGCCTTTCGCGTGGCAGTAGAGAACAATCGAGAGGATATTTACGCAATTTACCAATTGCGTGAGCTGCTCAAAGCCGCTGGTAAGTGGTCGGAGGCAATTCCCTATTTCGAGGCCGAGCAACGGCTCATTCGCGGCGACACCGAGCGACGGCTAGCGCTTTACCAAGACGAAGCCGAAGCCTGTCGCGCGGCGGGAGATCTCGGCGCTGCCGCGCGTGCGCTGCGCACGGCTCGTGGCGTGGATGCCGCGGATCCGGGCCTCAAGCAGCAGCTGGCGGCCAACGTTCTGGAGCGCATCCAGACGAAGAAGAGTGTGGCCGTGAGCGAGCCGGCGGAGGCAGCTCAGCTCTTCGTCGAGCTCGCGGAGGCGTATCCAGGCGAGCACGGTTATTCGTATTCTGCGTGCGCGCTGGAGTGTGATCCCGGAAACGACCGCGCGGCGCAACTCGTCATGTATTACGGGGAGCAGCTCGGTCAGGAGCTCGGCGCTGCGCCGCTCGCCGCCGCGTACCTACGAAAGAACCCGGGCGGCGTCGTGGCGGCAGTGGCGCGAGCGCTGGTGTCACGCGCCGTGGAGGCTGGGGACGACAGTCTGCTGGACGCGCTTGCTCCCCCCGCGGACGCGCCGCTGGACGAGCGTGTGCGCGCCCTTCTGGACATGGCGAAGGGCTTTTCGCGCAAAGCCAGAAAGCGCGAGGCGGTAGAAAAGTACGCCGAGGTGCTGAGCCTCGCGCCGGGCAACGAAGAGGCGGTGGAGTTCGTCGAAAGCCACCTGCGCGCAGCCAAAAAGTACGCGGAGCTTCGTGACACGCTGCTTCGAGCGGCGGCGGTCGACGAGGCGCCACGCGACAAACGCCTCGCGTGGCTCGATGAAGTGGCGGCGCTTTGCGAAGGGCAACTCAAGGACGTGGAGGGCGCCATCGAGGCTCGCCGTCGGCGCGTGCTTCTCGATCCCAGCGACGAAGTAGCCGCCGATCAACTCGGCCAGGTCCTGGAAAAGGCGGCCAAGTGGGACGAGCTCGCCGAGCTCCTGGAGCGTCGCGCGGAAGCGAGCGACGACGTGGAGCTCGAGCTCGCGCACGAGCGCTCCGCAGCGGCCATTCACGCCGACAAGCGGAACGATCCCGTGAGCGCCGCCGAGGCCTGGGCGCGTATCGCGAGGCTCACGCCGGACGACGAAACGGCAGTCCAGACTGCCGTGGAGCTCTTCGAGCGTGGCGAGCGTTCCCACCGCGCCGCCGAGGTCATCGAGGCAGCGCTTTCTAGTGTGGACGACGACGCGCGCGCGACGCTCGGGGCGAAGCTCGGCTCGCTCCGCACCGCCCTTGGAGACTTGCGTGCCGCTGGCGAAGCCTACGCCGGGGCGGCGAGCGTTTCCGGTCGGGCGGAGCACTGGGAGGCGGCGGAGCGTTGCTTCGTCCAAGCGGAGGCCTGGGAGCAAGCCGCGACGGCGGCAGGGGAACGCGCTCGGCTGGCAAGAAACCCAGAAGAGGAGGCCCTGTGGGTCGCGAGCGAAGCGGAGCATTTGATCCGCCTCGGTGACGACGCCGGCGCGCGCGCGCGCCTGGCGCGAGCGACGGAGCTCGACCCACGGAAGGAAGAGTGGGCGGCGCGTCTCGAAGCCCTCTACGTAAAGGCCGCACTGAACGAAGACTTGGTGGCGCTGTGGTTGCGCCGCGCGGAGCGGCTTTCGGACGCTGCCGAGCGCAGGGCGCTCAGGATGCGCGCGGCGCTCGTTCAGCGCGACACGTTGTTCGACTTGGACGCCATGAGAAGCACGCTGAGCGAGCTGCTCGGCGACGGCCCCGACGTGTCGGCGCTCCGCATATTGAGCGACGACGCCGAGAGAAGGAGCGAGTTCTCTTCGGCTTCGGAGTACCTGGAGCAGCTCGGTGCGGTGGTCGAGCCGTCGGAACGCGTGGACCTCAACATGCGGCACGCGCGGGTGCTCGCCGAGGGCCTGAACGATCTGGACGAAGCGATCAAGCGTTACGAGGCCGTGCTTTCGATCGACGAAAAACACCGGCCTGCGCTGACGCGCCTCGCGGACTTGCAAGAGCGGACCGGTCGAGAAAAGGCGAGCGCGTCGAGCCTGCACAAGCTCATCGAAATCACCGACGGCGCCGAGAAGCTGGCGGCCGCTCGTCGCTTGGCGGGGCTCTACGAGGGGCCGCTCGCGGAGCCGAGCGGGGCGCTGGCAGCGTTCGAAGTAGTTCACGCGCTCGACGGCGAAGATTTCGAGGCGATCGATCGTCTCGCCGAGCTGAGCGAGCGGCTGGAAAAGTGGGAGCTTCTGGCCAAGTACCTGCGTCTCCTCATCGACGTGGAGGGCGACGAGGAGGAGGTGGGCCGCATGACGCTGCGCCTCGCCGAGGTGGTCGGCGAAAAGCTGGGCGAGCCGGCGCGAGCGCTGAGCGTGCTGGAGCCCGTGGCCGCGCTGGGAGAGGGGCCCTGTCGCGACGAGTTCGTGCGCTTGGGCGATGCGCTCGGGAAAAAAGCAGAGGTCGCCGACAAGTTGGTGCTCTGGTTCGAGGAGGCTGCCACCGGCCCTGCGCGCAACAAGGCGCTCCGGGGGGCGTTCGAGCGCTACGCGGAAAGCGGTCACCTTGCGGACGCGCTCGAGGTGGGGCTCGACCTCGTGCGCACCAAAGGCGCGGACGCGGAGCTCGCTCGGCACATGGAGGAGCTCGCGGTTCGAGAGAAGAACTTGAACGCGCTGGGCGCTGCCCATGACGTGCTGGTGCGCGACATGAGCGGACCCTCTCGCGCCGAAGAAATGGTGCGGCAGGCGGAGGTGTTGTCGTCACTCGACGTTTCGGTGGACGAAGCGCTCGAGCGCGGCGAGCAAGCGCTCTCCAGCGTGGCACCCGAGGACGTGGAGCCGCTCTTGGCGCGGCTGGCGAAGCTCGCCAAAGAAGATTTCTCCGTGATTGGCGTCTACGAGCGCCAGGTCATGCGCTGTAAGGCGCCCGCGGATCGCCTACGAGCGCTGGCGCGCGCCGCCGAGGTCGCCTCCGAGCGCAAGCAACCGGCCAAGGCGCGTCAGTTCTTCGACATTGCGCTCTCTTCGGGCGCGCGAGAGGACCAAGTTGCGTCGGTCGTGGAGATCGCGCGTCGTGCGGACGGGAAGACCGGCGGCACCGCCCTGCGTCGCATCGTCGCCGAGGCGCTTGCCGGCGGGGGGCAGGGGGCTCGCGACGGCGGCAAGACGCGCAGCGTCATGCTGGGTCATGCGGCGGCGCTGGCGGAGGCGGATCTGGCGGACGTCGAGCAGGCGTTCACTTGGCTCCGTGAGGCGCTGGTGGCGCACGTCGATGACGAGCAGCTCGATCAGCTGGACCGATATGCCGCCAAGCTGGGCGCGCCGGGACGGGCCGCGGAAGTGATTGGCCAGGCGCTGGAGGAGGTCTTCGATGGGCCGTTGGTGCGCAAGCTTCTTCTGCGTCGCGCCACGATTCGACAGGACGTGCTCGGCGACAAGCTCGGAGCCGCGGAGGATCTGAAGAAGCTGCACGATTTGTCGCCAGCGGACTCCAATGTGAGTGACCGACTTTCTGCGCTTTACACCGAGATCGGTGACTATCGCGGCATCGTGCAGCTCTACGAGGATCAAATCCTCCGCGGTAAGGAGCCCACGGCGCGAGCGGAGCTGGCGCGCAAAGTCGCACTACTTTGGGACGGTGAGCTCGCAGATCCGCGCGAGGCCGCGGACGCTTGGCGGCGCGTCTTGCGCATGAAGCCCAACGACGAGGAGGCAAAAGAAGGGCTCGCGCGCGCGAAGGCCATCATGCTGGCGGCGACGAACGATGCGCTCGCGGCGACGAACGATGCGCTCGCGGCGACGAACGAGTCGAAGGAAGCCAAGCCTTCCAAGGCCGAGGACGTCGACGCCAAGGTGCAGACGGACGAAAGCGCGGAGGCCGCGCCGGCCGCCGAACAGGCCACGAGCAAGACCCGATCCGAAAAGAAGGGCAAAGCGGAGAAGTCCGCCAAAGCGAGCGACGAGGCAACTGCCGCGAAGTCCGCGGATGCAGACGACGTGAAGCTCGCCCAGCAAGCCGCGGCTCAATCTCCCGAGGACGAGCCAGTCGAGAGCCGTGTGGACTCCGCTTCCGTCGAAGACACGTCCGCCGTGCTGGGCGGGGGGAGCGCGGAGACGGCCCCCGCGAGCTCACCGGATGTCGTGTCTTCTGTAGCGGCTGCGCCAGAGCCGTCGTCTGCTCCGGAGGGCGCAGCGCCGCCGAGCACTTCCGCTCCCGCAGCGGCCCCGAGCAACCCGCAGTCGGCGCCCGTCGTCACCAAGCGCGCGGCCGTCGCGCCGCCCGCGCCATCGAGTGCGCCCGAGCCGCCTGCACGTGAGGCTGAGCCGCCTGCCGTCGTCGCTGAGGCGCCCACCGGGGGGCCCAGCGTGGTCGTCGCGAGCTCGGGCAAGGCATCCCCCGAGCGGGCCGAGGAGGGGGTCGAGGCCGCTCCTCTGCTCGCGGATGTGTCCACGGTGACGGACGTTTCTCCGGAGCCGCCCAGCGCCATCGAGGCCGCGAACGACGGCGATCTGCTCGGCGAGGTCGACGAGGACGAGCTCATCGCTGGCGTGGACGAGGACGAGCTCATCGAGAGCGCCCAAGACGAATACCCCACCGATGTGTCTTTGAGCGCTCTGGAGGAGGCCGCGGACGAAGTCTCCACGGTGCCGGAGTCGCTCGAGGCTCTCGAAGCTGGCGCGGACGTGGAGTCTGGTGCGGACGTCGAGGCTGCCGTCGACCTGGATTCGGGCGCGGCTTTGGCGGCTGCGCCGGCTACGGATGCATCCAAGCGTTCGCTGCCGCCGCCTCCCCCGAAGCGGACTTCGGTGCCGCCGCCCTTGCCGTCGGCCGCTACATCACCGTCCCCTTCGGTGGCGCAGCCGCCCCTGCCGTCTCGCATGTCCGCGGCGCCTCCGCCTCCGGCAAGGGGATCGGGTGCGCCACCCCCGTTGCCCCCGGGGAGGTCGCTCCCTCCACCGCCACTTCCTGGCGTGGGGCCCGCTTCCGCGGTCGCGAGCCGCTTGCCGCCACCTGGCGCGAAGGTTCCTCCAGCGCCGCCTGGCCCCTCGTCGACGGTTCGACCGTCGGGGGACGCGCCACAGGGCGCCGCGGGGCCCTCGCGTCCACCGCCACCTCTGCCGCCGGGCGCCCGGCGTCCACCGCCTCCGCCACCCGCTGGAGTGGCCAAGAAGAGCTAATGGGAGCGTTCTCTGGCCCGCCCCTTCGGGGGCGTGGCCGGTACTCTCGTGGTGCGGCCTCGGGCGCTCCGAGCCGGACTTAGGGGCCAGCGCTGGCGTCGATGACGAGCTGCGCCGCTCCGTCTTGTTGCGCGTTCAAGTGCGCGTGAAAGCCGAGGTGCAGAGGAACGTTCCTCGCTCCGTGCCCTACGGGGAGACCCGAAACGACGGGGATGCCGAGCCCAGCGAGGCGTTCCTCGAGCACGGCCTCCACCAAAACGCCGTGTTTGCCCGGAGAGCAGTCCGTGAAGTCGCCGAGGACGATGGCGCTCGCCCGCGCCAAGTAGCCCCCATCACCTAGCGCGGTGAGCATGCGGTCGACGCGGTACGACGTTTCCGTGACGTCCTCGAGCACGAGGATGCATCCGTCGGGCAGAGCGAGGCGACCGCTCGCGGCCTCGGCGAAAAGCAGCGTCAGGTTGCCGCCGAACAGGGGGCCCGAAGCTTCCCCCGGACGAAGTGTGCGGAGGTCGTCGTGCTGACGTAGCGCGGCCGGGTTTTCGAGCGCGAAAAGCCACTCGGCGCGAGTCTGTGCGTCTGCGTCACCCAGGCTCGACACGTTCATGGCGTGCAGCGACGCGATCCCGCGGCGCGCCGCTTGCACGTGCAGCGCCGTCACGTCCGAGAACCCCACGATCCAGCGGGGCGCTGCTACGAACCTTGTCCATTCGAGCGCGCCGAGCAGGCGCGTCACGCCGTAGCCTCCGCGCGCCGCTACGATGGCGGAGAGGGTTGGGTCGTCGAGCGCTTCTTGCAGCTCACTTCGCCGAGCTTCGTCCGAGCCCGCCAAGAAGCCTTGATCTCGATCGAACAGATCCGGCGAGCGACGCACGTCGTAACGCTCTTCCAGCCAAGCAATGCCGGCGCGGACGCGCTCTTTGTCGAACGGACCCGACGGAGCAATCACGGCGACGCGAGCACCGGGGAGGAGCGCGGGGGGGCACAGCACGCGCCCGAGCGTGGTGCGTTGGGCGAGGCCAGGTCAAGCTTGTGGTTCACCGTCCATTGCCGTGCGTTTTTCCAAGCGGCCGCGGGGGTGGTAGCGTCTCGTATCTCTCGATGAAGCGCAGCAACGCCCTGGCTCGGCTTTCCGACGTCGCGACCCAATCGGCGGGACCGCTGGTGGGACGATTGCTCGACACGGCGCGCCGCAAGGCCGACGAGCTGAGCCGTCGACTGCTCGGTGACGACTTCGAGGCGCGCGTCGAGTGGTTGCGGGCGCGCTACGACGCGCGCGGCGGGGACCCCTTCGGGCTCGATCCGGACGTCGCCAAATCCGCCGTCGCGGTGTTGTCCTTTTTTCACCGCATGTACTTCCGTACGGAAACGTTCGGGCTCGAAAACGTTCCCGAGCGGCGTGCGCTCTTGGTCGCGAACCATTCGGGGCAAATCCCCATCGACGGCGCCATCATCGGCACATCCTTGTTTTTGGATGCGTCGCCGCCGCGCGTCGTGCGCGCGATGATCGAAAAATGGGCGCTCACTTTGCCCTTCGCGTCTACCTTCTTCAATCGCGTCGGCCAGGTGGTGGGCGTGCCCGAAAACGCGCGTCGGTTGCTCGAAATGGAGGAGGTTCTCCTCGTTTTTCCCGAGGGGACGCGGGGCATCAAAAAGCCGTTCAGTCAGCGCTACCAGCTGCAGGATTTCGGGCTGGGGTTCATGCGGCTGGCCATCGAAACCGGGACGCCCATCGTGCCGGTGGCCGTGGTCGGCGCCGAGGAGCAGTACGTGAGCCTCGGCAACGCGGAGTGGGTCGCGACCGCGCTCAAAATGCCTTCGTTTCCGCTGGTGCCGCAGCTCTTGGTGCCGGGGGGCCAGCTGCCCTTGCCGATGAAGTACCGCATCTACTTCGGCGAGCCACTGCGCTTCGGTGGGGACCCGCACGACGACGACGTGGTCATTTCCGACAAAGTTTGGCTCGTGAAGCAGACGATTCAGGACATGCTGAATCGCGCGCTCGTGCAACGTAAGCACCTCTTTTACTGAAACGAGAGCCGCCATGTGGGCGCAGGGCGCAGCGTCCCTTCGGCGCGAAGTGTTGCTTCGGCGCGAAGTGGGGAGGGGGAGGCGTTCGTCGTTTGGGGGTGGAGGGTGCCCACGCCGCGAAAGGCGGCATTTGCAGCGGAATCGTGGCGCGACGTGTTCCGATTTGCCGGGGTGCGGCTGCGTGCGCTGTAATGGTGGGTGGGGACGTCGCTCGTTCGAACGACGTGAGCGAGTGACTGCCGAAGCGATGGTCGACGAACGACACAAACGCATCGCGGAGGGCGCGGTGCTCATTACGGGAATTTCGGGCAGGCTCGGGCGGCGCCTCGCGCGTCGTTTACACCGGACGCGCGCCGTGCTCGGGCTCGATCCCAAGCCGTTCGTGGGGCGCCCCGTCGACATCGATCACGTCGAGCTCGATCCGCGGCGAAGCCAGGCGCGGCAGGTGTTTCGTCGCGAGGATATCGGCGTCGTCGTGCACCTGGGCGTGGTCCACGATCCTCGCGAAAAAAAGCGCGCCGAGCACCAAACGCGGAACCTCCTGGCGTTCCAGAAGGTGCTCGAGTTCGCCGAGCAGTTCGGGATCCCGAAGGTGGTGCTGCTCTCGAGCGCGAACGCGTACGGGCCTCGCCCCGACAATCCGCAGTTTCTCACCGAAGAGGCGCCGCTGCTTGCGGGCGGCGCCTTCAGCGAAATGCGTGACATCGTCGAGCTCGACATGTTCGCGCAGTCGTTCTTCTGGCGCGCGCCGAACACGGAGCTGGTGGTCTTACGACCCGCCAACATCCTCGGCACCGTGCGCAATGCGCCGAGCAACTATCTCAGGCTCGACGTGGTGCCGACCATGATGGGCTTCGATCCGATGATCCAGACCGTGCACCAGGACGACGTCGTGCGCGCCATCGAGCTGTCGATTGCGCCGGGCCATCGTGGGGTCTTCAACTTGGCGGGCCCGCCGCCGGTGCCGCTCTCGCGCGCGCTTGCGATCTTGGGACGAAGGACGGTGCCGCTGCCTTATTCACTTGCGCGTGGCGGCCTCTCACAGATGTTTCGGTTGGGCGTGACCAATTTTCCGGCGCCGGAGCTCGACTTCATTCGCTACGTTTGCATGGTGGACGACTCTCGCGCTCAGAGTGAGCTGGGTTACCGTCCGCACTACGACTTGGAAGGCACGCTCCACGCCGTGGACGAAGAACGATGGATATGACGACCCGCTCGCTTTGCACGACCGCGACTTTCGTGGTGCTGGCCCTCCATTTTTCCGGATGTGGTCAAAAGCCGGCCCGCACGAGTGGTTTGGCGGCGCCGGTTTACGAAGAGCCCCGGCTTCCGCCGTGGGAGCCGCCCTCGGTCGAGCCACCGGAGGGCGAATTCGAGGACGCGCCGGGGGAGTGGGTGGACGAGGCGCCTCCAGAAGCTCCGTCCGCAGCACCGCCGGCAGACGCGCCGCCCGCTCCGTCCCCGTCCGAGGGCACGACTCCGCCGGACTCGCCGGCGACGCCGAACGGCTCAAAGAAGCCAGACAAGCCACAAAACGCGGACAAGCCGGACACGGCGCCACCCGACTCGGCGCGTTGATCCTTGGGGAGCGGAAACCAGCTAGCGGCATCGTCCGCATCGCTCGCACGGATTTCGGGCGCTAGACCGAGGTGGCTCGGCGTGCCAGGCTCGCCGTCCCTAATGGCTTCCAAGTCTCCCGTCCCCCACTCCGGCGCCGCTACGTCTTCTCGCGCAACGCCGCGTCGTACTTCCGTGCGCCCGCCGTCGGCGTCCGGCGAGGCCGCTCGCGCCCTCGCTCTGCTCGCCGCCAAGGCCGGCCTCGACAAGAAGGCGCAAGAGCTCGACATCATCGACGTGCGCGGCAAGGTCGATTACGCGGATTTTCTCGTGCTCCTCACGGGCACCAGCGACCGCCACGTCTCGTCCATCGCGCGCGGTATCGACGAGGATTTGGCCAAGGCCGGTCACCGCGCGCTCGCGGTGGAAGGGCTCACCCGTGGCGAGTGGGTGCTGATCGACTTCTTCGACATCGTCGTGCACGTGTTCTCGGAGGACGCGCGCTCCTTGTACGACTTGGGCGGCCTGTGGTCGGACGCGGAGCGCGTGCCGCTCTCCGAAATCCCCACGACCGAGCCTCGCTGAGCGCGCTCTGCGCCGCGCTTACGACGTGAAAATCTCGGTAGTTGCCGTTGGCAAAATTCGCGAGCGCAGCGTCCGAGACGTCGCGGACGACTACTTGGCGCGGCTCCGCCGCTACGTGCGCGCCGAGGAAATCGAGCCCAAGGACGACGCGGCGCTCGAGCGCGCCGTGCCGGCAGACGCCCTCGTCGTGGCGCTCGAGGTCTGGGGCAAAGGCATCGGCAGCGAGGACTTCGCACGCCGCCTGGAGTCCTGGGGCAGCACGGGCAAGGGCCACGTAGCGTTCGTCATCGGCGGAGCCGAGGGGATACCGCGTGCCTTGAGCCAGCGAGCCCAATTCCACTTGAGCCTGTCCCCCATGACGCTGCCGCACCGCTTGGCTCGCGTCATTCTGTTCGAGCAGCTCTACCGCGCCATGACGATATTGCGCGGCGAGCCCTACGCGCGGGAAGGGTAGCTGAGGCCGCGGGAAGGGTAGCTGAGCCCGCGTGAAGGGCGCTGGGCGGCAATGGGCGGCAATAGTGGGCGGCGCGCGCTCAGCCGCCCGGGCGACGCGTCACGCCGGCGCGTCTGCTTCAGAACGACGACGCTTGCTGAAGAGCCAGGCGATGCCGATGGAAATGCCGTAAAGCGCGCACAGCGGGATCGCCAACATGAGCTGGCTCATCGGATCCGGCGGCGTGATGACCGCGGCGATGACGAAGGCGATGACCACGAAGTAGCGGAAGAACTTGATGAGGTGCGTGTGGTCGACCACGCCGGCGACGGTGAGGAAAAACACCACCACGGGGATCTCGAAGACGAGGCCAAAGGCAAGCAGCGCGTGCGTCATGAACTCGAGGTACTCGTTGATCATGACGGTGGGCTCCACCTGGATGGGGCTGTCGAGCGGCACCTGCACGAAGCCGAGCAGGTAGTCGAACGCCACCGGAAACACGAAGCGCCAGCCGAAATAGCCGCCCGCCGCGAACAGCGCACAGGACAGCACGACGAAGGGGATGGCGAAGCGCTTTTCGCGGGCGTAGAGCCCGGGCGCGATGAACGCCCAAAACTGGTAGAGAATGAAGGGCAGGCCGAGCACGAAGCCGCCCAACACTGCCAGCTTCACGTACGCCAAAAAGAGCGAAGCGGGCGCTGGAAAGTGCAAAGTGGGACGGCTGCCGTCGGCGCTGTGCCAGCCGTCCACGAAGGGCTTCGTGAGGACGATCAGCAGCTCCTCCTTGAAGAACCACGCGACGACCGCGCCGAGCAGGAAGGCGAACAGCGCCTTGACCATGCGAGAGCGCAGCTCGTTCAGGTGGTCCCAAAACGTCATCGTGCCGGCTTCGTCGCTCATGGGCGGCTACCTCCGGACTGGTCGTGGACAGAGCGTTCGGTCGTTTCCACGTGCTCGGGAGAGGGCGAAGCTTCGGGAGCGGAGACTTCCGCGCCGGCCGCTTCCGGCACAGGAGCGGCGTTGGCTTCCATTGCGTTGGGAGGGACGTTTTCTGGCGGAGCGTCGCCGGGCGGAGCGTCGCCGGGAGGGTGGTCACTGGGCGCGGCCTCGCTCGGCAGAGCATCACCTTGCGTGCCGTCCGAGCCGGAGCGTTCGCTGGCCGTGCGATTTGGGTCCACCAAGTCGTCGGGCAAGGCCCCGCTCGCGTCCACGCCTTCGGGCGGATACTCCTGGGATGGATCGAGCTCCACCGCGTCGTCGTTCGCATCCCGCGCCCGCGCCGCCGCGACTTCCCCCCGCAGGAGCGAGCGAAGCTCGCGCACACCGTCGATGCCCTCCTCACGGAGAATTTCGTCGATGCCCGTCTGCGCGCGCACGTCGTTCGTCAGGCGACGAATGCGCGCAATGCCGCGTCCCACGCTGAGCAGCATGGCGGGCAGCTTCTGCGGACCGACCACGACGAGCGCGATCATCGCGATCAGCACGATCTCGGAGAACGAGATTCCGAACACGGCGTGAAGCTACTCCTCGATCGGCGACAAGGAAACCAGAACCACCCGCCCGAGCTGGCGGATCCGGCGACGACCAGAACCACCCGCACGAGCCGGCGGATCGAAGGGAAAGGTGCGGAAGGCTCAGCGCGCCAGCGAGCGTGCGATGACCATGCGCTGAATTTGGCTGGTGCCTTCGTAAATTTGGAGGACCTTGGCGTCCCGCATCAGCTTTTCTACCGGGTAGTCCCGCACGTAGCCGTTGCCTCCGAACACCTGGACCGCGTCAATCGCGGTCTGCATGGCGCGATCCGCGCCGAAGGCCTTGGCGTAGCTGGAGACGATGGGGTCTCTCACTCCGTTGTCCAGGTTCCAGGCGGCCTTTTGGTAGAGCAGGCGGGTCGCCTCCGTGTGGATGGCCATGTCCGCGATCATGGCCTGCACCATTTGATGCTCGATGATGGCCTGGCCGAACGACTTGCGTTCCTTGGCGTAGGCGAGCGACTCGTCCAAGCACCGTTGGGACAAGCCGGTGGCCATCGCGCCGATGTCGGGGCGCGTTTGATTGAAGGTTTCCATGGCCAGCTTGAAGCCGTGGCCGTCGGGCGCGAGCAGGTTTTGCTTGGGCACGACGACGTCCTCGAAGTGGACGGCGGCTGTATCGCTCGCGCGCTGCCCCAACTTGTCTTCGTGCTTGCCCACCTTGAGGCCGGGCGTGTCGCGGTCGACGATGAAGGCGGCGATGCCCTTGTGACGCGTGTCGGGGTTACTGGTGGCGAAGACGACGTAGAAGCTGGCGAACGTGGCGTTCGTGATCCAGCACTTTTCGCCGTTCAAGACGTAGTCGTCGCCGTGCTTTTGGTATTTGGTGCGCAGGCCCGCCACGTCGCTGCCGCCGGTGGGCTCCGTCGTGCAGTAGCTGGCGAAGCTGGGCGAGGAGGTGAGCATGCCCAGGTACTTCTTTTTTTGGTCCTCGGTGCCCGCGAGCAAGATGGGCGTGAGCGCCAGCGTGTTGGCCAACATGCTGGTTTGAATGCCCGTACAGCCGTACGCGAGCTGCTCGGCGATGAGCGCGTTGTCCAGCTCACCCAGGCCGGCCCCGCCGTATTCGGGAGGGACGGTGGGGTTGACCAAGCCGAGCTCCCAGCCCGCCTCGAAGACGTCCTTCGGGAACTCCGCCTTGCGATCACACTCCGCGGCGACGGGGATGATGCGCTCGCGCGTGAAGCGCGCCGCCATTTCGATGAGAGCTACCTGTTCGTCGGTCGGTTGAAACCCAAGCATGACGTCTCACTTTCCCGTGCGCCTGTGGCGCCCGATGCGCGGCGTGCGGCGCGTCCTCGCGCCGGTGTCCGCTCACCTCTTCGACTTTTTGCGCAGGCGCTCCACTTCCGCACGCACCGCCCGCGCACCCAAGACATAGCCTAACGTAAGTCCCACCAAGAGCACTCCAGGGATGTAGATGATGTGCTCGAAGGTCATGACTCGATGCTGGTGGCGGCGCCGCCCTCCACGCGTCGGAGCGTCGCCTCGAGATCCCGAATGCGGATGTCCAAGGCGCGTTGCTTGCGTGAGCTGAGCCACACGAAGCCGAACACCAAGGCCCACATGGCCACGTACGCCGTGATGAGCAGCGCGCCAGCGCTCGTCGTTTCCGCGCCGCCCTGGACCGCGACGAACTCGGTCGATCGATCGCTGGGGGCTTGGCCTGTGCCCTCTTCGGGTGCGGCGGAGGGGACTTGGCTGGTCTGACTCATCGGATCATTCCTGGTGCGGGGCGTCTTCTTCCGTGAGCCCCAGAGTTGCAGCGACTTCTTCCGCCTCGCGCAGGCGCGACTCTGCGAGTGCCAGACGGGCACGAAGCACGAGCAAGAGCGCGGCCAAGAGCGTCATGGTGACGAAGCCGACGCCGAGGGCGGTTTTCATTTCGGGGCTGCCGAGCCCGCCTCCGCCCTGTGTGATGACGGTGGGATGGTTGCCGCCCCACAGACGCACGGAGTAGTGAATGACGGGCAAGAGCACCGTACCGAGCACGCCGAAGGCGGCCGCGAACTTGCGCTCAGCTTCCCCGTCTCCGGTGAATTTGCGCAAGACCACCAGCGCTACGTACACGAGCACGGTGAGGAGCGACGTGGTGAGGCGCGGGTCCCACGTCCAGTAGACGCCCCACGCCTTCTTCGCCCAAAGCGGGCCCGACACGAGCACCAGCACGCCGAACAGCACGGCGCACTCGGCTCCGGCCCGCGCCCACGCGTTGCGGCCCTCGGTGGCGCCCGCGAGATAGGCGGCGCTACCGAGGAAGCAGACTACGCCCGACAGGTACATGGCGTACGCGCTCGGGACGTGAAAATAGAAGATTTTTTGCGCCAGGCCCCCGGCAGCGAGCTGCGCTTCGGGGGTGCGCAGGAAGATGAGCCCGATGTGGAACGCGAAGGCCACCGCGGTGACCAAAATCACGAGGGATTCGACGAGGCGACGAGACATCGGGGTGGGGAGGGGGCACTCGGCCGCCGAAGGGGCCAAAAGCGGCCGACCCTCGGTGCGACGCGGGGCAGGGCGCGCCGCGCAGCGTCAGGAACGCTAGTCGAGCGTTTGAGGGATCTCAACGCGTCTCAGAACTCAAACGTCGCAGGTGGCCAGAGCCAAGAACGCGGCAATTTCCGCTCGGAGCAGCTCGAACTCGTCGACGGTCACGTCCAACTCCGCCTCGCGCAGGCTTCGGAGCGTGTCGACCATATCGAAGCTGGTCCCGGTGCCGTTGACGAACTTGAGCTGGGAGAGCTTCGCCGAGGCCAGCGCCAGGTCCCGCGTGTGCTTCGTGACGTCCAAGCGAGTCTTGGCGACCCCGACGTTGCGGTAGGCGCGCTCGACTTCGATGTTCGCTTGACGCTTGGTTTCGAGCGTCTCTTGCTCGGCGATGTCGCGGCGCCCTGCGTTGGCCGTGCGCTCGCCATAGCGAAAGCCGCCGTCGTAGAGGTGCCACGTCAGCACGCCGCCGATGGTCCAGGTGATGTGATCCTGATTGGCGGTGATGCGATCGCTCGACGAGTATTCGACCCTCGACTGCGCGTCGATCGTCGGCAAGTAAGAGAAGTCCACGCTCGTCACGTTGCGCTCGGCAACCTTCGAGCGAGCTTCCGCGGCGCGCACGTCCGGCCGCTCTTCGACCGATTTACCTTGGCGGCAGGTGGCGCGCGCGTCGTCGCGAAGCGGATCCAGCTTGATGGAGGGGTCCACTCCCCACGGCTCGCTTTGACCGAGAGCGAGGCCAAGCGCTTCGCGCGCCCTTTGCACGGCTTCGTCCGCCTCCACCACTTGGGCTCGGGAGCGAGACGCTTCTTGTTGGGCGCGCAGCACGTCCACGGAGCTCGCCGAACCGAGGCGCGCCCTCCGCTCGTTCAAGTCGAGCGTAGAAAGCGCGAAGCGCAGGTTCACGCGTGTGACCTCCGCCAAACGTTCGGCGGTAATGACCGCTACGATGGACTCCGCGAGAGCGCCGATGACTTGTCGCTCCACCTCCCGCATATCGAGCGTCGCGGCGCGGACCACGTCCTTCGACGTGCCGTAGTCGTACCAGCTGCGCGCGGCGAGCACCGGCACGCGGAGGGTCACTCCCGTGGTCCAAATGGTGCGTGGATCCGGGATGAGCGACTGTTGGCCGGTGAAGCGGTTGAAACCCTCTCCGCGCAGCAGATGGTGCGTGAGGTTCGCGTCGCCGACGAGCTGCGGCAGGGCTGCGGCGAGCGCTTGGCGAGCCTGACCTCGCGCTACGTCGACTTGAGCGTGTGCGGCGCGCAAGCTCGTGGAGCGCTCACGCGTCATCTTGAGGGCTTGCTCCCAGCGCGAGAGCTCGCGCGGTGAACGCGGCACCGGAGAGAGCATCGGATCGTCGATTTCACGAAGCGCCCCGGGGGGCAGCACGACGTCGCTTTCGCCGTTCGCCGGTGGGGTAGAAGCGGGAGTCGTCCAGGGTTGTGGCGGCGCGGTCGTTTGCGCGAGCGTGACCGACGGCGCCAGGGCGGCGACGAGGATCAGCGCCGAGCAAGCAGCGGCACGAAGCCTTCGGCGATGCATGGGAATTGCTAGCGAGACCGGACGGCCAGGGGAACCTTCAATCGACCAAAGCCGTGTCGTCACGAGCCTCCGGCGGGCTCACATGATCTTCCGGCCTTTCGCGCGTGGCATCTTGGCAGGTCGCGCGAGCTGCGCTCGCTCGATCTGCCGAGCCGTGGACCACGGCGTCCGAGCCGTCCGCGCTGCCCGACGGATCGGCGCACGGGACTCTCGGCGCGGCGGGTGGGGAAGGCGCCTGCCCGAGCAGAGCGAGCTCCTGGTTCGTGGGGGGTGGAGCGGGAGCCGCCTGTTCGGGGAGAGAGCCGGGCGGATCTCGCGTCAACCAATCGCGCAGCATTTCCTCGGCGGCGGCTTCTCCCTTCCCAATGGCTTTGGCCAGGAGTGGAACGGCTTCTGACCAGCGGTTGGCGCGCGCCAGCGCGTGGGCAAGGGACGCCGCAATTTCTGGCTCGTGGGGCAGCCCTTTGTGCGCCGATAGCAGGTAGCGCAGGGCGTCCTTGGGTCGGTCGAGCGCGACGTCCAGAAGGTGTCCCAGATTGTGCGCGTACCAAGGTGAGAAAGGTGCGAGCAGCACCGCTTCTCGGTAGGCGCGCTCCGCGGAGTGAAAATGGCCGAGCAAGGTGTGCGCGAGGCCGAGCAACGCCCACGCGCGGTCGTCCTCGGGCAACACGTCCAGCACGTCCCGCGCCAGCCGAGCGGCGCGCCAAGGCGCACGCTGAACCGTTAGCTCCGCCAGCTGGCGCTTGGCGAAGATGGCATGCGGCGACGTCGTCGGCGCATGTCGGAGGAGCTTTTCCAACATGGGGACGAGCTCTCGCGGGGGCAGGCCATGCGCAAGCGCCCATTCGATATCGCTATAGAGGCGGTCGACGTTTGGTGCGCGCTGGCTCACTTACTCGATCCCTAGCCTCCTCGTAGAACCCTCGCAAATGAAAAGCGTCCGCTCAAACCAGGGAAAAACCCCGGCGATGACCTTGCATTTCGCGTGCCGAGTCGCGAGGAGGTAGGAGCGCGACCTACGCGCAGAAAGGGGAGGCGGGCGGCTGTTTCGGCGATCTTTCGCCCTTCAGTCCTCGACGCGCTCGTCCGTGCGCAATCGGGCTCGCTCCGCTTGCGCCGTGCGCCCGCGGATCACTGCTCCGTCGAAGGCTTGAATCGCGCGTGTTTCCAAGTCCATGGGCACTCCGACGAACGTGTGGCGGTCGCGCACTTTGACGAACACGACATCCTCTTCGTCGAAGCCTTGCTCCGCGAGCACGTCCGTAAAGTCCTCGCGGTAAGCGCCGTCCCGGCGCCCCACGCTCACGTAGATACGAACGACGTCGTCACCCGTGGCAGGGCGAGCCAGGACGTCTGCCGCCGACAACACTTCGCGTTCCGGCATGCCTTCGCTGGTCGCTCGCTCTTCGGCGATGCGCTCTTGTTCGGGCTGGGTCGGCCGTTCCCGAAGCTCACTGCGCGCATCTCGAGCTGCTTCGTTTCCGTCTTCGAAGCGCTCTCCTTCACGCCGATTTCTGCGACGCTTCCTGCGCCTTCGACGCTCGCCCTCGTTGTCCGCGCCGCTGACGTGAGAACCCTCGGGAAGCGCGTGCTCGGAGCTCGAATCCAGTTCCGCGTAGCGCGCCTCGTCGCGCGGTCGTTCGTCGCGCGGTCGTTCGTCGCGCGGTCGTTCCCGGCGCGGCGCGCGTTCCCGCTCAGCGGCGGATTCCACCGGGCGTGGCGCGCGGCTGCGACGCGCTGCGGCAGCCCCATCGAGAGCGTCGGGGCGCGCGCCCAGGTGATCACGCAGCAAACCCGCGATGATGGCTTCCGAGGCCTCGTGCGTCAGAAGGCGACGCGCCAAGCTGAGGTCGTCGGGATGCGGGGTTCGCGAGCCGAAAGCCTCCGCGAACATCGCGACGACATCCGTTTCCTCGCGGGTTTTTTGGTCCCGCTTGCTCGGCAGCTCCCGCTCGATCGGGAAAATCTTGTACGTGAGCTTGAGCATGTACAAGTTGCCGATGTCCTGCGGCGTCACGAGCGACAGAGCCGTGCCGGTGCGGCCCGCGCGCCCCGTGCGCCCCGTGCGGTGCACGTAGTTCTCCGTGGACTCCGGGAAGTCCGCGTTGATGACGTGCGTCAGGTGCGAAATATCGATGCCGCGTGCGGCGACGTCCGTGGCCACCAAGAAGCGCAGCTTCCCCTCGCGCGTGGCGGCCATCACCTTTTCGCGGTCGCTCTGCGCCAGGTCGGCGTTGAGCCAGTCCGCCGAAAAACCACGCTGCTGCAGCGCCGCCGCGATACGCTTGGTTTGCTCTCGCGTATTGCAAAAGACGATGGCGCTCTCGGGGTTTTCGATCTCGATGATTTGCACCAGCTCGGACGGCTTGTCGCGCTGGCTCAGGTACACGAAGTGCTGAATCGAGAGCGCGCCGATGTGGTCGCCGCTGAGCGTGATGAACTCGGGGTTTCGGAGGCGCGTTTCGGCGATGCGACGCACGTCCGGCGGCACCGTGGCGCTGAAGAGCAGCGTCTGGTGCCCCTGGGGCATGCGCGCCAAAATCTCTGTGATTTGCGGCAAAAAGCCCATGGAGAGCATTTCGTCGCTTTCGTCGAGCACGACGGTCCGAATGGCCGAAGGGTCGAGCGTGCCGCGTGACAGGTGATCGAGCACGCGGCCCGGAGTGCCGATGACCAACTGCGCGCCGCCGCGAATTTCGTCGATTTGGCGCTGCATCGGCGCGCCGCCGTAGACGGCCGCACACTGGATGGACCGGTACTTGCCCAGCGCCGACACCTCGCGAGAAATCTGCAGCGCGAGCTCGCGAGTGGGGCTGAGCACCAGCACCTGAACGGCGGCTTGTGTGGGGCGCACCAGCTTGTCGACGAGCGGCAAGCCGAAGGCAGCCGTTTTCCCGGTGCCGGTGCGCGCTTGAACGACGAGATCTCCACCGCGCGCTGCGGGTTCGAACACCGCTCGTTGTACGGGCGTGGGGTGAACGTAGCCCAGCTCGTCGACCGCGCGCCGCACCTCGGGAGAGAGCGCAAGCACGTCGAAGGTCGGCGGGGTCTCGGCGGGGTCACCGGCGAGCGAAGGATTCGCGGAAGGTGCGGCTTCGGGCTGGCTCACGTGAAATCGATCCGTGGAAGGTGGGCGGGCGAGGGAGTACCTCGACTCGGGAAACTCAAAGGGACAGCTCGCGTCGCAATGCGGGCACACGCTGCCGCAGACGCGAAAGGTCGAGCGCTTCATAGCGCACAGCGCGTTCCTCGGCATAGCGCAGGAGCTCGATCGTCCGGAGCGCTTTCATTGCCGGCGGGTCATTCCGACAAAGAGAGCGTACGGTCGCGGCTCGGCTCCACTCCGGCTCGAGCGACTCACGAAAGCCAAGAAGGGCTCGGCGCTCGCCCCCGGCCTCTGCGGCGGCGTTGGCACGGGCGCGCTCGACGGCGCCGATGAGGCCCTTCAGCCCCTCGCGGCACGACACGTCCCACGGTGGCTCCGGTGGAAACCAGACCGCGAGCACGATTTGCGTCGTGCAAACGGTGGCGAAGGCAACCGAGAGCGCGGCCACCAGAATCAGGCCGGCCCGATGCACGGCGCCGCGGCGGGGCCGGGCGGCCTGAGGGGCAGGGGCGGGGTCGGTGGACATGGCGGAGCACTAGTCCCCGCGGTGCCCCGGCGTCAAACCTCTCGCAGCAGGTGCCGAACCCTGCTAGACGGCGGCCTCGGCGCGCGGGGCGGTGGCTTCTCACAAAGCGTGGTCGACCCCCCCTTGACCGCTGCCGCCGTCGGCTCGCATTGTTTCACGACATTTTGAAACCCCGCGAATCCATGTCGCTTCCGCTCGACTCTGCGTTGACTCACCTGTCCCGAGGGGCCGAGGCCCGTCGGGCCGATCCACGCCTCGAGCAGCGTTTGTCCGACGTGCAACGTTTGTTCGCCGAGGATCTCGGCAAGGTCGAGGCCGTCTTGGCCGAGGCCGTCGGTGAAGGCGAGTGGCCGGGCACTGCCGCAGCCGCGCACCTCGTGAAAAACGGGGGCAAGCGCGTGCGCCCGTTGACGCTCGGCTTAGCGGCCCGCTGCTTTGGAGCGGTCACCCCGGCGGTGAGCGAGTTGAGCGCGGTCGTCGAGCTGGTGCATTCAGCCACTCTCCTGCACGACGACGTCGTCGACGAAGGCATGGAGCGTCGCGGTGTTCCCACGTCCCGCAGGCTTTGGGGCAACGGCGTGAGCGTTCTTGCCGGAGACTTGCTCCTCGTCAACGCGCTCGAACGCACGCAGCGGCACGCGCCCGCGCTGCTTACGGCTCTCATCACCACGCTGCGTCGCCTCGTGGACGGCGAAATCGTTCAGCTGCGTGGTCGCACGGAGCTGGACGTGTCGGAGGCCACGTACGAGCGCATCCTGCGCGACAAAACGGCCTCCTTGTTCGCGTTCGCGGCGGAAAGCGGCGCCCTGCTCGGCGGCGCGGACCGCGCGGGGCAGCTCGCCCTCGCCGAGTTCGGCGAAGCGCTCGGGGTTGCCTTTCAGCTCGTGGACGACGTGATCGATTACTCCGGAGAGGCCACGGGCAAGGCGCTCTTCGCGGATCTGAGCGAGGGCAAGCTCACGTTGCCGCTCGTCTTGGCGGCGAAGGATACCCCGGATCTCGAGGAAAAAATTCGTCGCATTCACGCTGGCGACGGCGACCTCGTGCGCGAGGTGAGCGAGCGCGTGGTCTCGAGCGGCGCGTGCGACGAGGTGCGGCGTCGAGCCAAGGCCTTCTCCGAGCAAGCCGTCTCCGCCTTGCGCCGTGCCCCCGAAACTCCAGCGCGCCAGCTCTTGGAGGTCGTGGCGCGCGAGCTGGTGAGCCGCGTGAGTTGATCGCGAGGGGAGTGAGTTGATTGTGAGGGGTGGGGGAGCCCACCCCGGCGTCAGTTCAGCGGAGTGCCTTTGGGGGGCGCGGCGGCGTCCAGCTCCAGCATGGCGGCGGCGATTTCGCGCTCGAGCGCGCTCGTGATTTCTTCTTCGATGCGCTCGACCGAGCCGGCGATGCGTTCGACGTTGCGCTGGTAGACGAAGAGACGCCCGGTGAGGTTGGCTTCGCCTTCGAGCGCGTCAATCAAGACGAGCGCTCGCGGATCGACGCCGTCCACCACGGCTTCGACGCCTGGTACGTCGGCGGCGAACACTTCGTCACTTCGGATGAACGCGCGGAGCTTCGGGGCGAGCGTTTCCACGACGCGCTTCGCCGTCAGCTCGAACGTTTCGCGGCTGAGCGACCACGCCGGAGGGGTCAGCAAGAGCTCGAGCTCTCGCGAGCGGAGGAACGCCTCGATGGCGCCGCGGCCGTCGCCACGTTCGTCCCGGATGAGGCCGAGGTAGTAGGGGACGTCGGGATTTTCGGCGTCCCTTCGGGAAGCTTCCCGCAGGAGCTCTTCGGCGCGGTCGATTTCGCCGATTTCGTAGAACGCGCGCCCCACCAAGAACGTGTGCGCGGGGTTTTCGAACGGGCCTGCGGGGAAGCGACCACACACGGTTTTGGCTTCTGCTTCTCGACCGAGGCCCGCCAGGGCGTCGAACTGCAGAAGCAAGGTGTCGACCAGCTCGTCGTCATTCTCGACGAGGTCGAGCGCCTCCTCGCAGAACGAGAGCGCCTGCTCCAGGTCCCCGAGCGGATGAATGCAGAGCTCCGCAGCATTCAGCAGGGCCTCCAAGAACGTGTCGTCCAGGGCGATGGCCTGCCGGTAACTTTCGAGCGCCTCGTCGTACTCGCCCTTGAGCGCGGACACGTAGCCGAGAAGGTTGTGCGCCTCGGGCGACTGCGAGTCGAGCTCGAGCGCGCGCCGCGCAGACTGCTCGGCAGCCTGCGAATCGCCCTTTTGTACGAGGTCCCAACCGCGATCGAGGTGCGCCGAAAACTGATCCATGGCCTCCGGCTTCAATGGTCCCTAGGCCCCCGTCCGTCAAGACTCTTCGGCGAATCCGCGGACCGGAGCTTCCCGCGAATCGCCCGCGCCGGGGCAGGCGCATTCGTGGCGCCGCACGGTCCGGCTAGCGCTCACCGAGAGCGCACGGGCGGAGCGCTCGGGGCTACTCGTGAACCACAATCATACTGCCCGGAGATTTGTCGTTGGACCAGGCGCCCGCTAGCCCCTCCGGGATGGGCGGGTCAGCGAAGAAGAACAGCCGCTTGGCGTCGAGCGGGGCGAGGTTCACGCAGCCGTGACTCATCTGGGCGCCGTAGTTGGCGTGCCAGAACGCGGCGTGGAGTGCATACGCACGGTGGTAGTACATGACGTACGGTACCTCCTCGATGCTGTACGGCAGGTCTCCAGCGGCCGAACCGTCGCCGTCCATGGTCGCAGTCATGTGTTTCTCACGAACACGCCACGCGCCGATCGGGGTGCGGTGGTCCTTTTCTTTGATTTTGGACTCTCTGCCGCTCGAGATCAGCGTAGCGTAGACGGGTCGATCGCCTTCGAACGCGACGACCGTTTGCTCGCTGAGGTCGACGTCGATCCAACGCTCGTTTTCGCCGACGTCCGCTGGGCGCGTACCCGGAGTCGTCATGCGAACGAGAGAGTCTTTCACCCATGTTCCGTCGGCGAGCTCCTGGTAGAGGCTCTTGCCGATTTCGATGCTCTTGCCCGTGAGCTGGATGGCCGTAAAGCGCTTGACCGAGCCCTTGGGCGCGACGATTTTCTTCGTCGTTTCGTCGATGGTGTAGGTCGTGGCGGACTTGTTGCCGCCGTACACCCAGGCGACGGGGAGCTTCCATTGCTCGCCGTCGAGCTCGACGCCCTTGAAGTCCGAGCCCGCCGTTTGCCAAAAGCGATCCGCGGGCGCGACCAAGCCGCCGGTCGTCTTGTACCAGGTGCGGTTGTTCCACTTGAACGTGCCGGTGACGGCCACGTAGAAGCCGCGCACCATGCGTTTGGCGAGAATGCCGTCCGCCTCTTCCGAGAGCTTGTCCAGAGTCAGCTCGTGCAGGCGGTCCTTGGCGTCTTCTCGCTGCCACCAAGGCTTTTCCGGCTCGGGCTCGAGCGGCGCCGCCACCATGCTCGCCGCGGAGTTGGCATCGATGGAGACGGGCACGACTCCTGTCGTCGTTCCGGCGCCGTCGGCGACCGCTTCCGTCTTCTTCTCGGGGTCGGCCGCCTTTTCGCCTTCGCTCGAGGGCTTGGCTTCGGCCTTCGGCTCCGCCTTTTTCGTGAGGTACGGCTCGTACTGGAGCATCTGCGCGCGCGACGGCAGGGACCTGTAGAGCGGCGTGCCGTTGTGCGCGTTGCGCGCGTACGGGTACGGCAGAATTTCGTCCACGTTCGGCTGACGCGGCCTGAACTTCACGTCGCGCGACTTTTCGTCCGTGGTGCCGACCATGCTGCAGACGAAGCCGCCGGACGCGACCTTGTACCAACCCTGGCTGCAGTCGTTGCCACTGACCTTCTCCGCAAGGATTGGCACCTGGGCGCCTTGCCGCACGTAGGCGAACTTGAGCTCCTTGGTCGCGCGAGGTTCGGAGTACACGCCCGCCGACGAGCGAGTTACCCAGAGCCAGGGGCCCGGATGGGGCGGTGGCGGGCCCTCGGGCTCCGCCTCGGCTGCTGGCTCGGGTTCGGGCTCGGGGATCGCCGGCGCGCTGGGCTCACCCGGTATGGGCTCGCTGGAAGCGCTGGGCGTGCCTTCCGACGGAGGCACGAGCGAAGGCGCCGAGGTGCTCGGAGGCGCGGGGTCGTCCTTCGTCTTGCAGGCGACGAGGACGAGAGAAAGTGTGACGCCAAGCGTCGCAGCCAACGAGCGCGAATCGATGCGACGAAGCTGGAAGCGTTGCGTGGTTTCGCGCGTAGAGTCCTGCATGGTCGGGGCGCATTCGCGTACTACCC
>JAEYVE010000186.1 GCA_023432025.1 Pseudomonadota bacterium
CCAGATCGAGGGCTACCTTCCTCGGCATGCCGAAGAAGGTCCCCCCTACTTCCCCCTTCGGTCAGCGTCTCATGCGCCTGCGCCTCGAGCGCGGCCTCACGCAGACCCAGCTCGCTGAAATGATCGAGTCCTCTCAGCGGGCCATCTCACGCTACGAGACCATCGCAGAGCTGCCTCCGGCTGCCGTGGTCGTCCGCATCGCCAAGGAGCTCAAAGTCTCCACCGACGAGCTCATGGGCCTCCGCTCCACCAAGCCCGCCCCGCAGCAGCAGCCCAAGGACGACCCCGAAACCCGCAGGCTCTGGAAGAAATTTCAGCAGGTGCTCGAGCTGCCAGAAAAGGACCGACGGGCTGTTATTCGGCTCGTCAATTCGCTTGTTGCGGCGAAGGAGCCGCGAAGAAAGAGCGCGTAGTGGTCTGAGCTAGGCATCGGCGCCGACATACTCCGCTCTCTCAGAAGGCGGTGGCGTATCGGACCATCCCATCACGTCAATGACACGTCGCGCCAGCACCCTGATCTCCTCCCAGTCGGGCTCTTGGCGCAAAGCATCGTCTGTCCACAACTCTTCATGCTGCGGTCCGCTCATCTCTTCGAGCTTCTTATCCAGGTCGCGCACGGCCACTTCACCGCGACCGAGACTCACATTCTGCTCACGGACACGCCCATACTGTTCCTCGAACTCCAATGCCAGCTCATCTGCAACGCAGACAAACGGAGGAAATAGCGTGAACTGGGTTCCTGCCGATTGTGCAAGCGCCCTCACGCTCCACTCAAAACGCAAGATCGTGTCAGGTGGGGCAGCTCTCATTCTTTGTCCATGCTGACGATCGTAGCCTTTTCTCCAGCTGTCGCCTTGTAGGTGGCAGGATCCACCACCTTGATTATGCCTTGGGTACTGGTCGACACCTTCACGTACGCACCGCCGTGGCGCCCGCCACCGGGATGAACCTGAATTTGGGAGATCTCGCTGTGTCCGTTGATCTGAACGATTTCCGCCTTCCCTGAGCCTCTTGTCGACGTTCGGACCGATGCAGAATAGCCGGCTGCACTAAACGCGTCCGCAATCTCCGTCGCCGATCGACCCCACAAGCTCTTGGGCTGAGAGACAACACTCCCGACGTCCAGGCCCGGCCTCGATGCTTCTCGAGAAGGAGTCGGTTTGCTCACTGCCGCAACCGCAGCCGGAGCCGGGACGCTCTTGGCTTCAGCACGAGCTGGGACCGATCCGACGACCGCTTCCGTTATCTGTCGGTTCACGCCAGGCGCAACCATCGCCCCGGTCGCCCCCGTAAGCGCGATCCCGAACATCTGTGCGTTCACGTAGCCGTCGACGTCGCCAGTCGCGAACAGGTACGTCGCGTTCGGAATGGTGAGGAGGTTCGTCCCGGCCGCGGCACTTAGCGTATCCCTGGCTGCTGCGGGGAGCTGGCCAGGAGAGATCGTGCCCCCAGATGTCGTCGGAGCGTACTGCTCAATCGGCTGAAATCTGACCGCGGCTTGCCGCGCTGCTGCGGCCTCACCTGCATCAATGTAGCAACGACCGTCCGGACCATAGTGGTCCTGAGCGTCAGTCCCAGACCCCGAACTTGCAGCAGGAGACTGCATCTCTCCCACGGCTGCTTCCGCGGCCGCGTAGTCTGGGTGGCTCGAATTCGGCTCAAGCCCCACGGGATCGACATTCTTGAGCACCGACCCGTGCACGTAGGCGTACACGTTCAAATCCGCTCGCCCAGGTGCATGCACCGCAAGCGGATCCGCCGACATCCACCGCCCCAACAGCGGGTTCAAGAAGCGGAAGCCGAAGTACTGAAGCCCAACCTCGACGTCCTCTTCCTTCCCGGTGAACTTGTAGTCCTCCCTGAAGCCCTTCCAGCGTTCGGGCCTGTAGTCGCTTTCGGTGGCTCCGTAGCCTTGGAAGGTGCTTCGTTCGACGAGCTCGCCGGTGGCTTTGTCCAGCACCACGCTGGTGGACCCCAGGTGGTCTCCGAGCTCGAAGAACACGTGCAGCTGGGGCGAGGCGAGCACGGCGCCCGGCTCAGTTGGATCCGTGGGGATCGCGCTCGACTGAAGGGTCGGCGATTCGGCGTTTTCGTAGGCGATGCGGGCGAGGCGCACGCCGTTCGCGAGTAGGTACGGCACGGCCGTCCACTCGGTCACCTCGTAGTCGCTGACATCGACGACGGCTCCGACGTCGAACTCTTCGCCGTACTGCGCCCCGCGCAGCTCGAGCGTTTCGAAGAGGTAGACGGCGTAGGACTTTTCGCCGGCACCATCGACGGCTTCTTTCAGAACGCGCTGGTCGCCGGCGTCGTAGAGGTTCCGCAGGTCGGCGGCGGGAAGTCCTGTGGGAAACGCACCCGAGCTGAAATCGCCCAGGTTTTGCGCCGTGTCCCAGCGGCGCGCTCGCACCAGGCGGTTCACCTCGTCCCAGCGGTATTCGAAGCGCTGCGAGCAATCGTCGCCGGGGCTGGATGTGTTGGAATCGACCAGGCATGGGCCCTCTCGCTCCACGTCCAGTCGCGTCAGGTTGCCGGCGGGGTCGTACTGCGCCCACAGTTCACCTTCCCTGCCGCCACCAACGCCAACGTTGGTGGCGTGCGTGAGTTGGTAGGGTTTGGCGGCGCTGCCGCCGCTTGTGGCGTTTTCGATCGTGCCGAGCGAGCGGTCGTAAAAGCCGTTGGCGTCGTCGCCCGTCTTCTTCGTGTTGCCGAGCCAGTCGTACTCGAACGTTTGGCGAAGAATGCGCTTTTGGAAATGAACGTGCGGCGACGGCTTCGAGCGGCGCTTGTCCGTCAGCTCCTGATCGCCTTGCGCGAGCTCGTCCTTGAACGGCGAGACCCAGGTGTCGTCACCCGCGGAGTACTGGTGATCGATGCGGGCTGCGCGATTCAGGTCGTCGTACTGAATTTTCTTGGTGACCGGCTTGGCGCCGGCGGGCCACTCCTCGGGGTTCCGCCAATCTCGAATTTCAATCGGGTTGCCGACCACGTCGTAGACGTAGTCTTCGTCCTGCAGGAGCAGCTGCAGCGTGGACGCATCGCCCGGATCAGGTTGCGTGGCGGGGGTGTACTGATTCGTTGAGTCCCACAGACCGGATGCCGGGGGACCGCGGTAGGTCATGACGCTCGAGACGCGGCGCCGCTCGTCGTACAGGTACTCCGTCTTCGTTTGCGCGAGGTCGCCGTACGTGATCGATTTGACGAGACCGTCCGCGGTGCGGACCATATCGCCAACGAGCGTACCGTAGCTGGAGCCGGCTTTTTTTACCTTGCCGCGCCGCGAGTAGTCCGTGGTTACGGCGCTCGCGCCCGTCGTCGAGAGCAGCTCGTCAATGGTTTGATTCGTGGCGCTGCGCAGCGACTCTGCGCCGGTTGAAGCGGCAATTTCCCGGTCGGCCGCGTCGAACACGAACGTCCGCGAGTACCAGCGCCCTGCGTAGCGCTGCATTGGCAGAGATGCGCTGACGCCGACGCCGCTGCCGTCCACGGTATTGGGGCGGGCCACCTGCATTTCCGTGCGCACCGCGCGGCCGCGCGCGTCGTAGGACGAAAACGTGGCAGAAGCGCGGTCCAGAACGCCCACGACGCGCCCCGCGGCGTTGGCACCCGTGATCGTTGTTGGAACCGGAATGGGTACTCCGCCGGCCTCCGACGAGCCAAGCCCATCGTAGTAGTACGCCACCTCGAGGCCTGCTCCGGTTTGGAGGTTTGGCGTGGAGTACTGCGCATGGTGCGGTTCACAGGGCGCGTAGTCCTCTCCACGAATGCGCCCCGCGCCGTCGTAGTAAAAGCTCTGACCGCAACCCCGCGCGTCGCTCGTGGCGAGCAGATCCCCCGCCACGTTGTAGAGGTAGCGCCAAGCGCGCATACCCGCCGGCACATCCGCCGACGAAGCCACCGGCGGCACCCAGCTTTCCGTGGTGTTGGGCTCGGCATTCAGCACCATCCGCCCCAGGCTGTCGTAGCGCATCCAGCGCACGACGGGCGGCTGTCCTCCGTTGACGTTGACCCGGGTGATGACCTCGGGCTCGCCGGTGGACAAGTACTTGGTGCGCACCTCGCGTAGCTCGATGACGCCGCTGGCGCGAAAGCGCTCGGTGGTGGCAATCGTGCGACCATGGCCATCCTTGCGCTCGCTGGCGTACGTGGAGTGATGCGGGCCCGGTTCGAGATCTGCTGCGTCCCACAGGTCCGTCGAGAGCGCGTGGTACTTGCTTTGCAGCGTGACCGTGCCGTCCAAATCGTACGTTTGTACCTGGCGCCCGAAAGCGTCGTAGCGCTGCCGTCCGTAGGGCGTCGTTGGCTGAGATGCGTAACTGAACGCAGTGGGCGGCCCCGTGTAAAAGAACTCCAAGTACTTTTTGGCGACCGCGCTCTTGGCATCCCATTCGACAAGACCACCGGCAATCCACGCTCCGCCGTCCCCATCCTCTGGGTCCGCCTCACTCAGCGTGGCGAGCGTGCGACCGAAGCCGTCCACGTAGGCGTAGGACTCCAAGTACTCACCGTCACCGACCGCCTCTCCATCCTCGGTTTCGGTATGAATGATGGAGTGTTTGGAGGACGCCGGGAGCCCGGCGCCAGGCAGGAGGTATTCGATACGAACGGACGCGTCCTCCAACGCGGTGGGAGTGACGCCTGTCGCTGGGTGGGGCTTCCAAAGCGCGACGATGCGGCCAAAGCCGTCGTAGCCGGCCCTCGTCACGTAGTCGTTCATGTCGGTCGCCACCGTCACGACGCCCAGCCCGTGATCGTAAGCGGCGCCCGTTGCAAGAGCCGGCCCTGTGCAAGGCGTACTGGCCGCTTCAACGCTGCCACCGTCTGCTACGAAGATGGCCTCTCCGACAGGAAAGAGCGCGTAGCCGGCGTTGGGGCCCGCCTGCGTCGAGCCGTCGTAGGCGACCTCCGCGCAGCGCCCATTCGCAGCGCGCGTGCGCTGCGCGT
>JAEYVE010000266.1 GCA_023432025.1 Pseudomonadota bacterium
CGCTCGAGCCGTGCAACCATCACGGTCGCACGCCGCCCTGCGTGGAGGCCATCCTCGGAGCAGAGGTGGCTCGCGTCGTCATCGGCTGCCCGGATCCCAACCCGCGCGTCGAGGGGGGCGGCGCGCGTCGCTTGGTAGCGGCCGGTGTCGTCGTCGAATGGAGTCCGCTGCGCGCGGAGGCCGAGGCGCTCATCGAGCCCTGGCGGCGGGAGCTCACCCGACCGAGCGGGCGTCGTTAGTTGTCCCCGCCGAGGTCACGAGAGAGCTTCTCCTCATTCGCGTCGTGCGCGTCGAGCGCAGGAACGCCGCTCTTGGTGACGTCGTTGTACTCACGCAGGCGGTACTGAATCGTGCGCACGCTGATGCCGAGAACTTCCGCCGCAGCCGCGGTCGAGCCGCCGACGTGGGCGAGCGTTTCCAGGATGGCGTAGCGCTCGAGCTCCGCGAGCGAGGCGCCGGGAATGGTGGGGCGGCCCTGGAGCGAGGGGCCGAGGCTCCTGAGCTCTTGGGGCAAATCCGAGGCTCGAATGCGGGTGCTGGTGCAGAGTACGACGGCGCGCTCGATGACGTTCTCGAGCTCACGAACGTTTCCGGGCCAGGCGTGACGCCGGATGATGGTCATGGCTTCTTCCTCGAAGCCATCGATGGTCTTGCGGTTTTCGGTGGCGAACTTTTCGAGGAAGTGCACCGCCAACGTGGCGGCGTCTCCGACGCGCTCACGGAGCGGCGGCAGGTGCAGGTTGATGACGTTGAGGCGGTAGTACAGGTCTTCTCGAAACTTGCCCGCCTTGACCTGCTTTTTGAGATCGCGGTTCGTGGCCGCGACCAGGCGCACGTCCACTTGCACGGGTTGGTTGCCGCCGACCCGCTCGAACTCTTGGCCCTGAAGTACGCGCAGGAGCTTCACCTGGGTAGAAGGAGAAATTTCCCCGATTTCGTCCAAGAACAGCGTGCCGCCGTGCGCCTGCTCGAAGCGCCCGATGCGCCGGCGGTCGGCGCCGGTGAAGGCGCCGCGCTCGTGCCCGAAGAGCTCGCTCTCGAGCAGGTTGTCGGCGAGCGCCGCGCAGTGCAGCTTGACGAACGGCTTGTCGGCGCGCTCCGAGTGCTGGTGGAGGGCGGCGGCGACGAGCTCCTTGCCGGTCCCCGACTCGCCCGTGACGAGCACCGTGGCCTTGGTCGGCGCGACCTGAGCGACCGTCTTGAACAGCTGCTGCATTTCGGGGGAGCGGCCCACGATGTTGTCGAAGCTGTAGCGCTCCGAGAGGCGCTTGCGGAGGCGCCCCGTTTCTTCGAGGAGGCGCGCTTGCTCCAGACAGCGCTCGACGACGACGAGCAGCTCGTCGCTGTTCAAGGGCTTGGTGAGATAATCCGCGGCGCCCTCGCGCATGGCGCGCACCGCGGCGTCGACGGCACCGAAGGCGGTCATGAGGATGACGGCGGTCTCCGGGTGACGCTCTCGGAGCTCACGGAGCAGGCCCAACCCATCGAGGCCAGGCATTTTGACGTCAGTCAGAACGACGTGTGGCGCGAGCTCTCCGGCGACGGCCAGCGCCTTGAAGCCGTCTGCGGCGGCCCGCACCGTGAAACCCTCTTCGGTGAGGATTTCCGTGAGTGCGCCGCGGGCGCTGGCTTCGTCGTCGACGATGAGGATGCGACCTTTGTTCATCGGATGTGCCCGGTCGCCCGTGATCGAGCGACCTATTCGGCCGAGTCATGCAGGACACGTGCCGGACGAAACCCCGGCGTGAGGACGAAAACCCGCGCAGGTTTTGCGCTGGGCCCCATCGTAGCGCAGTCTTTGCGCTCGAGACGCCCTAGAACAGCCTGGAGCGTCGGAGCTACACCTCCTCCATGAGTGACCCGTCACCCCTCGAACGTGCGGCGCTGGCGACGGAGCGGAGCGCGGATCCTACGGTGGATGCCGCCGCCCTGCGCCTCCAGCAGCTCATCGAAACCTGCCAGGATGCCGTCATTTTCATCGACGCCCGAGGCTCGATCGTACGAGTGAACGCGGCCGCGTGCCGCATGTTCGGATACACGTTCGCGGAGCTCGAAGGGCGAAACGTCAACGTGCTCATGGCCGAGCCCTACGCGAGCCACCACGACGGCTACATTGCGCGTTACGAGCGCACCCGCGAGGCGCGCGCCATCGGACGGATTCGGCGTGTTTCGGCCAAGCGAAGCTCCGGAGAGGAGTTTCCCATCGAGCTGTCGGTGACCGAGCTTGCCTCGGAGGCGGACGGGGTGCGCTATGGCGCGTTCGTGCGGGACGTTTCGGACAAGGTGCGCATGCAGTCGGACTTGGTGGACCGCGAACGCTTGGCGGCGGTCGGTACGACCGCGTCCATGCTGGTGCACGAAATCGGCAACCCGCTGAACAACATGGCGCTCCAGCTCCAGGTGCTGCGCCGCAAGCTGGTCAAGCTGGAGGGCCTCGAAACGGAAGCTCTCCAAAAGGTGGACGCGTGTAGCCACGAGATCGAGCGTCTGTCACGCCTCGTGCAGGATTTTCGCGCCCTCTCGGGGCGTCGCAAGCTCGTGCGACGCGAAACGGTGATCTCGGATCTCGTGGAGAGCGTGCTCACCAACTATCTCAGACAGGGCGCGAGCGTCTCCGTCGAGCGTCGCTTCGAGGACGACGGCGCCAGCGTGCTCGCCGATCCGGACAAGATCCAGCAGGTGATTTTGAACCTGTGCCAAAACGCAGTGGAAGCCATGCCCGAGGGCGGCGTGCTCACGTTGGTGACGCGCGCCACGGAGCAGGCTTTCGTGCTCGAGGTCCACGACACGGGCCACGGCATCCCGGAGGGCGTCGTCGTGTTCGAGCCGTTCGTCACGACCAAGCCCAACGGGACGGGTCTGGGGCTTGCCATTTGCCAGGACATCGCCCGCGATCACGGCGGCAGCTTGAGCTTCGAGTCCACGCCTGAGGGCACGATGTTTCGGCTCGAGCTGCCCACGTCGACTTCGCTGACGGTCGGCTCGCCGTGGCTCGCCGACCGTCAGCCGCGTGTGACCTCTGATTGAGCGCAATCAGCGAGCGCGTGTGACCAGCGGAAAGTTCGTGGGCTGCGCCACGCGGCTTTCGTAGTGATACGTGTGGCGTTGGCCGTGACGTTCGCTGTGCTGCGAGCACCACAGCTCCTTGCCTTCGGTGGCCGCGCGGTGCTCCACGCAGCGTGGACAAGGCGGCTCGATGCGAGGAACGGGGGCCTCCGCGGCTTCGGGGCGGACCACGAGCACCGAACAGGGCGCGAGGCGCATGACCTTTTCCGCGACCGAGCCGAGCACGAAGCGCTCGACGCCGCGGCGACCGTGGGTGCCGACTACGAGCAAGCTCGCCTCCAAATCGGCTGCCGTTTGCACGAGCTCACTCGACGGCGCGTGGAGGCGGACGTGCGGGTGGTAGGGGGCCGGCTCACGCCCCGTACTCTTCCTCCAGGCTTCTGCGTGGCGCTCGAGGTGCTCACGCAGACGCGTGAGCGCCTCGGGAAGAGTGGCGCCGTTCACGGCCGAAACCAGATCGACGGCGTCGACGCTCACCATGACGACGTGAACCGCGTGGAGCTCCGCGTTCTCACGCTCCGAGGCGATCTGGAAGGCGTGTGAGAGCGCCAAGTCCGAGGTGCTGGAATAGTCGATGCCGACGACGATGCGATAAGGCTTCTTCGAGCTCATGGGGCCTCTCTGGCGCGCGCTGGGGTCGCGCCTTCCTTTCGAACGGGAAGTAGCAATGCGCGTGCCCAACCCGGGCTAGCGCCGCTTCTGGGGCGTTTTACCGCCAAACGGCGAAGAAGTGACCGCAGCAGACTTCGAAGCGCCCTCGCGCGATTCAGATGCATTGGCTCGTCGACGCAGTCTTTGCGCCTGCTCGGAGGGGTGACGCAGAATCTGCGCACGGCGTTCGGGGTTCTGACTCGACCAGAATTCTTCGGTGTCGGCTTTCGCGCGGTATCGCGCGGAATAGGCCCGTCGCCTTGCTCGGCATGCACCTTGCTCTTGGCGGGTCGAACATGACCGCTCGCATCGAGACGTTCCGGTACGACGACGACATCGTGCGCAAGTTCGTTTGCGCCACCCTGCTTTGGGGCGCCGTCGCAACCGCCTTGGGCTTATGGATCGCCGTGCTGTTGGTCGCGCCGTCGCTCAGCGCGAACATCCCGGCGTTGAGCTTCGGGCGCTTGCGCCCGCTGCACACCAACGCCGCGATCTTCGCGTTCGCTGGCAACGCGCTCTTCGCCGCCGTGTACTACTCGAGTCAGCGCCTGCTGAAGGCGCGCATGTGGAACGACCGGCTCAGTCGGTTCCACTTCTGGGGTTGGCAGGCGATCATCGTGGCGGCGGCGGTGACGCTGCCGCTCGGCATCACGCAGTCCAAAGAGTACGCGGAGCTGGAGTGGCCGATCGACCTCGCCATCGCGGTCGTGTGGATCGCCTTCGCGGTGAACTTCTTCGGCACCATCGCGAAGAGGCGTGAGCGGCACCTCTACGTGGCCATCTGGTTCTACATCGCGACCATCGTCACCGTCGCGATTTTGCACGTATTCAACAACCTGGTCATCCCGGCGGGGCTCTTCAAGAGCTACTCGATTTACGCGGGTGTCCAGGATGCCTTCATGCAGTGGTGGTACGGCCACAACGCGGTCGCCTTCTTCCTGACGACCCCGTTCTTGGGCCTCATGTACTACTTTCTGCCCAAGGCGGCGGAGCGGCCCGTCTTCTCGTACAAGCTCAGCATTTTGCACTTCTGGTCCCTGGTGTTCATCTACATCTGGGCCGGACCGCATCACCTGCACTACACGGCGCTCCCCGAGTGGGCGGCGACGCTGGGCATGCTCTTCAGCTTGATGCTGTGGATGCCCTCCTGGGGCGGCATGATCAACGGCCTGCTCACGCTGCGCGGCGCTTGGGACAAGGTCGCTCGAGATCCGGTCCTCAAGTTCTTCGTGGTCGGCATCACCTTCTACGGCATGGCGACCTTCGAGGGGCCGATGCTGTCGATCAAGAGCGTGAACGCGCTCTCGCACTACACCGACTGGACCATCGCGCACGTTCACTCCGGCGCGCTCGGTTGGAACGGCTTCATGGCGTTCGGCATGGTGTACTGGCTCGCGCCGCGCCTGTTCCAGACGCCGCTGTGGTCCAAGAAGCTGGCCGAGGTGCACTTCTGGATCGGCTCGCTCGGCATCCTCTTCTACATCGTCGCCATCTACGCGGCGGGCGTGACGCAGGGGCTCATGTGGCGCGCCTTCGACGAGACGGGGCGGCTCGCTTACCCCGACTTCATCGAGACCGTCGTCCGCATTCTGCCCATGTACTGGGTGCGCGTCGTCGGTGGTTTGCTCTACGTGGCCGGCGTCTTCGTGTGCGCGTTCAACGTGTACATGACTTGGCGGAATCGCCCGGAGACCTACGAGGAGCCGCTGCAGGAGGCGCCCGCGCTCGAGCCCTTCACGGGCGACACGCCGCGCCTCAGAATCCCGGCGCATTCGACCTTGTCCGACACGGGGCACCGGCTGCGTTATTTCGCCAAGGCGGAGTGGCACCGTGCGTGGGAGCGTTTGCCGCTCAAGCTCACTGTGTGGACGACGGTGGCCGTGTGCGTCGCTTCGCTCTTCGAGATCATTCCGACGTTCCTCATCAAGAGCAACCTGCCCACCATCGCCTCGGTGAAGCCTTACACGCCGCTCGAGCTGTACGGGCGCGACCTCTACATCGAAGAGGGCTGCTACAACTGCCACTCGCAGATGGTGCGACCCATCCGCGCCGAAACGGAGCGCTACGGCGAGTACTCCAAGCCGGGTGAGTTCGTCTACGATCACCCGTTCCAGTGGGGCTCGCGTCGCATTGGTCCGGACCTGGCGCGTGAAGGCGGCAAGTACCCGCACCTCTGGCACGTGCGGCACTTCGAGGACCCGGCGTCCGTCACGCAAGGCTCCATCATGCCGCGCTACGCGTGGATGCTGGAGGACGACACCGACTACTCCGTGATTCAAAAGCGGGTCGACGTGATGGCCATGTTGGGCGTGCCCTACGGCGAAGCCTTGAAGCGCGCCGAGGCCATGGCGCGTGAGCAGGCCGAGCAAATCGGTCGGGAAATCGCCGAGCAGGGTGGCCCTCCGAACCTCGCGCACAAGAAGGTGGTCGCCATGACCGCGTACATGCAGCGCTTGGGCAAGGACATCCAAGGCGTGCCCGAGGCGCCGCAGGCGCCGGCGCCGAACGTCGCGTCCGCGCCGATCGACGGAGACGACGTCACCACCACCGTGTCAGGAGCCAAGCCGTGAAGTTGAGCGACATCATGAGCGCAGCGGGGCTCGCTACGTACGCCGAGGTGGGGCTGGTCCTCTTCCTTCTGGCGTTCTTGGTCGTGGCCATCCGCGTGTTGGGGTTCACGCGCGCCGAGGAGCTCGAGAGCGCGGCGCGCATCCCGCTCGAGGCGGACGTCGTGACGCCCCGCCGAGCGGCAGAAGTCGAAGGAGGAGAAGCGCCATGAGCACGTCGAGCGACGAAAGAGATTCGGAGGCAGCCGTCCCGGCGCCGCCCGCAGAGGACGAGCACAGCTACGACGGGATTCGCGAGTACGACAACCCGATGCCGCGGTGGTGGGTGCAGCTCTTTTGGGCCACCGTCGTCTTCTCGCTCGGCTACCTCTTTCACTACGGCGTCGGCAACGGCCGCTCTCCGCTCGAAGAGCACGAGGAGGAAATGGCCCTCGTGAGAGCCGACGAGGCCAAAAAGGCGCTGGCGCTGGCCGTGAGCGAGGACACGCTGCGTACGGTGCTGGCCGACGGCAAGATGGTCTCCGCGGGACGCGACGTGTACGCGGCGCGCTGCTCGGCTTGTCACAGCGACCAGGGACAAGGAAGCATTGGTCCGAACCTCACCGACGCCTACTGGGTTCACGGCGAGGGGCACCTCATGGACATCTACAAGACGGTGTCCGACGGCGTGCCGAGCAAGGGCATGCCCGCGTGGCAACGTCAGCTCACTCCGACGGAGCTGCGCCAAGTCGTGGCGTTCGTCGGCAGCATTCGCGGCACCAACGTGGCGGGCAAGGCACCCGAAGGGAGCCCGGTGACGCCC
>JAEYVE010000004.1 GCA_023432025.1 Pseudomonadota bacterium
GTCATCAGCAACGTCGAGGCCGAGCCGAACTCCGACGGCGCGCGCGTCGCCGAGCTCTTGGTGCGCCAGGTCGATTCGCCCGTCTTGTGGGATCGCTCCATCGCCAAGATGGCCGCGGCGGGCGTCACGCAGGCGCTCGAGCTCGGCCCCGGAAAGGTCCTCGCGGGCCTCGTGAAGCGCATCGACAAGTCCATCGCGGTCCACAGCGTCGGAGACGCTGCGAGCGTGGCTTCCGCCGTGAGCTTCTTGCAAAGCTGACCACGGGCTCTGCTGGGCGGGATTTTCCGTCTCGGCGGGGCCCGCAGCGCGCCATCGAGCTCTTCCAGCCACCCGCCTCACCTGCCGTGCCGCGGCGCGGCAGGGCGGGCCCACAGTTTTCGCTTCCTTTCGGGGCCGTCGATGGGTAAACACGGCCGGCTCCAAGGGGGCAGCCCGCCCGGGCTCCTCCGGCCCCCGAAAGGCTCCTCCCGAGGAGTCGCCCGGCCAGGCTTCACGAGAGAACACGAGCCAAGTACGAACATGTTCGATTTGAGCGGTAAGGTAGCGGTCGTCACGGGCGGTTCGCGCGGCATTGGTCGCTCGGTCGGCAAGGCTTTGGCGGCACAAGGCGCCAAAGTGGTGCTCGGCTACGTACGCGGAGAAGAAGCAGCGCGCGCTGCGGCGGACGAAATTCGTGCCGCGGGCGGCGTCGCAGAAATCGCCCAGTTCGACGTCGGTAACTTCGAAGCCTCCGAAAAAGCCATCGCGGATATCGCGAAGGCGCAGGGACGGCTGGACATTCTCGTCTCGAGCGCCGGCATCTCCATCGACGCGCTCATGCTCCGCCTCAAGGAAGAGGACTTGGACCGCGTGCTCTCCGTCAACCTGAAGGGCTCACTCGCCTGCGGACGCGCCGCCCTGAAGGTCATGATGCGGCAAAAGTGGGGCCGCGTGGTGTTTCTCTCCAGTGTCGTCGGCGAAGCCGGCAACGCCGGGCAAACCGCCTACGCCGCCTCCAAGGCCGCTCTCCTCGGGGTCACCAAGAGCCTGGCCAAGGAGTACGCCTCGCGAAACATCACCGTGAACGCGGTCACGCCGGGCTACATCGAAACCGACATGACGGCGGCGCTCACGGACGAGCAGCGCGCCGCGATGCTCACGGGCGTGCCGCTCGCCCGCCCCGGAAAGCCCGAAGAAGTGGCGGCAACCATTGCGTTTTTGGCCTCGGAAGAGGCCGGGTACATCACCGGCCAGACGCTTCGCGTCAACGGCGGGATGTACATGTGAGCCAAGGTACGAAGACGGCCCGTTCGCTCGTCGAACGAGCTTTCTTCGGAAGGGCTTTTTGTTGAACTCGAATCGAGTGTGCGGGCTCCGGTAATTTTCGGGGCTCTGGAGGAAACAATGTCAGAGGGTCGCGACGTACTGGCCGAGGTCAAGCGCATCATCAAGGAGCAGCTTGACGTCGACGAAAAGGACATCAAGCCGGAGTCATCGTTCATCGACGATCTCGGCGCGGATTCGCTCGGCCTGGTCGAGCTCGTGCTCGCCTTCGAAGAGGCGTTCGAAATCGACATTCCGGACGAAGACACCGAAAAGATCCGCACCGTCCAGGATGCGGTGGACTACATCAACAAGAACTCCAAGGGCTGATTCTTCGTCGATGCGACCCGATTCTCCCGCGAGCCAAGGCTCGCGGGAGCTCACCGGGTTCGCGTCGCGAGGCACACCGGCGGAGCCAAGAGCAGACGAGAGACCATGGAGCGTGTAGTCGTCACGGGAGTGGGAATGGTCACACCGGTGGGCGTCGGAACGGACGCTTCCTGGAATGCGCTCATTTCCGGAAAAAGCGGCGTTGGGCCCATCACTTTGTTCGACGCGGACGAGCGCTATCCGACTCGCATCGCGGCCGAAGTGAAGGACTTCGATCCGACGCTCTACATGGAAAAAAAGAAGCTGAAGGAAGTCTCGCGCTTCATTCCCTTCTCCATGGCGGCCACCAAAATGGCCCTTTCCCAGGCAGCCCTCGAGCTCACGGACGAGGAGCGCGAAAACGTCGGTGTCTTCATCGGCGTCGGCCTGGGCGGCCTCGAAAACCTCGAGCGCTGCACGCTGACCCTGGACCAAAAGGGTCCCGGCAAGGTCAGCCCCTACTTCATTCCCTCCCTCATCGCCAACATGGCGTCCGGGCAGGTATCCATCGAGCACGGCTTTCGCGGCCCCACCTTCGCGCATACGAGTGCCTGCTCCTCGAGCGCGCACGCCATCGGCGAGGCGCTGGGCTGGCTGCAGACGGGTCGCGCCGAGGTCATGATCGCGGGCGGCGCCGAAGCCACCATTTCGCCCATCGGCATCGCGGGCTTCAGCGCCATGTTCGCTCTCAGCCGGCGCAATGACGAGCCCGAGCGCGCGAGCCGCCCTTGGGACGTGGACCGAGACGGCTTCGTGTGCGGAGAAGGCGCGGGCACGCTCGTCTTGGAAACGCTCACGCACGCCAAACGGCGCGGAGCGCGCATCCTGGCGGAAATCACCGGTTACGCGGCCACCAGCGACGCGTTCCACATCACCAAGCCGTCGCCGGGCGGTTACGGCGCACAGCGCGCCATGCGCGGAGCGCTCAAGAACGCCAAGCTGAGCCCGGACCAAATCGACTACATCAACGCTCACGGCACCTCGACGCCGCCTGGCGACATCGAGGAGGCGCGCGCGGTGGCCGAGGTGTTCGGCCAGCACGCGCTCGACAAAAAGCTCTGGGTGAGCTCGACCAAGTCGATGATGGGCCACCTCCTCGGCGCCGCCGGCGCGGTGGAGTCCATCGTGTCTCTCCAAACGCTCATCACCGGCGTGGTGCCCCCGACGATCAACCTGGAGCGCCAGGATCCGGAGTGTCTCCTCGACTGCGTGCCGAACGTCGCCCGCGAACGTCGTATGAACCACGTCATGTCGAACTCGTTCGGCTTCGGCGGAACCAACGCGACGCTCGTCTTCTCGCGTATTTGAGGGACTGAGGATTGTCAGGGGCCCCAGCGGGCCCCTCGACCTGCAAGCATCCCGGTTGCCCGCGGGGCTCCTTCGAGCTTGCGAGGGTTCCGTACCAAGGGGATGCTACGCAGGAGCCCCGCTCGATAGCGCCATGTCCCGAAAGCGTCACCATGCAGTGTCCGTTCTGTAAGGGAATGGACAGTCGCGTCACCGACTCGCGCTTGGCTGCGCTGGGTACGGTGACTTGGCGACGTCGCGAGTGCGACGGATGCAAGCGACGCTTCACCACCTACGAGCGCGTCGAGCACGCGCTGCCCACCGTGGTCAAAAAGGACGGCGAGCGCGTGCCGTTCGACCGCGCCAAAGTGCTGCGCAGCTTACGCATCGCGTGCAACAAACGCCCCGTCACGCCGGACCAGCTCGACGCAACCGCAGACGACATCGAAACGGAGCTGGCGTTGCTCGGCGAAAAAGAGGTCAGCTCACTCATGATCGGAGAGCGCGTCATGGCGCGCCTGAAAGAGCTGGACGACGTGGCCTACGTCCGATTCGCGAGCGTTTACAAGTCGTTCCGCGACATCGACGAGTTCATGCGCGAAGTCGGTAGCCTTGTTCGTGCACGTCCCGAGGAGTAGGGTCAGCGCCGTGGCGGACGTCGATCGGGCGCTCATGTCCCGGGCCTTGGAAATCGCTGGAAAAGGCGATCCATCACCCAATCCGCACGTCGGTTGTGTCGTGGCGCAAGGACGCGACATCGTCGGTGAGGGGCACCACGAGGCCGTCGGGCGCGAGCACGCGGAAATCGTGGCCTTGCGCGCCGCTGGTGCAGAAGCGCGTGGCGCCACGCTGTACGTGACACTCGAACCCTGCAATCACGAGGGGCGCACGCCGCCGTGCGTCGACGCAATGCTGCGCGCCGGCATCAAGCGCGTGGTGGTCGGCTGCACGGATCCGAACCCTCACGTCGTCGGCGGCGGCATCGAGCGCTTGCGCGCAGCGGGCGTGGTCGTGGACGTCGGCGTGCTGGAGGATCGGGCACGCGCGTTGATCGAGCCGTGGACCAAGTACATCACCCGCGGTCAGACCTTCCTCTCGCTCAAGCTGGCGCTCTCGCTCGACGGCCGCATCGCCACGCGCACTGGCGCGTCCAAGTGGATTACGGGCCCGGAGTCGCGCGCGCACGGCCACGCGCTCCGCGCCAAACACGACGCGGTCATGGTGGGCATCAACACCGTGCTGTCGGACGATCCGCGCCTCACGGTGCGGCAAGCGCATGGTAGAAATCCCATCCGCGTCATCGTCGACAGCAAGCTGCGCATGCCGCTGGACCGGCGCTTGGTGCAAACCGCCGATCAAGTGTCGACGTGCATCTTGACCACGCCGGACGCCTCCGAGCAGTCGGCAGCCGCGCTGGAGGACGCGAACATCAGCGTCATTCGTGTGCCAGCCACTACGGAGGGCCGCTGCGACATGCGCGTCGCCCTCCATGAGCTCGCCAAGCGAGAGGTCGTGAGCGTGTTGTGTGAGGGTGGAGCGGAGCTCGCCGGCAGCTTGCTCGCCAACCACCTCGTCGACCAGCTGCACGCGTTCATCGCCCCGGTCCTCTTGGGCCCGCGTGGCCGCCCGGGTGCGGTCGACTGGGCTGGCCCGGAAGCCCCGGCAGAGGCACCGCGCATCGCCTCACCTCGCTGGGAGCTCTACGGGGACGACGCCTACGTGGTCGGCAAAGTCTTGTACCCACCGCCACGCCGCGGCGACGGCTGAGCCTCCCCGCGTGGCGCCTGGCACTTCGGCGCGCCCCCCGAAAGCCGGGCGGAACGCGCAAGCGCCTGAGCTTCGACGCGCCCCGCAACCTACGAACCGGGCAAGCGCGTGAAATCCGGGCTCCGGGACCTGCCCAGCGCAATTTGCTCCAGGTGGTTGGGAGTGTTACCTTTTTGGCCGTATGGCCCTCCGCGAAATCATCCACTACCCCGACGCGCGTCTTCGTGAGCCGGCCCAGCCGGTCGCCGAATTCAACGACGAAATCCGTCAGCTCGTGGAAGACATGGCGGAAACCATGTACGCGGCAGGCGGTATTGGTCTCGCGGCAAACCAAATCGGCGTACTCCAGCGCGTCTTCGTCATCGACATCGCCGGAGAGGACGAGCCCAGCGACCTGAAGGTCTTCATCAACCCGGAAATCCTGGAGGCCAACGGCTCGCAAACCTTCACGGAAGGCTGCCTTTCGTTCCCCGGGGCCAGCGAAGACATCAAGCGCGCCGAGACGGTGCGTATCCGCGCGCTCGACGCACAAGGTCAGTCCTTCGAGCTCTTCGCCGAAGGCCTGCTCGCCATCGCCATTCAGCACGAAAACGATCACATCAACGGCGTCCTCATGATCGACAAGGTCGGTCCCATCGCGCGCCGCAAAATCGGTCGTCAAGTGGCGCGCGCCCGCGAGGAAGCGCGCCCCTAACGCGCCCCGAAGCGTGAAGCTGCCTCCGGCGCTGGCGGGCGCACTGCTCTCAAACGCCACGCGCGGAGCGCAGCCCGCTCACGCCCCTGAGCGCGACGGCGGCTGAATGCTCTCGAAGCGCTCTCAGCGCCGACGACGGCTGAATGCTCTCGAAGCGCTCTCAGCGCCGACGACGGCGGAATGCTCTCGACGCCACGCGCGAAGCGCAGCTTGCACCCGCCTCTCAGCGCGACGGCGGGCGGCTGAACATGGACGCCTCGACGGCAATGCCCGCCGCTTGGAGCTGCACGGCGACGCGCGGCGTGTGACCGGTGGGCGAAAACGTGCCCTCGACGGCCCCGCCCGCCGCGAGGCGATGCACGCTGAACCGAAAGACATCCCGAAGCTCCAAGGAGCCTTGAGGCCCGCGCTCGAGCTCCGCGATGCGACGCACCCGCACGCGCCCGTCACGCAAGCGCGCGACCTCCACGAGCAAGTCGAAGGCGCCCTCGACCCAGCCGCTGGCAGACTCGAGCGAAAGCCCCGGGCGCGCCACGCAGAGGTCCGCCGGGAGACGAGACATGGCCCGCCGGAGATCCGCGTGATGAACCGTGGCGATGAGCCCTTCGACGGAAGAGCCCAAAACGTCGAGCGCCAAGAGCGCCACGTCCGGACTGGACAGCGACACGGCGACACGCGCGCCGGGGAGGCCCCCCGCAATTTCTAGGAGCTTGCGCGTGTCTCCCTGACGAAGGTCGACGTGCGCCACCCCGAGATCGAGACCGAGCCCGTCGTGATCCGAAACGAGCACCACGCGCTCGCGGCTCGCCGCGGCGCACAGCGCGCTCATCAGCATTTCACACCCTTCGTCGCGAGGGCCCACCACGAGAACGTTGCAGCGCGCGGTCACACACTGCCCCAAGAACGTCGCGATGGCGCGCGAGATGGTGCCTCGACGAACGAGGCTGTCCAACGTCGCGGAGATGTGTCGTGGACGCTGCAGCGTCAACAAGGGGCCCGTCGTCGTGGCGCCGCCGAGCAGCGCCGAGAGCCGCATGCCGTCCGCGAAGCGTCGTTGGACCACGACTTCTTGCGGCCCAAGCGGCTCGCCCGCGCGGTAACAGAGGCGTCGCAGCGCAAGCTCGAGCATGGCCGGCGAGGAGAACCCGGGCGACACGCGCACTTGCCTGTCGTCGCGTTGCGCCACGATGTCGTCGTAGCGCGACAGCGAAATGCCCGTCACCGAAGGGTCCGACAAGAGCTCGTCCAACGGCCCCAACTCGAGGAGCTCGCTGCGCGCCTGCGAAGCGACGGCCTCCGCAGAGGTACCCGTTGGAACGCCTCCTCGAAGCATCAGGTCGTCCGCCGTTTCGCTCACGAGGCTGTCGAGGCGTTCGCTCACCTCGCGGCTCACCTCCAGCTCCACGTCCCCGAGGGCACGACGAACCAGAGAGACGACCTCGGCGACCGCTTCCCGGTGCGCCGCCGCCATATCGTCCACGTTGTGGCTGGCGGTGGACCCGCGATCTGCTGCGGGCGCTTCCGAAACGGCAACCACGCGCGCGGGCGGGCCCGAAGAAACGCGGTGGCTGTCGAAGGCGACCGGCTTGTCCCAATCGATGCTGTTGGGGCGCGGCGCAGGTG
>JAEYVE010000162.1 GCA_023432025.1 Pseudomonadota bacterium
GTCCAAAGACGACCGCCCGTCTTCAGGCCCCTCGATGGATGCCGTCCTCCACGCGAGATGGCCTCCCTGCGTACCGTTTCTTCGCTGAGCCGGGTGCGGCGTCGCCCGACTGGGGTCACGAGTCGGCGAACACTGTCTCTGTTTGGGCTGTGTGCGTCGCTGGTCTTGGGCGCCTGCGGCGAAGACCCTTCGGATCCCAACGAGCAGGGCAACGGCACGGGCGCGACGTCTACCGTCGGCGGGAGCGGCGGCACTGGAAGTGACTCTGGGGGCAACGCAAGCTCCGGGGGAGCCGGGGATGGCGGAACGAACCCGGGCGCGGGAGGCGCCGGAGACGGCGGCACGGCGAACATCGGCGGCAACGGCCTCGGAGGCGAGCCCTACTCCGGAGGGAGCGGCGGCGGCGAGCCCGGCTCGGGGGGCGTCGGCGATGGCGGAAGCAGCCCCGGCGATGGCGGGACGAGCAGTGCGGGAGGCACTGGGAGCGGTGGCGGAACGGGAGGCGCCACCCCCACCGAGCTCACCATTTCCATTTGGCACGACGAGCGCGTCGAGGTCGGTGGGCCACGCGCGGCTGGGCTCCCACAAGACGTAGTGAACGTGCTGGGCCGTATTTGGTTTACCGGCCCCTCGCTCGTTCGGGCGAGCTACCGCGTGAACGGCGGTCCCGCCACGCCACTCCCCGTCGGACCCACCAACAGCCGCCTCGCGCTGCGCGGTGATTTCAACATCGAGATCCCGCTCGCCGCGCTGCGCTCTTACCCCGAAGAAAATCGCGTGCTCATCACGGCAGAGGACGGCACCGGAACGGTCGAGCAAGAGGTGCCCGTCGTGGTGCGTCCGACCGCGCCCACGACGCCATCACTCCTCCTCGACTGGTCCAAGCTCACGAGCCCCGCACAAATCGACGACGTAGCGGCTCTCGTCGACGGACATTGGGACCTTCGAGACGACGGCGTGCACACCGTCCACATGGCTTACGATCGCCTGCTCGCCGTGGGCGACCGCAACTGGTCTCCGGCCTACGAGGTCGTCGCCGAGGTGACGCTGCACGCCTTCCGCCTCTGGGGCGGGCTCGGCGTAGCCATCGGTTGGCAAGGGCACGCCGGCACGGCGACGCCGCGCAAAGACTGGCCGCTCGAAGCGCTCGGCTGGGTGCGCTTTCGCGGCGAGGGACACGAGCTGCAAATCATGACCTTTACGCGCTTCGAGGTCGCCCGAAAGCCGGTCCACATGACGACCGGAACCTACGTGTACCGCGTCCGCAGTGAGCCGCTCGGTGGGGGGCTCGCGCGCTTCTCGGTCAAGTACTGGCCGAGCGCAGAGAGCGAACCCGCGGGGTGGATGTTGCAATACGATGTGCCGGAGCGTCGCGGCTCGGTGCTGCTCGTCGCGCACCACGCCGACGTCACCTGGAAAACCTTGCGCGTAACCCCTCTCTGAGGAGCACCCATGCACGATTCGTCTGCCTACGAAGTTCCCTCGACGGACCGCATTTCACGCAGACGCTTGGTGGTGCTCGGCGCCACCACGCTGACGCTCTTGCTCACGGGCGCGTGCAAGAAGGGCCCGCCCGAAAGTTGCAACGACGAGACCGGCCTCACGCCGGACGAGGTCGCCGTTCGCAAGTCGCTCGAATACCAGGACCACACGCCCTTCCCGGACAAAAGCTGCGCCGAGTGCGCCCAGTTCGTCGCGCCGGCCTCGCCGGACCAGTGCGGCGCGTGCAAGGTCATGAAGGGTCCCGTTCACCCGCGCGGCTACTGCAAGGTCTTCGTGAAGAAATAGACCGAGCGAAGCGCGCCGAACGACGCGCTCGCTCCCCGAATAAAGTCCGCGTCCGGCTCAGCCCGGCTCGCCGAAGCGAGTGCGGAACGCGTGCACGATCGTGGACGCGCACTCGTCGAGCGTCATGGCACCCGTATTGAGCATCATGTCGAAGTTGTGCGCGTGCGTGATGTCGCTCTGGAAGTAGCGCGCATAAAAGACACGTCGCTCCTCGTCCACGCGCGACACCTTGTGGCGCGCCTCCTCGAGCGGCATGCCGTCACGCTGGGAAATGTACTGCACGCGGTGCTCGGCGAGCGCGTACGCGCGCACGCGCAACGTGCGGTGCGGGTCCAAAATGAGGTGCGCCCCGCGACCCACGATGACCCCCGAACGGTGACGCGCCAGCGCCAAAATGGTTTCGCTCAGGCTGCGCACGTAGTCCGACTGCGTGAAGCTACGCATGCGCATCATGTCGTCGATCCAGGCTTCCAAGCGGCTTTGAGTCCGCTCGTCCAGCGCCTCGACGACCTGCTTGCGCACGTCCGCGCGCCGGGCGACCTCGTGAACGAGCTCTTGGGCGTAAAAGCCCACGTCCAGCTGCTCGGCGACGCGTCGGCCGATTTCGCCGCCGAGCGCGCCGAACTGCCGCGAAATGGTGATCATCGGGCGCTGTGCTTCTTGCACCCGCGACTCCGGGGCGCGCTCCTCGCGCTCCCGTTCCTTCAGCCAACGTAGGATCTGTTGGTTGACGAGCTGCTCCACGCTTCGCGCCATCGACACGTCCTTTCCGCCAGAGGGCAAATAAAAGGGGGACCTTAGCGGATGATGCCACGAACTCCTTCCATCCTAGAAGACCCGAAATCGCGCAGGCGCGCGCCAGGGCGCGCCGCCCCCACGGAAAGGCGACCCGTGCGCGCGCCTGGTCACGCCGACTCGACTCACGCTGGCCGCGCGTCCTTCGACTGGGCGAGAATTTTCGTCGATGAAGTCGGAGGGAGCGAAGAAAACGCTCAGAAGCTCGCGCCGAAACCGCCCATGAGCTCCGCCTGCACGATGGGCTTGGCGTCCAGCCCCACCGAGCAACCACGCGGCTCGATACAGAAAATCTGCGTTTGCCCCGTCATGATCGTCACCGGCAGCCGCCCCAAGAGCCGCAAATGGAAGTGCTTCATGATTGGAAGCTTGAAGCCGCCCTCCAACGCGCCCGACGGCTTGATCTCCGCCCCCACGTCGTCGTTCGGGTCGAACAAAGTGAGACCCACGCTCACGCCGATGTACGGCACCGTAGGCCCATACGAACCCTCCAAGATGCCGCCGAACTGGAGGTAGTGAAACGTCACGTCGCGCGTCGACGTCAGCGCACCCGCGCCGTCCGCCGTGAGCTCCACCTCGGTCCGCTGTTGGCCGTACCAGAGGTACACGAGTCCATCGAGCTCCGTGCGGTAGCCAATGCTCGCGCCGAAGGCGGGCGCGCCGTCGTAGTGCACCGAGCCCTCTTGGCGCTCGTCCTCTTCTTCTACGTTGAAGCTGCCCGCGAACCTGTAGCCACCCACCACGCTGACTTCGTAGCGGTCCGGCACCTCGTACCGATCACGCGTCAGATCCGCGAACGCATTCTGGGGGGCGAACGTGACGAGCGCCGCGCTCAGCGCAGCAGACAAAGTGAGAGTTTCGGGGCGCACGAGATCGGCATTACATCATCAGCGCTTGGTGGCCAAGAGCAGCCCGTCACCGATCGTCGTCAACGCAGCGTCGACCCGCGCGTCCGACAGCACCCGCTCGTTCACCCGCCGGATGGCCGCCGTGGACTCGCGCACGTCCGTCTGGTCGGCGACCGCGCCGCTCCACAAAGTGTTGTCGAAAGCGATGACTCCGCCGGAATGAACGAGCTCGACCGCGCGTTCGTAGTACGCCTCGTAGTTTTCCTTGTCGGCGTCGATGAACACGAAATCGAAGCTGCCCGCCTCACCTTCGCGGATGAGCTCGTCCAGCGTTTCCAAGGCCGGCCGCAGGTGCAGCTCTATTTTCTCGGAAACGCCCGCTCTCTCCCAATAGCTTCGCGCCATGCGGGTCCACTCGTCGCTGACGTCGCAGGCAACGATGCGCCCGTCGGGCGGCAAAGCGAGCGCGACCGCAAGCGAGCTGTAGCCAGTGAACACGCCCACCTCGAGCGTCCTTTTCGCCCCGAGCAAACGCACGAGCCACGCCATGAACGCACCCTGCTCCGGAGCAATCTGCATTCCGGACGAAGAGAGCGGCGCGGTTTCGGCGCGGAGCTCGGCGAGCAGCGGATGCTCACCGCTGTGCGCCGCAAGGTAAGCCGCGAGCGTGTCGGAAATGCCAATGGTGCGCGACATCGAACGAAACCTCCCGAGTCACAACGGTGCGACGGCGCAGCCGGGCACGCAAGCACGGCTGCCATTCGAAAGGGGCCTCGACGCAGTTCTCGCGTAGTTCGGTCGCTCCCGCGGGCCAGCACCGGAAGGCCAGCGCCACGCGTCGAAGCACGCTTCAAGTCACGAGCGGCAGGCGTCGCACCGAAGCGTCGCTCGCCCTGGCGGCGGGGCTACCGCAGCCGTCCTCCGTGACGGGACGGGGGCGCCCGGCGGCCAAGCTCGCCTTGCCGGGAATTTCCGCGGGGCGCGCGTCCCAAGCCTTTTGAACATCGCGATCCAAGAGGTGCGTGGGGCACACGTTGGCGAGCGCTGCCAACATGGTGCTGCGCACGTGCGGGTTGTCCTTTTCGAGCGCGGTGAGGAGCTCGGCCATGCGGTCTCGCTTCAGGCCCGGCTGCGATCCGCACAGGTTGCACGGCAAAATCGCGAACCTCAGCTCGCGCGCGAGCTCGGCGATGCTGGCCTCGTCACACTGCACGAGCGGCCGAATCACCTCGAAGCGCCCGTCGTCCGTCCGATACTTGGCCGGCATCGCCTGCAGTTTGCCGCCGTAAAAGAGGTTCATCAAAAACGTCTCGAGCGCGTCGTCGCGGTGGTGACCCAGCGCGATCTTGTTGCAGCCGAGCCGCTCGGCGGCCCCGTACAGAATGCCGCGCCGCAGCCGTGAGCAAAGCGAACAGTACGTGCCGCCCTCCTCCACGTGCTCCACGACGACGGAGTACGTGTCTTCCCTCAGAATCTCGTACTCGTATCCGCTCGACGCGAGGAAGTCCGCGAGCGGCTTGCCGTCGTAGCCCGGCTGCTTCTGATCGAGGTGCACGGCCACGATGCTGGCTTCGAAAGGCAACCGCGAAACGAGCGCCCCCAAGAGGTGCAAAAGTACATAGCTGTCCTTGCCGCCGCTCACGGCGACGAGCACGCGGTCCCCTGGTGCGAGCAGCTCGTACTCCTCGGTCGTCTTCTTGAGCTGACGATAGAGGCGCCGCTCGAGCCCCGGGCTCACTTGGGCTGGCCGCGAATCCTCGCGCAGAGAAACGCGCGTGGCGCGGGGAGCCGTTTCCGTCGGGCTCGAAGGATCCATCGGGACAACCATGGTGGCCGGGAAGTTAGCGGAGCGCGCTTGACCAGTCGATCGGGCACGTGGTTGGCTGAAAACGTGGGCAGCTCGCGACCGTTTCGGGTCGACTCGCAAGGAGCCGAACCAACCGGCACGGACGACCAGGGCAGTCCTTTGCCGAAGCTCCGTCGTTTCCCGAGCAGCGCAATGCGTGCCGGCACGTCGCTCGCGCTTTTGCTCGTTGCGCAAAGCGCCACGGCTGCTCCGCCCCGCGACGTGGCAGAGTCCGACCCGACGCAGTCCGGCACGACGTGGTCCGATACCCGTCGCTCCGCCACGGCTCGCTCCGGCGCCGCGCCGGTCGAATCATCGCCTTCGAGCGGAGACGCAGGCGCCCCTCCTGCGGGCGGAGGTGCAGCGCCGGCTTCCGCCGCGCCCAGCGTCGTGCCACCCCAGCCGCTCTCGACGCACGTCGAATATCCCGCTGGAGCGACCGGAGCGGCAGAAGTGCTGGTGGAGCTCGTCATCTCGAAGATGGGAGAAGTGCAGAGCGTGGCCTCCGTCACCGGGCCCGAACCCTTCGCGGAAGCGGCGCGCGCGGCCGCGACCACCTGGCGCTTCGAGCCCGCTCGCCGAGACGGCGTGCCTGCGCCGGCGAGGACGCTCTTCTTGGTGCGCTTCGAGCAGGAAACACTGGCCCCAACGCAGTCTCCCGAAGAGGCGCCGGCGGAACCCGGCTCCGTGCCTCCGCCGCCATCGTCCGGGAGCGCCACCACGGGACCCGTCACGGAAATCGTGGTCGTAGGGCAGCTCGAAGACGGCGGAGCACGCACCATGACTCGCGCCGAGGTTCGCAACCTCGCGGGCGCGTTCGACGATCCACTGCGCGCGGTGGAGGTCATGCCCGGCGTGACGCCGATCGCCACCGGCCTTCCGCTGTTCTTCGTTCGAGGTGCGCCTCCCGGCAACGTCGGCTTCTTCTTCGACGAGGTGAGGATCCCGCTCCTCTACCACGCGTTCTTGGGGCCCTCCGTCATTCACCCCGCGATGCTCTCGCAGGTGACGCTGCACAGCGGCCCCATGCCCGCTCGCTACGGCCGTTATGCGGGCGCCGCCGTGGAGGGCACGCTCGCCTTGCCCCAGCTGGACAAGCCCCAGTTCCCCTGGCGCGGGGAAGCCAGCATTCGCCTGCTCGACGCCGGCGCCTACGTGGAAGCGCCGTGGGCGGGAGAGCGCGGCTTCGTGGCCCTCGCGGGCCGCTACTCGTACACGGCGCTCCTGCTCAGTCTGCTCAGCCCCAATCAACGCGTGGACTACTGGGACTACCAGGGCCACGCGGGCTACCGCCTCACCCCACGTGACACGGTGAGCGTGCTCGCCTTCGGCGCCTACGACTACGCCGGCAGCACGACCACCGACGATCAGGGCGGCACGGAATTTCATCGCGTCGACCTCCGCTACGATCACGAGTTTTCGTGGCGCACCAAGAGCCGCGTGGCCGCTACTTGGGGACGCGACCGCACGCGCTCGAGCTCCGGGTTCGTTTCCAACGACATGCTCGCCGCGCGCGCGCGCATCGAGCACCGGACACCGAGCGCCGTGCTGCGTTCGGGTGCGGATATTTCCTCCGATCGCTACGAGCTCGAGATCGATCCCGCGGTGCAAGACCCGCTGGACTTCATGACGCTGTTTCCCACGCGCAACGATTTGGCGTTCGGCGGCTACGCGGACGTGGTGTTGTGGCCCGAGGGGCGCGTCACCGTGACGCCCGGCGTCCGCGCCGATTTCTATCAGTCGATGGGCAAGACCGCGTACTCGGTCGACCCGCGCATCGCCGCCACCTACCGCCTCACGCCCGAGTTGCGTTCGCACCACGCGCTCGGCACCGCCCACCAGTCGCCCAACTTCGTCCCCAACGTCCCGGGAGCGCAGGTGGGCGGCCTCCCCGGCGGACTACAAAAGAGCCTCCAGTGGGAGTCCTCGGTCGAGGCGGACCTAGCTTGGGAAATCCGCGGCAGCGTTGGTGTGTTCGTCAACCAAACGCAGAACCTGAGCGACCCCATCGGGCTCAGCCAGACGCTCGACATCGACGAGCAGAGCGCCGATCGTCGCGCGTACGGACGCACCGCTGGCATCGAGCTCATGTTCGAGCGGCCGCTCACGCGGCGCCTCGGAGGCCTCGTTTCGTACACGTACTCACGCGCCACCCGCGCCTTGGATCGCGTCGACACGGCGCCAGGCTACGATCGCCCCCACGTCTTCAACGGCGCGCTGAGCTACGACTTCGGCAAAGAGCTGCGCGCGTCGGCGAAGCTCGCGGTGGCGTCGGGTGTGCCCGGCAGACGCGTCACACCTGCCGGAGAGTTCGTGTTCGACTCGAGCTCGCGCAGCTTTCCGTTCGTTCGCTTGGACGCAAAGCTCTCCAAGCGCTGGCGCCCCTCTCCGAACTTCTGGTGGGGCTCCTACTTGGAGGTGCTGAACGCCACCCACGGCACGCAAGTCGTCCGGCGCATCTGCAATCCGAGCGGCTGTCGTGACGAAGGTACGGGCCCCATCACCATCCCGAGCATCGGGCTCGAAGCGGGCTGGCACTGAGCCGTTTTCCAGCATTTTTCCGGGACTTTCGGAGAAATCGCTTCGTGCTAGGTTACGCGCCGTCATGGCCTCTACGGAGCATCCCGATCGCATTGTGCTGCACATCGCCGGCACGGACCGTCCAGGTATCGCCGCGCGTGTGACCGAGGTGATCGCAGCCGAGCAGGCTCGCCTCGTGACCATGGGACAGTCCGTCTTGCACGGCTACTTGATGCTTTCGGTCATCGTGGACGTGCCGCCCAGCTCGAACGCGCTGCGTCGACTGCTGTTCGCCGTAGAGGACCTCGGACTACGGATGGAGGTCAGCGCGTTCCCCAACGATCGCGAGGACGCACTACGTCCCCTGCCCGGCCTGTGCGTCACGTTGCTCGGCGAGCTCGAAGACGGCCGCGCCGTGTCCGCTATCACTACGTTTCTCGCCGAGAAGGGCATGAACCTGCGGGAAGTGCGCTCGCTCGGCCTCGACCGCCTGAGCGGCTTGGAGCTCATTACCGACGCGCTCGAGACCCCCGTCGGCAAGGGCGAGCTTCGCGCGCTGCGCGGAGAAATCTTGAGCATGGGCCCCGCGCTCGGCGTCGATCTGGCCGTGCAGCGCGACGACATCTTCCGGCGCAGCAAGCGCCTGGTGTGCATGGACGTGGACTCCACGTTCGTGAAGGGGGAGTTCATCGACGAGCTCGGCGAGCTGGCTGGGGTCAAGTCCCAGGTGGCCGCGATCACGGCCCGGGCCATGCGCGGCGAGCTCGACTTCAAGCAAGCGCTCGGCGAACGCGTCAAGCTCTTGTCCGGGCTCCCCATGGCCCGCGTGATGGAGCTCTGCGATCGCTTCGAGCTCACGCCGGGCGCCGGCGAGCTCGTGAAAACGCTGAAGCTGCTCGGGTTCCGCGTCGGGCTCGTGAGCGGCGGCTTCGACTTTTTCGTGGAAATGCTCAAGCAGCGTTACGGCTTGGATTTCGCGTTCGCCAACGAGCTCGAGGTCAAAAATGACGCACTCACCGGGCGCGTTACGGGCACTATCGTCGACAGCGAGCGCAAGGCGCAGGTGCTGAAGGACATGGCCCACGTCTACCATGTGCCGCTCGAACAAACGGTGGCGGTCGGCGATGGCGCCAACGACATTCTGATGCTCCAAACGGCGGGGCTCGGCATCGCCTATCAGGCCAAGCCGAAGCTCCAAGAAGTGGCCGATACCAGCTTGAATCACCACGACGGCCTCGACACGCTCCTGTACCTCATGGGCTACAGCGCGCGGGACTTGGCGAGCCTGACGGGTTGAGCGCGCTGGCTGTCTCCGAACGGTCTCGATGAACCAAAAGCGCCGCCTCTCCCTCGTTGCACCGGGCGATCAGCTCACCGGCATCGCGCCCGTGGAGCTCGAGCGCGCGGCGCGCAGCTGTCGCCCTGGCGACGCCACACACCACGGGCTCTTGCGGCTCAGCGCCACGCTGGCGCGGCGCGCGGTGCTCGGGTCCGTCGCGCCTTCCGTTCGCTCGGAGCTGCTCGGCGGGCTCGAGCTCTTGGAAGCCTGGACCCGCGGAAAAACCGGGGAACGTGAGCTACGCGACCGCCGCGCGCTCTGTTTTTCGGCGGCCGTCTTGGTCGAAAAGAAAACGGTGGACGCGGTCCTCGAGGCACAGAAGCACCTCGGCGCTCAGCGCAAGACGGGCCTGGACGCCCACGCGGATCTGGTGCTTCAGAGGTACGTCTCGCTCGGAGCGCACTGCGCCACGTCCGCCGTCGTCCTGTCTTTGGACGCCGTCGCCGAACCCGTGCGCGTCACGGAGGTGCCGCAGCAGGTCCTCGCCGCGCGCGCCTACCAGGCCACGGGGCTCGGCTCCGTACGCCACGGCGAGTTTCGAGCCAAGGCGTGGGAGCAGGCCGAGTGGGAAGCCGTGCGAGAAGGCGCACCGTCCGAGCACGGCACGGCGGCGCTCGCGCTCCAGGTTTTTCACGAGTACCTGGGAGCGCGCTGGAAGAGCTACGCGGACAGCGAGCGCCTCGTTCAACGCGACTTCATCGAGTGGGCCATGAGCGGCCAACCAGGTCAGGCGCCCTGACGCGCACGCTTCTTCGCGCCCTAGCTCACTTTTGATCTTCGGGGACGAAGTCCGGAGGAGCGGAGGAGCCTTCTCCGAAGAAGTACTTTTCCATCTCCGTGTACCAGATCTTTTGCCCCTGCTCGCTGGTGAGGTCGAGGCGGTACTCGTTGATGAGCATCTTCGAGTGCTCGAGCCACATGCGCCACGCCTCTTTGGACACGTTGTCGAAGACGCGTTGACCCAGCTCACCCTTGATGGGCGGCTTCTCCAGGGCCTCTGCCTCACGTCCGAGCTTCACGCAGTGCACGGTCTTGGCCATTTCTCTCTCGCTTCCTTCGAACCGACGCGCCTCATTCAGCGGGGAGCGCTGGACTCGGCTCGTTCTAGTGGCGAAGCAGCCGGGGTCAAGGCTTGCTCGGAGCGCGCGTAGCCTCCTCCACGGACAGCGTTCCCCCGAGCTGTTCTTCCGTGGGATACGGCTGCTCCACGACGACGTGAACTCCCACGCGGCAACCCGCTCTCGGGCGAAGAACGAGCGCGTCCAAGGTGGCCTCGCGACGACCACGCGCCGCCAGCACGGCGCTCACCACTTGGGCACGCTCGCGCACCGGTACGCCCTCGACGCGCGTCAAGAGGTCGCCGTCTCGCAGCCCCAAGCCGAACGCTTCCACCCCGCGCAGCTGGATACCCTCTGGACAGCCGCCTCGCGCGGACACGGCCCTTCCGCTCGGTACCACGCCTGCGTTCGCCCAAGCGAGAACTCGCTCCGCACCGACACGAACCGTCGTGATGTGCGGGGGCCCCTGCGTGCGCCTCGGCGTGCTGGACCGTTGCTCCGAGCCGCGGGGATCGCCCGCCACGGGCTCGCTTTCGGTCTCTTCTGGCCCCTCCTCCTGAAGTGCCCCGCCGGCGTCTTCGTCTTGCGCTGCCTCCACGACTGGCGCGTGCTCCACCACATGGGCGCTGAGCCAGGTCGCCCAGCCCGACGCGAACCAGAGGGCACCTTCGACAATCAGCGCTCGCCCCAAGATCGCCCCCAGGGCGAGCGCCGCGGCTCCCCAGAGCCACGCTCGCCCTTTCGGAGCGTGCTTTCGTGCGCTCGTCGGAGCATTCACCGACCGGAGTCAGGCACGGACGCGCGGGCTCCTCAAGGGCCAAGGGCCTGCTCGGGCGTGCGCGTGTGTTTCGAGCGCGGGCCGAGAGCTATGCTCCCCCCGTGGCTTCTCGCGACCTAGCCGCCCTGGGCTATCGACGCATCGTCATCCTCTTGGTGTCGCTCATCGTCGTACCGACGGCGTTGCTCCTGACGCTCGGCGTGGTGCTGCTCTTCTTGGGCGGCGTCGAGCTGAATCTCATCATCGGTATTTTGGTGCTCGCCTTCTCGGGGGCTGCGACGACCGGCGTGATTTTGGTGTGGGTCTTCGTTCGTCGCGAAGCGAACGTCTCGCTCTTGCAGAGCGACTTCGTCTCCAACGTTTCGCACGAGCTACGCACCCCGCTCACGTCCATCCGTCTGTACACCGAGACCCTCGCGCTCCGTGGCAACGACCCGGCCGCTCAGAAGCAGTGCATCGCCGCCCTCGAGCGCGAGAGCACGCGCCTTCAAGAGCTCATCGACCGCCTGCTCGACTGGGGGCGCATGGAAAGCGGCCGGCGCGAGTATCACATGGTGCAAACGGATCTGCCCGCCATCGTCGACAAAGCCGTGCGCGCCTTCGAGACGGTCAAGCTCCGTGAAGGCGTCGACCTCACCGTCGAGCCGGCCCCGAGCAGCTGCAGCGTGGTCGCTGACCTCGGGGCCATGAGCGACGCGCTCCTGAACCTCCTGACCAACGCGGCCAAGTACGGCGGCTCCCCGTGCTCGGTGCGCGTCTATTGCGACGTCACGCCCCACCGCTGCCGTATTCACGTGCAAGACCACGGCGTCGGCATCCCCGCGTCCGAGCACAAGCGCATCTTCCAGAAGTTCTACCGGGTCGACGATCGCCTCTCGCGTGAGCAGGAGGGCTCCGGCTTGGGTCTCGCCATCGTCAAGCACGTGATGAAGGTTCATGGCGGCAAGGTGGAGGTCGAGAGCCGTCCGGGCCATGGCAGCACGTTCTCACTAGTCTTGCCCCGTACCTCCCACAGAAAACTCCAAAAGGCGGCGAGCCGAGGAGGACTCGCGTGAACGCTCGCCCGCACATCTTGGTCGTCGAGGACGACAACAGCATCGCATTGGCCCTCAAGCTCAACTTGGAGGCCGAGGGTTACGCGGTGAGCTGGGAGGCGGACGGCGAGAGCGGGCTGGCGGCCGCGCGCAATGCCGACCCCGATCTCGTCATTTTGGACGTGATGTTGCCGAGAATGAACGGCCTCGAGGTCGTGCGTCAGCTCCGCTCCGAGGGACACTTCGTGCCCGTCATCATGCTCAGCGCGCGCGGCGCCGAGTCGGACAAAGTCCTGGGCCTCGAGCTGGGCGCGGAGGACTACATCACCAAGCCGTTCGGGCTCGCCGAGCTCTTCGCTCGCGTCAAGGCGGTGCTGCGTCGAGCGCCCCGCGCCCCTCTGGAAAACGGTCAGCGCGAGCACCCCAAGAGCGAGCACCCCGAGCCCCTGCAGGTGGGAGACCTCGTCATCGATCCGGGGACTCGCCAGGTCCACAAAGCGGGCGTCTCCGTGGGCCTCACCGCGACGGAGTTCGACGTGCTTTGGTGCCTCGTGGAGGCGGGCGGACAGGTTTTGTCGCGCGACCAGATCCAAGTGCGCGTTTGGGGCCCGGACCACCATGGCACCCTCAGAACCATCGACAATTTCCTGCTGCAGCTGCGCAGCAAGCTGGAGACGGACCCCGGCGCGCCCCGCCATTTGATCACCGTACGGGGTGTCGGCTACCGTTTCGCCCGCTGATGGATCAGAACCTCCTGCGCTCCTATTTGGCGACGGTGTACGAGCTCCCCTCGGAGTCCGGCGTGCTCCGCGTCTCGCTCGACGGCGAAATCGTCAAAGACGAAAGTACCCTGCCGCCGCTGCTCCGCACGAGCTTCGCCGTCCTGACCGCCTACAACCCGCGCTCCATGCTGCTGCCGCGTCGCGTGAACGACGGGCGTCATCAGGTGATGCGCGACTTGTTGATTCTCGGTTGCTACCGAGTGGAGCCTTGCATCGGCTACGACGAGGAGCCCGATGGCGTGTGGCGCGAGCCCGCTTGGCTCGTGCACGGAATGAACCGCGAAGAGACCATCACCTTCGGGCGCACGTTCCGTCAGAACACGGTCGTGTACTGCCAAAACTCGCGCCCCGAGCTCATCGTCACCGACCCCACGTGCGACGAGGTGGGGCGCTCCTTCGCTGCCAACTGGCGCGTCCGTCAGTGAGCGCCGCGCGCTGAAACGCGCCTCACCTCCGAGCGCGCTACGCGCGAACGCGCTTCACACGCCTTCTTCGGGCAAGAAGGTCACGAGCAGCTCCAGCAAGACGGCCATGCTGCACGCTTGCGCGGGACACCCGCGCCAGCGATGCGGCGGATCGCCGTCCGCGGTCTGCGCTACGTGGCCGAGCACGATGCCGCCCTCCAGCGCGCCCACGACCAGCTCGCGCAGGCGGCGCCGATTTTCCGCGTCGTGCCCCTGCACGGCCAAGCTCGCACGTACGTAGAAGGTCATCAAATACGTCCAGACGGGCCCCTGGTGGTACATGGCCTGGCGCTCGGCGACCGTGCCTCCGACGTGCCCGATGTAGTTCGGATCCGTCGGTGCGAGGCTGCGCACCCCGCGCGGCGTGAGCAACTCGCGCTCCGCCCGCTTCAGCACCGCCCGGCGCTGCCACGGCTCGAACAGCTCGGGATCCAGAGCAAGCGCAATGAGGGCGTTCGGGCGAATGGATGGATCCGCCCATGCGTCGCCCGCCTCTCGATCCGCGCTCACGCAGTCGAACGGGTACTCGGTTTCGTTGCACCAAAAGCGCTGCCGGAACGTGTCCCTCACGCGGTCTCGGGCGTGCGCCGCGCCCTCTTCCCATGCCACGTCCCCGACGCTGCGCGCCAAAGCCGCCAGCGTATCGCAACCACGCGACCACAGAGCCTGCAACTCCACGGCCAAGCCCTTGCGCGGCGTCACCAGGTGCGTGCCGGTGCGGGCGTCCATCCACGTCAGGGCGGTCGACTCTCCCCCGTTTTCGATGAGGCCCTCGGGCGTGAGCCACACGTGGTCCCCTTGCCCGCCCGCGATCTGCGCGAACACCGTCTTCAGCGCGGGGTAGAGCGTTTCGCGGACGAACACGTCCTCCGAGCGCGCCTGCGACGCGAACTGGCGCACCGCCTCGAAGAGCCACAAGGTCGCGTCGAGCGCGGGCTCGAACACCTTGGTTTGCTTGCCCAAACGTTGTGGCAAGAGCCCCCCTTCGAGCGAGGCGCAAACGTGCTCGAGACACATCTTGGCCCGGTCTATTCGACCTCGGGCGAGGTGGATGCCGGGCAGGGCGACGAGCGCGTCCCGAGACCAAACGTCCAACCAGGGGTAGCCCGCGACGATGGCGCCCGTCGCCTCGAGCACGTACTGCTCGGCCGCCACGTCCAGCGCGCGCACCGGCATCGACCAGTCCTCGCCCGGATCTTGGCTCAGGAGGTGCTGCGCGGTGTCCATCACCAGATCCCCCGGCTCGCCTTCAGGCAGATCACCGAGCGCGATCACCACGTGCTCCGTTTGGCGTGGGACCAGCGTGAGCTCCAAAATTCCGGGACACCACATGTCCTCTTGGAACTCCTCGTAGCGGCCCCGATCTTCGAGGTACTCGAAGCGGCGCCACCAGTCCGGCGAGCCCATGAAGACACCCCCGTGTCGGAAGAGCACGGGCGGCAACGCGCGCACGGGCTGCACCTCGACCACACCAGAGCGCAACGTCACCTTCTGCATCATGCCGCCGTGTTCGCGCATCAGCTCCTCCACGGGGCGGAGCGGCAGGAGCGGACGCAAGAGCAAGCGAGCAGGCTCACGTCCCGTCCAGGTGAACGAGAGAACGATGGCGTTCTGGTTGCGAACGAACGTAACGGTTCGCTCCAGGGTGTTCTTGCCGACGCGAAACACCCAGCGCGGCAGCGGATCTTGCGCGAACGTCTCGATCAGGCGGTAACCCGGCGTCGGCGCAACGTTGGGAAACTGGTGGGTCGAGAGCCGGTACGTTCGACCTTCGGACTCGATCGTAGTCTCCACGTGGCTGACCACGACGTAGCGTTCGAGCTCACCGATCGACGCGACCAAAAGGCCGTGGTGCCGCCGCGTGTGCATGAGCGCGATGGTGCTCATCGCGTAGGCGCCCGCGCCGTTCGTGTGCAGCCACTCGGCGTCGCAATTGTCGAGATCCCCCCCCACGTGCACCATCGGCCAAGGGCCGTCGAGCGGGCTCTGCCAGGTGATCTTTTCGCGGTTTTTCATCGCCCGAGCGCTCCGCGCGCAGCTTCGAACAGCGGCGCGATGGGCGGCAGCACCGACCACCAGATTTCGATCGCGAAGGCCGCTTGGCGCACCAGCATGCCGAGGCCACCGCGCGTGACGTGTCCGGCTGCGCGTGCCTCCGCCAAAAAAGGCGTCTCGGCGGGTCGATAAACGAGATCGTACGCGACCACGCTGCCACGTCCGCGCTCACGCCAAGGGACCAAAGCGGCGATGGCGTCTCCCGGCGCCGCCCCTTGCATGCCGGCACTGGTCGCCTGAACGAAGAGCCCGGACTCGCTCGCCGCACGCTCCCAGACCTCGTCCCCGGTGCCAGGCCAGGCGACGAGCTCGGCTCCCAGGCGCTCGAACGCCTCGGCGTCCGACCACGAGGTACGTGGCTCGTTCGCTCGAAAGCGCCGCGCCACGACGCGCACGCGGCGTACGCCGGCGAGGCCACACGCGACCACCGCGCCGAGCGCTGCGCCGCCGTTTCCTATGACGCAGGCCGTGGTGGATTCGGGAGACTGTCCCGCCTCCATCGACACTTCCCGGAGCTCCTCGGCCAGGCCGAGCGCGTCCGTGTTGTAAGCGACGACGGCGCCGTCCTCCGCACGCGCGAGCACATTGGCGGCGCCGACCGCGCGTGCCGACTCGTCCACTCGATCGGCCAGCGCGAGCGCGAGACGCTTCCACGGCACCGTCACGTTCGCGCCGCGAATGCGACCCTCCCGCAGCTCGTCGAGCACTCTCCGAACGGCGGCTTCGTCCGGCGCGTCCACCAAGTCGTAAGACGCACTGCGACCCAGCGCGCGGTAGGCCGCCGCGTGAATCACGGGCGACAATGAGTGGCCCACTGGGTGGCCAATGAGTACGAAACGGTCGCTCATCCCTTCTCCCCGGCCCCGGGCTCTCCCGTCACGCCGGTCGGCGACTCTTGGACGACTTTCTCCGCGTTTTCAACGGTCGACAGGACTTTCGTGACGCGGGCCGAGAATGAGCCCTGCTTTACGCGGACTTCCACCTCGTCCCCGGGCCGGAGCCCGTCGGCGCTGCGAATGGCGCGGCCGTGTGGGTCCGTGGCGAGCGCGTAGCCGCGTCCCAAAATGGCCAGGGGCGAGAGCGCGTCCAAGGCGGAGCCGCGCGCGGCGAGGTCACTCCGGTGACGGTCGAGGAGGCGCCGCATGCCGGCCTGGAGTCGTTGCTCGAGCGGCGTGAGGCGCGCTCGCGCGCCGGCAAGCACTGCGCGAGGATGGCGCCCCGACAGACGACGATGAAGCGCCTCGACCTCCGCGCGCCGGGACTTGACGGCACGGTGCGCGCTTCGATCGAGACGCGCCACGAGCTCGTCCAGATCTTGTTGCCGCAGGTAGAGCAGAAAGCGAGGATCGCTGAGGCCCGCCTGCAACCTCTCGAGCATCGCTCGCTCGCGGTGCAGGCGTGTCTCGAGGGCGCGCCGGAGGTGACGGCGCTCTGCATCGAGCCGGCGCAGTCGCTCGCTGCGACTCGGCACCACGAGCTCGGCCGCCTGCGAAGGCGTCGCCGCCCTCACGTCGGCCACGAGGTCCGTCAGGGTGACGTCTACCTCGTGCCCCACCGCGCTCACGACGGGCACGTGGCACGCGGCGACGCGGCGCACCACGCGCTCGTCGTTGAAGGCCATCAAGTCTTCCCCCGAACCGCCTCCTCGCCCGATGATGATGACGTCCAAATCCGGCAAGCGCTCGAGGCGATCCAGCGCAAAAATGAGGCTCTCCGGCGCGCCTTCGCCCTGCACGAGCGCGCTGGAAACGACGAGACGCACCGGACCACGCCGCTTCGCGCAAATCGCGATGTCGTGGACCGCCGCGCCAGTGCGGCTCGTGACGACGCCCACCACGATCGGGTCGCCGGGGAGTGGTCGTTTGCGGGACGAATCGAAGAGTCCCTCGGACGCGAGCTTGGTCTTCAGCCTCTCGAGCGCTTCGAGGAGCGCGCCCCGCCCCGCGGGGCGCGCAGCGTCTGCGACCAACTGCAGCCGTCCGCGCTTTTCGTACACGGTGGCGCGACCACGCAGCTGAACCCGGGCGCCCTCGGTCAGCGTTCTGCCGGCGCGCATGGCCGACAGCTTGTACATGACGCAGTCGATCATCGCGTCAGCGCGCTCGTCCTTCAGGCAGAAGTAGAGATGCCCGCTCGGCGCACGCTTCAGCCCAGCCACCTCGCCTTCGATCCATTCGGCCCCGGTGACACGCTCGACGCTCGCCCGGAGCCGTCGGCACAGCTCGCCCACGGCGATGACGGCAGGCTCCGTCGAAACGGGTCCCGCTGACGGCGGCCTGGGGGGTGGTTCTCGGTAATCCACGGTGGCGGGCTCTTCAGTCGTGATCGCGAAAGGCGGCGCCAGCAAGCCAGAATTGGCCCGCCGCCCCGACCTGTATAGTCGCGGACCGCCCGCTCTGGGTATCTTCCGGTCCCATGCGCAAGGTCCTCATCGCCAACCGCGGAGAAATTGCCGTGCGCATCGCGCGCACTCTCCGCGAAATGCGCATCCCGAGCGTCGCGGTGTACTCCACCGCCGATCGCGGGTCGCTCCACGTCGCGTCGTCGGACGAGGCTATCGAAATTGGACCTGCTCCCGCGCTGGAGAGTTACCTGGACATCGGGCGGCTCATCGACGCCGCGCGTCGTACCGGCGCCGACGGGCTTCACCCGGGCTACGGCTTCGTCGCCGAAAATGCCGAGTTACCCGAAGCCTGCGAGCGCGCGGGCATAACGTTCATCGGGCCGCCCGCCTCGGCGATGCGCCGCATGGGGCTCAAGATCGAGGCGCGTGAGGCGATGGCGGCCGCGGGCGTGCCCGTCGTGCCTGGCGGGTCGGCGAAAGATCTGGAGGACGCAAGGCGCACCGCCGCGCGCATCGGCTACCCGCTCTTGCTCAAGCCTTCAGCGGGCGGCGGCGGCAAAGGCATGCGGCGCGTGTACGACGAAAGCGAGCTCGCGGAAGCGTACGAGCGAGCTCGCAGCGAGGCCAGAAACGCCTTCGGCGACGACACCGTGTACTTCGAAAAGCTCATCGGCCGAGCGCGGCACGTAGAGGTACAGCTGCTCGGGGATCGAGAAGGACGTGTGGTGCACCTCTACGAGCGCGACTGCTCGCTCCAGCGACGCCACCAAAAAATCGTCGAGGAGTCTCCGTGCCCCGCGCTCACGGAAGCCCAGGTCGAAGAGCTCGGACGTATCGCCGCGCAAGGCGCTGCGAGCATCGGTTACCACTCCGCGGGCACCATGGAGTTTCTGCTGGCCGAGAGCGGAGAAATCTACTTCTTGGAAATGAACACGCGCCTCCAGGTGGAGCACCCGGTCACCGAAATGTGCACGGGGCTGGACTTGGTCGAGCACATGGTGCGCATCGCGCGCGGAGAGCCGCTTCCGTTCTCGTCGGCTCCGCCACGCCGTGGGCACGCGCTCGAGCTCCGCGTGTACGCGGAAGATCCGGCGCGCGGCTTCTTGCCGAGCCCCGGCAAAATCACCGAGCTCAGGCTGCCCGGTGGACCCGGGGTGCGCAACGACGAAGGCGCGCGAGCAGGACAAGTCATTCCCCCCGACTACGATCCGCTCATCGGAAAGCTCGTCGTGCATGGGGCGACGCGCGAGAGCGCGCTTCGCCGCGCCGAGCGCGCGCTCGCGGAGTACCACGTGGGCGGCATCGCCACGAACTTGGACTTTTTGCGCTCCGTCGTCTCGCACGAAGCATTCGTGCGCGGAGAGCACCACACGCGTTACCTGGACGACCACGTGAGCGACGTCCTCGCGCAAGCGACCCTGCCGCCGGAGGAGCGGGCGCGGCTCGTCGCGGCACTCGCTGCGCGAGCGCACGAAGCCTCGCTGCGCTCACGACCCGCCGCGGCCGCGACCACGCAGAGCCCGTGGGTGCTTCAGCATCGCTGGGCGCGCGGGCGCTGACGTTCGCCCCCCGCCGGTCGAAGCGTCCTACTTCGACGCCTTGCGGAGCTCGTGCACGAACTCCCAATCAGCGATCAAGTGTTTGCGGAGGAGCACCGAGAGGAGCGCTGCGCACACCCGTTGCCAATTGACGTCCGCACCGAGCACCGCCGACGTGTCGGCGCCGTCGGCTTGTGCCTTGAGGGCTTCCACGAGGTCACGCGCGGTCAGCTCGGGCTCCGCGCTCGTCACGCCCGCTCCACGGTGCGCCGCTGCCGGTAAATTGAGCTGCGTACCGTCCAGCAGCGTGAGCGTCACCGTCTTCGGCGCGGGACCGCGAGAGCGCGGCGAAGGCATGGACGTTTCGCGGGCCTGCACCGGACGACTCGAGGGTGCCGCCTCCTCGGGGGGGACGGCGGGAGCCTCTCGACGTGGTGGCGGGGGCGCCTCGACCGCAGCTGCGCGCGGCGGTACGGTGGACGGCGTCAAGGCGGAACCCGCGGACGCCGCGCGCAGCGGCGGCGGTGGTTCGGAGCGATTGTCCCCGTAGTAGGCGCGAATCGCCGCTCGAATGTCCGACGGTGGCGCGATCATCGGGCGCACCGTGAGACCCGCGAACTGCTCCACCTGACTACGGGCCGTAGCGTCGCTGGGGTCGTCCATGGCCACGTACAGGCTTTCGCCCTGGCCGCGAGTGCGACGCACGAAAATCGGGATCAAGCAGTGACGTTCCGCGAGCTCTCGCGGCACCAGATTCAGGAGCTGCCTAGAAAAATCGATGTGGTGCAGGGAGACCCACGGCACGCTGAGCTGCTGGCTGAGCACCTGCGTGACCTGCGTTTCGGTCACCACCCCGCTCTCGACGAGCAGGGTGCCCAAGCGACGCCCGTCCGTGGCTTGCAGCGCCAATACGTCGCTGAGCTGCTGGCGCGTGATGATTTTCGCTTCGACCAGAAGCTCGCCAAGACGTACCCGCACCGGTTCCATGCACCGGGGAGGCTACGTCGAATCGGTAGCGCACGGCTACCGCGGACCGCTCGGATCGCCCTCATTCTGGCTGGCCGCCGCTCGCCCTTCCGACCCAGGCACTCACCCGTCCGGGCAATGCCATCGCTCCCGCGAGAGTGCTATGAAGGGCTGGAGTGGGACTCGACCCGCTTCCTCCCCAGCGCGAGCCCCGTGTCCACGTAGGAGCCACGCGCCTGCCGCCGCAATGAAACCGATGAGTCCAGAGGGCAGCAACAAGCCCGTCACCGCGACGACGGCGGACGGCAAAACGACGCGGGCCTGTCCGCAGTGCAAGGCACCTTGCAAGCTGAGCCACCAGTACTGCCCCGACTGCGGCTTTCCCGTCGCGACCGTCGCCTCGGGCGACGACGACCGGTTCATCGGCAGCACGCTCCCCGGCGGCCACCACATTCTCGATCTCGTCGGCGTGGGCGGCATGGGGCGGGTCTACCGCGCCGAACAAGCCCTGCTCGGCCGCACCGTGGCCGTAAAAATCGTGCACCCTCACCTCATGGCCGACGAAAACTCGGCCATGCGCTTCTTGACGGAAGCGCGCGCGGCGAGCCAACTGAACCACCCCAATAGCGTCTCAGTATTCGACTTCGGGCGCACGGACGCCGGCCAGCCGTATCTGGTCATGGAGTTCTTGCGCGGCAAGGACCTCGCGCAGGTGGCGTACGAAGAGGGGCCGCTGCCGTTTTCCCGCATCGCGGACGTGCTCCGTCAAGTGCTCGCCGCACTCGGTGAGGCGCACGAGCTCGGCATCATTCATCGGGACTTGAAGCCGGAAAACATCATCCTGCAGCCCCTCCGGCGGGGCGGAGATTTCGTGAAGGTCGTGGATTTCGGCCTCGCCAAGCTGCGGGCCGAGCCCCAATCCACGAGCGTTACGAGCCCCGGTATCGTGTGCGGCACGCCGGACTACATGGCGCCCGAGCAGGGTCGCGGCGACGTCATCGACGGACGAAGCGACCTGTACGCGGTCGGGGTGATCCTGTTTCAGCTGCTCACCGGCCGGCTCCCGTTCGAAGCCGAAACGCCCGCTCAGGTCGTCATGATGCACCTGACGATCCCCGCGCCGGATCCACGTCAGGTCTGCCCCAAGCGCCAAATCCCGACCGCGCTCGCCGAGGTCGTCAAGCGTGCGCTTTCGAAGAACCCGGCGCAGCGCTACCAAGACGCTCACGAGCTCAGCAGCGCCATCTCGAATGCGCTCGAGCCGGAGATCGAAGAAACGGAGCTCGCTCCGGACTCCTTGGCGCCGAGCTTCGTGGTGGGGGAAACCACGAACTGCGAAGCGTGTGGTTACCGCGTGCCGCTCGCGCGGTATTGCTGCGAATGCGCGGCGCCGCTTCCCAAGGAGGTATCCATGCCCGCGCCCACGGCCTTCGTCGGGCGGGACGAGGACCTCTCGTGGCTCGAAGCGCAGCGGCCGTACGGTAGCGACTTGGCCATCGCCCGCATCGTCGGGGAAAGCGGCAGCGGTAAGACGCGTCTGCTGGAGGAGTTCGCGCGCATCTCGAGCGAACGTGGAGACAAGGTCGTCACGGTCGGGCCGGATCCGTACTCGGCTTGCGTCAGCGGCTACGCGCTGACGCAAGCCGTGCGTCTCCTTTCGCACCTCGATCCGACGGCGCTCCGCCAAGGGCACTTCGACGGCGCCTGGCCCGAAGCAGTGCTCGGCCTGCAGGAGCTCTTCTTGGGTCCGAGCAGGAGCGATCGTCGCTCTCCGCTCGATCGCCGTCACTCGCTCGCTCAAGCTCTTCGCTGGGCCATGGCGCGCGCCGCCGCGCGCGGCCCCGGTCTCCCCGTTCTCCTCGTCGACGACTTGGACCGAGTCGACGGCCCCTCGCGCCACGCCATCGCAGATTTGCTCACCGACCCGCCACAAGCAGCGGGTCTCATCGTGGCCAGCCACGTGCCTACGTTCGAAGTGAGCTGGGGCGCGGAGCACGACGCCGTGCGCGTCCTGGACGGTCTGACGGCGCGCGAGGTGCGGCCCATGCTCGGTCCGCAGACGGAGGTGCCGCAGCGAGACCGCTACCTACCGCTCTACGTGGACCAGGCCGTGCGCCACCAATTCGAAGGTGGCGTGGAGCACCCCGGACGTCTCGCGGACCTCATTGCGCTGCGCATCGACATCCTCGACCAAGGCGCGCGCCGGGTGCTGCAAGGAATCGCCGTGCTCGGCGACGAAGCGTCCCGCGAGGACGTCACCGCCATCGTGGACCACGACGGCCCCATCGACGACGCCGTGGCCACGTTGGTGGCCCGCGGCATGGTCTCGGACATCGGCCAGCGTTTGGCCACCCGCCACCCGCTCATCCGGGAAATCGCCCTGGCCGGCATCCCGCTCGGAGTGCGGCGCGAGCTGCACCGGCGCGCCCTGGAGCGTGGAGACGAACGAGGAGCGCCGCTCGAGGCGCGCGCCCAGCACGCCTACTTCTCTCAAGAGGCGTTTCACGCGCTGCTCTTGCTCGAGCAAGTCGCGGACCGCGCGACCGCGCGTGGGGACGGAGCGAGCGAAGTGCTGGCGCTCCGCCGCTGCTTGGAGATCGCCCGCCAAGAAATTTCGCGGGGCGAGCTCGATGATCCGCTGCGCGCCGTGCTCATCTTCAGCAGAAAATTGGGGGCCTCCCTCACACGCGCAGGAGATTTCGCGGACGCAGAAGGTGTGCTGCGCGAGGCGCTCGACTTGGCGGGTCCCGCCAGCGAAGACCGCGCCAAAGTGCTCGGCGCGCTGGCGCACGTGGCCCACGGCAGGCGTCGCAACGGCGAAGCGCTTCGCTGCCTGGAGGAAGCCATCATCGTGGCCGAAGCCGCAGGCGCGACCGAGCTCAAGTCGTCGCTCTTGGACACACGCAGGGTTTGGTCCCCGACCCCCTGAGGTCGGCATCCCCGAAAGGCAGGCGCTTGAAAGGCTCACGCCCCGTCCGCATCACGCCGCGAGGCCGCCGAGCGCGCGCGCTCCGTCCGAGGAGCGCGCGGCCATGACGAAACTCTTCACGCCGCCACCCACGCTAGTGACGCGGTGGGATCTCGACAAAACCTACCTTCGCAGCGAGTTCCACACGGCTCGAGATCTGCTGCGCTCCGCCTTCGAGCGACCGGACCAAAAACGCGCGGTCCCCGGCGCCGCACGCGTCCTACGAGAGCTGGGGCGCCCCGGCGTGCGCGTCCACATCTTGAGCGGCAGCCCCGAACAAATGAAGCGCCCGCTGGTGGAGCGCCTCGAGATGGACGGCGTGCGCTTCGACGAGCTCACCCTCAAGCCGAACCTGAAGAACCTCCTCCGCTTTCGATTCGGGGCGCTCAAGGACCAGTTGGGCTACAAGCTGCCGGCCCTGCTCGAGGCGCGCATGCACGAACGCCACCGCCTCGGCATCACCGGCTGCCCGGAAGTGCTCGTCGGGGACGACTCGGAGGCGGACGCCTTCGTCTACTCGCTCTACGCGGACGTGTGCACCGGCCAATTGCAAGGAGACCAGCTCGAGTTGATTCTGGAGGCGGGTGAGGTCCACGCCGACGCCGCCGAGCGCGCCATCCAAGCCTCACGGGCCATCGACACGTGGAGGGCCGACCCGGAGAGCACACCTTTTCGCATTTTGATTCACTTGGACCAGCAGACGCCCCCCTCGCGCTTCGGACAGCACGGGGATCGTCTGGTGCCCTTCTACAACTACGCGCAGGCCGCGCTCGTGCTCTTGGAGGACGGCCATCTCCCCGCCCTCGCCGTGTACCGGGTCGCCCTCGAGCTGTGCGAACAGTTCCGTTTCGATCTGGATGCCCTTTCACGTAGCTACGTGGACCTCTACCGGCGTGGGCACCTCGGCCACGCGGCGCTCGAAAAACTCCACCTGGACCGCCCGAGGGCCCCCGTCGAGCTTTCCCCGTGGTCCGAACGAATCCAGGAAGACTTGGCACGTCTCGGCCCTTCCAAGTCGCCCCGTTTACCGTCGGCGGCAGACTACATCACGCTCGCCCGGCAACACCGCGGCGGCCGAAATCGGCGCCGGTAGTCCAAGCGGCGGCGCCGATAAGGCTCCTGCCGCTTGCCTTCGACCGACTCGCGAGTAAAACCGTGGCCCCGCCGGCTTTTCCTCGCCACGACGAGGGGCCTCGAGCGATGGGCCCGTGTTCGGGCCCACAGGCCAGTGACGAGCCTGAGAAAGTGGGCCGCACCTTGGATAGCGATCTTGCGGAATCGGTCAGCGCCTTGAAGGAGGCGTTTCAGCATCGTTCGATGCCCCTCTCGCTGACGAAGGGCGACGAACATCTCCTGGCCACGTTGCGCGGCATGCTTCGCTTGCCGCGCCGTTACCGCGAGTTCTTGGCCAAGTGCGACCCGGTCTCACTCGAGACGCGCACGCCGTCGGAGTGTGTGCGGCTCCTGCCCGCCTCCGAGCTCCTCGCCGAACAGGCCGGCCACTGCTTGGACGAGAGCGGAGAGCTGATTTCCCAGCCGCTGCCGAACGGCTGGCGCCCGACGTGGGTGGTCATCGGCCACAGCACCCTGCTCGGAGATCCGTACTTTTTGGACGTCTCCGCCGCCGACGCCGAAGGCGACTGTCCCGTGTACACCGCCATGAGCGGGACCGACACGTGGCAGCCGCGGCTGTGTGCGTCCAGCTTCGCGACCTTCCTCCGCATTTTGGCCGTGAGCATGACCGTGGCTGGCGGCTTTTCCGAAGACGACCACGACATGGACGACGAAGAAGTCTTCCGTGAAGCGTTGGGACCCAAAATTCGCGAGTACGACCCCGCCGCGCTGAAAGCCGGACATTGGACATGACGAGCCTCACCATCGTTCGGGAGGGTGAAGCCTCCTTCGGCGACTCCCTGCGTCAGCTGAGCCGCCGCGGCGAAACCGACCTCGATCGGGTCGAGCCCGCGGTGCGCGAAATCCTTGGCGCCGTGCGCGCTGAAGGCGATGCGGGCGTGCGCCGCTACGTCGAGCGCTTCGAAAACCGTAAAGTCGAGCGCCTCCTGGTCGAGGACTACGACGGAGAGGCCGCGTTGGCCTCGCTCCCCGCTGACCTTGCGCGCGCGCTCCGCACGGCGACGGACCGCATTCGCGAGTACCACGAGAAGCAAGCCGAGCAGCTGCGGAGCTTCGAGTACGAAAAGGCCGGCGTCACTTTGGCGAGCCGGGTCACGCCGCTCGACCGCGTGGGCATTTACGCCCCGGGCGGCAAGGCGTGTTACCCGTCCAGCGTGCTCATGTGCGCGGTGCCCGCCAAGGTCGCCGGCGTCCGAGAGATCTATCTCGCGAGCCCCGACACGAGCGCCGAAGTACGCGCCGCGTGCCACCTCGCCGGTGTCAAAGCGCTCGTCGACGCAGGCGGCGCGCAGGCCATCGCCGCCATGGGCTACGGCACCGAGTCCGTGCCCCAGGTCGACAAAATCGTCGGCCCGGGAAACATCTTCGTCGCCGCCGCCAAGCGCCTCGTGTTCGGCGAGGTGGACATCGACAGCATCGCCGGGCCCAGCGAAATCTTGGTCATCGCCGACGACTCGGCGGATCCAGAGGTCGTCGCCGCGGACTTGCTCTCCCAAGCCGAGCACGACGAAGACGCGTACCCGCTCCTCCTCACGGACAGCCTGAGCCTCGCCCAGGCCACGGACGCTGCCGTCGCGCGTCAGCTCGCCGCGCTCCCGGAAAAGGACGCGCGCGGCCGTACCAGGCGCGCGGTCGCCGTAGAGTCCGTCCGAAGAAACGGCTTCGCCCTGGTCGCCGAGAGCTACGAAAGCCTGGTTTCCATCGCCAACCGCCTGGCGGCCGAGCACGTGTCCATTCAAACGCGAGAGCCCCGCGCGCTCACGGATCGCATCCTGCGCGCCGGCGCCATCTTCATCGGGCACAACACGCCGGAAGCTGCGGGAGACTACCTCGCGGGCCCGAGCCACGTACTGCCCACGGGCGGAGCGGCTCGCTACGGCGCGCCGCTCGGTGTGTACGACTTCGTCTCACGCACTTCGCTCATCGGCTACGAGCCGGCGGCGCTCGCCGCGCAAGCCGATGACATCATCGTCTTCGCGCGCAGCGAAGGCCTCGACGCGCACGCGCGAGCCGTAGAAGTTCGCACCAAGCGCTAACGGTTCTTTCTCTTCGTCCACGGCGAAGGCCCCGACGCGCGTCTCGCGAGCCGCAACAGCGCACCAAGCGCTAACGGTTCTTTCTCTTCGTCCGCGGCGAAGGCCTCGACGCGCGTCTCGCGAGCCGCAACAGCGCGCCAAGCGCCAACGGCTCTTTTTTGGGCGGCGCAGCCCGCCCCCGCGCGGTGCTCCCGCACTACACTCCGTTCGTCCGCGACGAATCGCGGCGCAAAGCGCCGCGATTCGTCGCTCCAAGAGCAGCAGCCGCTCAACTGCACCTTGGCGGCACGCGAGCGGTGACGCTGCCGCGTCCCCGCTCGCAATACGCGCGCCATCCGCGAACGCGCGCGCCGTCAGCCGACGATGGTGATGTAGCCCTTACGCAGGAGGTCGATCACGTCCTGGGCCGTCTCGAGATCCGTCTTTTGGGAGCGGTCGAGCGCCACCTGGAACGACGGAGCGTTGATGGCCACCTGCAACGTGTCGAGCTTCGACTGCTCGAGCTGGTGGAGCGGCGCTTCCAGCGGCGTCTTCAACGTGAGGCGCTGCTCGAGCTTGGGGAGCTTGGCGCTCAGGTTCGCGAGCTCGTCCAACTGACGGAAGCCTTCCATCAGGAGCGCTTGCGCCGTGAGCTCGATGCCACCCGCCGGTTCGCTGGATGCGGCGGGCTCGAGCGAGAACGTACCCTGCGTCCACGCGAGCATGCGGTACGCCGCCTTCACCGGCAGCAGACCGGGACGCGAATCGATGCTCGCGTAGTGGACCAAGCCGCCCTTGAGGTGAATGCGGCCGACCTCTTGCGAGTGAATGACCAGGACCCCCGTCTTCCGCGACGTGCCGAAAAGCTGCATGAGATCCGGCAATGGAATTTCTTCCAAGTTGCCGCTCATGCGCGTGCTTTGGCTGGTCTTTTCGTGACGAACGGTCTCCTTCGCGAGCTTCTGGAGGTTCTGGCTGGGGCCACCCGGGTGCTCGATGCTGACCAACTTGAGAATGCTGGTGCCGATGAGCACGCGGTCCCCCTCGCGCAGCGAGGCATGTTGAATGCGCTCGCCGTTGATGAAGGTGCCGTTGGTCGAACCCAAATCCTCGATGTGGACCACGCCGCCACGCAGCTCGATGCGCGCGTGCTTGCGAGAGACCATTTCTTCGACGAGCACCATGTCCAGATCGCTCGAGCGACCGACGACGATGGTCGTGCCTTCCGTCAGCGGAAACTCACCCCCCTGGTACTTGCCCGAGATGAACCTGAGCGCGAGCTGGCCGCTCGAGACGGGCGCGGAGGTATCAGAAGGAGGATTGAACCCGGAGTTCATCGTCGACGGAGCAGGAGGCCACAGAATCATCGGCGAGCCCGCGCTGCGCGCAAGCCTGGATGCACACCCACGAACGCCCACCCTGGGACGCGCAGACAGCATCCGACTCTGTCTCTTGCAGGATAGGCGGGGGTGCAAGCATGGGTCAAGGAAAGCAGAGGGATCGTAAGGAGTTGCAACGCTGCCCCAGATTTGCCGACCCAGCTTGTCGTGATGACCCTCGTTGTGCGCGGCCAGCAGGCCGGCTCAGTTAGCTCATCTTTACGTCGTGAAGCGTACGCTGACGTGGGTTTGCTGCGTCCGCCTCTCGGGCTGGATTGTCCACTGAGGCGTCTACGGGGGGCAGTGTCGGTGTAGCTGCGACCGGGTACGCCACGGGCAGTGCCACGGTGAACGCGGAGCCTTGCCCCACCTGTGAGCGAACGTCGATACGCCCGCCCATGTCTTCCACGATGCGTTGGCTGATGGCGAGCCCGAGACCCGTGCCGCGGTCCTTCGTGGTCACGAAAGGCACGAAGAGACTTTTTATCATCTCGGGGTCGATGCCGGGGCCCTCGTCACGAACCGTCAGCTCCACCCAACGCGGGCCCGATTCCGCTGACTCCACGCTGGGCGAAGACGACTCTGGCGCCGCCCACAGGGGCGCCGAAGGCCCCTCCTCACCGCCAGCGCGCGTTTGCACGGTCACTACGCCGCGCCCCTGCATGGCCTGCACTGCGTTCCGCACCAGGTTGATGATGACTTGTCGAAGCTGCTCTGCGTCCGCGCGCACGGGCGGAAGCCAAGGAGCCAGGATCGTTTCCAAACGACAGTCCGGGCTCTCTGGAGACAAGACGCGCAGCGTGCGCTCGACGACGGCGTTCACGTCCACCTGCCCCGGAGTGGCCTTTGCCGGACGCGCATAGTCGAGCACCGAGCCCACGACGCGGTCGAGTCGATCGACCTCCTCGAGGATGATGCCCACGAACTCGCGATCGCTCGGGCTGAGCGTGCTGGCCGCCGGATCTCCCAGGAGCTGGGCGGCGCCCTTGATGGCGCCGAGAGGGTTCTTGACCTCGTGGGCCAAGCCCGCCGCCATTTGCCCGAGCAATGCCAGACGATCGCGCGCCTGCATGCGCTGGTACTCGCGGGAATTTTCCACCACCACGCCGACCTGGAAGGCGAGCGTTTCGAGCAAGAGCACCTCGTCCGCCGAGTACGCGTCCGCGACGCGATCGTCGACGACCACCAAGAAGCCGAACAGCGCCTCTCGCTCTCCACGCAAGCTCGTGCAAACGCCCTGCTTGAACGCGCCCAAGAGCTCGGCGGCTGCCAAGACTCGCTCGTGCGCGTCCAGCTCGAGGCTCCAGCCGCGCCTGCGCGCCTCGGCGGCGTCGCGCGCCACCTCTTCCAGCACGACCGACGGACGGTGGAGCAAGCGGTCCAAGAGCGGGCGCGCAGCAGCCACCTCGATGTGCGCCGGCGCCTCGGGGCCGAACTGCGCCGAGAGCTCGAAGTGCATCCCCACTGCGTCGCGCAGATAGAGCGCCGCGCCCGTGGCGCGGCGCGAGGCGCCAAGCGCGCCCATCACCACTTCCTCCAGCTGATCGATGCGGAGCACGTGCGCCAACTCGGCGCGCACCTCGGTCACGGCTCGCTCGAGATCCACGCGCTCGCGAAAGAAGGCCCGGTGGATGGCGGCGTTCACCTTCTCGCGCAGCGGCTCGAAAAGAATGAGCATGATGATCGTCGCCAGCGACGCGCCCAGGTACATCGTGTCGAAGCCGCCGAACAAGTCGACCGACACGTAGAAAATCGCGGAGAGGCAGGTGGCCAGCGCAGCGGAGAGCAGCACCTGACCGAGCACGTCGTACACGTCCACGAAGCGCTGGCGGATCAACGACTCGGCCAGAACGAACAGGAACAAGATGACGAGCACCGCGCCGATGGGCGGCACGTCGAAGCCGACGAACCAGAGAAAGTCGGCCAAGTTGGCGGCCACTGCGGACGCCCCTACGAGCACCAGGAAGCGCACGCGACGCTGCGTGGTGCGCGAGGGGGTGCTCTCCGAGCGCGCGGCGAGCGACCACAGGCCCGCGCCGAGCAGGCCGAACGCGTACACGAAGACGAGGCTGCGCACCCACCAATAACGGAGCGGCACGAGCAGCGCGACCGCCACCACCGGCACCAGGAGCACGTTGGCGACGCGCTGCAACGTGGGACGACGTTGGGGCTCCGGCAAGAGCGCCTCGAAGAGACGCAGACCGAAGTGCGGCAAGAGCACCGCCAGAAGCGCCGTGAAGCGCGCCCACACGTCTGCGCGTACGGAGTGGTAGAGCCACTGCGCGAGGTACCAGAGCCCAATGTCGGCAGCGAAACCCGCGAACCAAATCTGAGGCCGACGCGGGCGACCGCGCAGCAGGATGGACACGGCGATGGCGATGGCGAGCGCGCCACAGAAGAGCGAAGTGCGCGTTCGAAGGTCCATCGCGAAGCTGGGAGAGGCGGCAGAAGCTCGGGCGCCCGCTTATGGGCTTCGCCCGGTGGGGGCCTTAGCGGTACAGGTCGTGCTCGTCGATGTAGGCGAGCACCTCGTGGGGTACGACCTCCGTGAGCCGGCGTCGAGCCTCCAGCGCTTCCGGAGCGACAGCCCTGGTGGAACCCGCTGGAGGGCGGGGCCCACGCCCCGCGAGCCAGGCGCGCACCTCGGTGGAAGATACGCCGGGGAGAACCGGATCAGGAGCCTCGGTCCCGTGCACGCCGACGCGCCCGAACGCGAGCACCGGCGCAAGACGACTCACCTCGCCCCAGCGGTACCACTTGGCGTGGTCGCGTAGCACGTCCGCGCCGACGATGAGACGCAGCTCCGCGCCCGGGTACGCGCCGCGCAGCGCCTCGAGCGTGTAGAGCGTGTAGTTCGGCGGAGGCAGCTCGCGCTCCAGCTCGCTCACCTCCACACCCGCCACGTTATCGAAGGCGAGACGGCACAGCGCCACGCGGTGCTCGAACGACTCCAACCGCTTTCCGAAAGCGTGACCGTACACGGGGACCACGAGCACCCGGTCGACCTCGGACGAGCGCAAGACTTCCTTCGCTGCCAGGACGTGCGCGATGTGCGGTGGGTCGAAGCTGCCGCCAAAGACACCCAGCCGCACGTCAGCCACCGGCAACGCGGAGGTTCATCTCTCGCGCCAACTCGACGCGCTCTTGGCTCAGCTCCTCGAGCGCCCCCGAGTAAATGGTGACGTCCACAGCGCCCTCGTGATCTTCCAGCAACATGACGCCTCCGCGAGGAAATGAGCCGGGGGACAGAAACCACCGGCGCCCGATGCGCTTGACCAGCGGCTCGTCACTCTTGCCGAAGAGGAGCAGCGTAGCGGGCAAGATGTCCTCTTCCTCGAGGTACGCCTTGTCGTAGATCATGACCGCCACCTTTCCGGCCAAGAGCTCGACGCCGCGCGTGGCCTCTCCGGGCAGCGATTCGTACATGCGCAGGCGGCTGCGCTCGGCCTCACGCGCCAAGTACTCGTCGATTTCCTCGGAGCTCGCGTGGGCGGTGCGCTCCGTAGCGCGGCGACACAGCGCCGCCTCGCTGGCGTCCTCACCCACGAGCTGCTCCGCCCAGCGCTGCACCAGCTGATCGAGGCTCTCGTCCGCCCCGAGGTACACCACGCGCTCGGCGTCCTGCTTGCGACGCAGAAAGCGCGCTGCGCGCTCCAGCGCATCCGCGTGTCCCATAGCCGGGCCCAGGAGTCCAAGGCGCATGCGCCACTTACGTTAGCACACCCGCGCGCGGGCCAGCAGCTCACCCCTCGAGCAACGTGCCGAACAGCGCGAGCCCCCCGACCACGAAGGTCAAATCGAAGACGAACAAGAGCTTCAGGTAGTCTCCGAGCGCCGCGAGCGGCACCCCCTCCAAGAGCTCCCGCGTACCGGCCACGGCGGTGAGCAGGCTCGGCGCGAGCAGAGGAAACAGCACGACCGCCAAGATGAGATCCCGCGCGCGCGTGCGCACGGTCATGGCGCCGAACAAAGTGCCGCTGGCCGCGATGCCCGGCGTAGCCACCAGAGCAATGACCAAGAGGCCCGCGCCGCGCTGCCACAAGTCGACCGAAAAGAACAACGCCGCCGCCGGAAAAACCACCAGCTCCACGGCAAACAAGAAGGTGAGGAGCCCCAGCGCCTTGCCAGCGAAAAGCGCGCTCGGCGCGAGCGGTGACGTGAGCAAACCGTCCAGCGCGTGTCCCTCGCGCTCGCGCGCCCAGCTGCGTCCCAAAGCGAGCACCGCGGCGAAGGCGACGGAGAGCCACACCACTCCCGAAGCAACGACCCGACCGGTGAGGGGTCCCCCGAAAAACGACATGGACGAAAGGACGACGACGAGCACCGCGAAGAAGCCGCTCGTCATCGTGACCTCGCCGGTGCGCGCTTCGATGGCGACGTCTTTGGAGAGTACGAGCCACACTTGGCGCAACCACGACGGCGCGACGGGGACTGGCAGCTCGGCTAAGGGGACGCGCGCGTTCATTTCTAGGAGCTCACAGCGCGAAGCGCCGCGCGAGAGAGCCGCATCATAGCGAAGAGAACGGAGCCCGCTCCGAAAATGAAGGGTAAAGCGCGACCCCGTGCGACGTCTCCGACCCTCGCCCCGGCTCGCCTCGAACACGCCTCGTTTCTGTGTACGATACGCTCATGGCCGAAAACGTCCGCATCGAGCACACCTTCGCGTGCAGCGAAGACACCTTTTGGGACAAGCTGTTCTTCGACGACGAGTACAACCGCCGCATGTACGAGGCGCTGCACTTCTCTCTCTGGCGCGAGGTGAGCCGCGACGACCGGGGGGGCCACGTCGCGCGCGTCGTGGAGTGCGAGCCTCCTCTGGGAGATCTGCCCGCGCCCATCAAAAAGGTCGTCGGTGAGGGTCTCCGCTATCGCGAGGAGGGACGCTTCGAAAAATCACCGCGCCGCTACGTCGTGCACGTCGTGCCGAGCCGCTTGGCCGACAAGATGAGCGTCGAAGGCCAGCTGGTAACGCAGCCTCTCGGCGACAAGGAGTGCAAGCGTATTTTCACGGCGACGGTGAGCGTGAAGGTGTTCGGCGTGGGAGGCATGATCGAGAAGCGGATCGCCTCTGACTTGCAGCGCAGCTACGACGCCGGAGCACGTTTCACCGCCAAATACATTCAAGAAAAGGGCCTGTAAGCCACCGAGCAGCCGAGCTTCACCGCCTTAGCGCAAGGCTCCGCACTCGGCCGCACAAAACGCGCGAGCCGCCGACCCCGAAGGGCGGCGGCTCGCGGCGAGCAGCGTCGAAACGAACGCTCAGGCCTTGGCGGCCTTGGCGCGCTTGGCCGCAGCGTCATGCAGATCGACGAGGCGCGGCAGAGGGTACCCGCTGAGACGCGTCTTGAAGCCTTCGTCCTTCGCGCGCTTCTCGAGCTCGGCGATGGTGGCGACGAGCTTGTCACGGCTGCCGAAGCGCTTCTTCGCGTCCTCGAGCGAGTCGTGCAGGCGAAGCAGCTTCGCGTTCGAGACGTGCTTCAGGCCCTTGGCCTCGCTCACGCGAGCTAGCCACAGGTCCTTCGTGGCCAGCTTCTCGACGGCCTCGACCAGTTTTTCCTTGCTACCGAAGCGCTCCTTGACGAGCGCGAGAGGGGTCTTGTTCATGGGTGGTCTCCGTACGGCGCCATCGTCCCAAGGACTCGGACGGCGGGGTTCACCCGACGCACGAGGCCCATCCGGCACCTCTTTGGGAAAGCCCCCACGGCGGGACAGCCGGGGCTCCCCTTGGACCCAGGTCCAAAAGGGGCCGAGTCCCTAGCAATCCGCCGGGGTGGGGGCAAGCCGCCCCGCCGTCGCGCCTCGCCGGCCCTGGTCCCCACCGTTGGCCTCGCGACGTCCCCCGCCCTACGGTGCCCCGCGGCGCTACGCACCGGAGGCCCCCCATGTCCACGACCCGACTCCGTTCCTTGAGCTACTCGCCGCTCGACGTGCCGCTCCGCGAGCCCTTCGGGATCGCGACCGGCGCGCAAACCGTGGCCGCCAACGTGCTCGTCCAAGTGGAGCTCGAGGACGGCACCGTGGGGCTGGGCGAGGCCGCCCCTTTCCCCGCCGTGAGCGGAGAAACCCAGGCTGCCGTGCTCGCCGCACTGCCGAGCGCCGAACGAGCGCTCCAAGGTCACGACGCAGCGCGCTACCGCCCCGCCTGCGCCGCTGTGCGCGAGGCGCTGAGCCACCTGCCGAGCGCGCTATGCGCAGTAGAAATGGCCCTCTTGGACGCGCTCGGGAAGAGTCATGGCGTCTCCTTGTGGAGCTTCTTCGGCGGCGCGGAAACCACGCTCCTCACCGACATCACCATCCCCACGGGCGACGTCGCGCACGCGCGCGCCGCTGCGCGCCGCGCGCAGGAAGCCAACTTTTCCGCCCTGAAGATCAAGGTCGGCGGCGCAGCGCTCGACGAAGACGCCGAGCGCGTCCGCGCCGTCCACGCCACCGCACCGAACGCAGAGCTCATCTTGGACGCCAACGCCGCGCTCAGCGCCACGGACGCGCTCTGGCTCCTCACGGAGCTCGGCCCCGCGCGCTCGCGCGTCGTGCTCTACGAGCAGCCCACGGCGCGCGACGACTTGGACGGCCTGGCGCAAGTGGAGCGCGACGGTCGCGTCCCCGTGGCGGCCGACGAGAGCGCGCGCAGCGCGAGCGAGGTGGCGCGTATCGCGCGACTGGGCGCGGCGAGCGTCATCAACGTCAAGACGGCGAAGACCGGCCTCGTCGAAGCGTGGGAAATGATAGCGACCGCGCGGAGTCATGGCCTTCAGCTCATGATCGGCGGCATGGTGGAAACGGAGCTCTCCATGAGCACCTCGGCGTGCCTCGCCGCCGGCATCGGCGGCTTTCGTTTCGTCGACCTCGACACGCCGCTCTTCATGGGTCCGCGGCCGCTCTGCGGCGGCTTCGTCCAGCACGGACCGCGACTCGACGTGTCCGCCATCGACGCCGGGCACGGCGTGGAGGTCACGTGGCCCTGACCGCGACCATGTACCGCTTCGCCGTCACGCTGTCGGACGTCACCCGCGGGGTGTACACCGAGCTCGATTTGCGCGCGGCGCGCCACCCGTCCGAGAGCTTTCGCTACCTGATGACGCGCACGCTCGCCTACTGCCTCTCCTACGAAGAGGGCATCACCTTCAGCAAGGGAGGCATCTCTCAAACGGACGAGCCGCCCGTATCCATCCGCGACGCCACCGGCGCGCTCACCGCGTGGATCGACGTGGGCGCCCCCTCCGCCGAACGCTTGCACAAGGCTGCCAAGGCCGCGCCGCGCGTGGCGCTGTACTCGAGCACCGAGCCCGCGCTCCTCCGCAAGGAAGCGGCGTCACGCCCCATCCATCGCCTCGAGGACATCGAGCTCTACGTTCTTGCGCCAGCGTTCTTGGACGCTCTCGAGAGCCACGTCGACCGCAACACCAGCTTCGAGGTGGTCCGAAGCGACGGGCGACTCTATTTCACCGTCGACGGCCACATGAGCGAGACCGCGCTCGAGCGTGAGTCGCTCGTGAGCCCCGCCTAAATGAGAGAACGATAGCGCGAAGCGCCGCTCCCTTTCGGGAGCGACGCTTCGCCGTTCGCTTTTACCCGAACGTGTCAGTCAGCGCTTAGTGAGGGCGCTTCGGACCTTTGCCCGGCTTCTGCGGGTCGTTGTCCGAGCCCATGTTGCGCACGACGGCGTCGCCGGAGACGTTGTCACCAACGTCCGCGCTGGCGAGCGCGTTACACAGCCGCGGCCAGATGGCGCGCAAGCCGGCCTCGACCTGCTTGGGCTTGATGCCAAACGTACGGGCCAGCTCCTGCGTGTCCAGGTGACGGAACGCTCCGTTCGGATCGCTCGCCTGAACGCGGCCGGCCCGGATGTGAGCGCCCAAGGAGACCGCCGCTTGATTCAGCAGATCCCGCGACTTGGCCGGATTGAGGCCCGTCTGACCCGCGATGTCACGGCTCAGACTCGTCGCACGCTCGCCCAGAATGGCTTCGATGTTGTGCATTGTGGTTCCTCTCTTCTAGCGATTCCCGTTGACGACAGACTCACCGGAGGCAAGCCCCGCAACGGAGTGTTCGCACCTCATGAGCGTGACACCGCCCACGACCCCGCGCTCGTCCCAAGGTGACATTCGACAGGGGCATTTTCGACGCGAACGACAGAGCGGCAGCGAGTCCGCGTCATGCCCATGCTCATTGATAGTGAATCATGAGCTTCTCATTCGTACCTCCGTTCCAGCGACGGAGCGTCACGCGCTTGTCGAAGGCCCCGGGTGCTCGCTGGGCTAGCCGCCCGCTCGGCAGCCCGCGTGCGGCGAGATGGCTCACCAGGCGCCACTTCCGCCGCGTGGCCCTACCCACCCCTCACCTCGCCGGCCGCGTCAGCCCACGCGGCGCTAGCTCCTGGCCGGGCGACGCGCCATCCAGCCTGAACGGCTACCTCCCTTAGCCGTCACCTCCGAGTCGCGCTACGAGGCGCCAATGAGCGCCTCAAAGCCGCCCGGCCCGGGCCCTGCGCTACCGAGCTCCGGTTCGTGGACCATTTCCGAAGCGCTCGACGGCGCGCGCCTCGATCGTGCGCTGCGCGAGCTGGTCGGCGACGTGAGCTGGAACGTCGTGCGCCGCGCCATCGAGACGGGGAAGGCGCGCCTCGACGGCGCCACGACCACGGACTCGGGCGCGCTCGTAAGCCAAGGTCAAACGCTCGACCTGATCATGAGTGCGCCCCGCTCGGGCGTCGACAAGAGCTCGCGCTCCGTCCGCCTGGCGCAGGATGCGTTGGTGTACGTGGACTCGCAGGTCGTCGTCGTCGAAAAGCCTGCTGGCGTCGCCACCGTGCCCTTCGAAGACTCCGAGCGAGACACCCTCGACGCCTTGGTCGCGGAGCTCGTCAGTCGCGGCACGGGGGCGCGTCCTCGCCCGCTCGGCGTCGTACACCGGCTCGACAAGGAGACGTCGGGGCTCCTCGTTTTCGCTCGCACGCCGCACGCGCTTCGACACCTCAAGAACCAGTTCCGTTTTCATACGACGTCGCGTCGCTACCTCGCGCTCGCGCACGGCCCGGTCATGTCCGGCACCATCTCGAGCCGCCTCATTCAAGATCGCGGCGACGGGCGGCGCGGCTCGACTCACTCGCAGGAGCTCGGCCGGGAAGCCATCACGCACGTGCGCGCGCTCGAGCACTTCCATGCGGCGACGCTCGTCGAATGCCGCCTGGAGACGGGGCGCACTCACCAAATTCGCATTCACCTCGCCGAGCGCGGTCACCCTCTCCTCGGCGAACGCGTGTACTCCAAAGGGTTCACCGCACCGCTCCTGCCCGCGCCGCGCATTCTCTTGCACGCTGCCGCGCTCGGCTTCACGCATCCGACCAGCGAGCAACCGCTCTTCTTCGAATCGGCGCCGCCAGCGGACTTCGCGGCTGCCCTCGCCTCGCTGCGAAGCGCGGCGCGCCAGAAAGCCACGCCCCGATGACGCTCAATCCGTACCAAGCACCGTCGCTCGCCGCAGAAGCGGCGCGCGTCCCGGAGCTCGCCCTTCGCGGGGAGCTCTACGTCGACGGCGACGACGTCGTCGCGCCCCGCCTCGGCGCGCAGTTTCCCGATCGCTGCGTAGTGTGCAACCAGCCGGCGGCCGGCTACCGCCTCGAGCAGAGACTCGGCTGGCACCCGCGCTGGGTCTACGTGCTCATCCTGAGTCCGTTCATCTACGTCATCGTGTCGCTCCTCACGCGGAGGCGCGCCCGCTTGAGCATTGGACTGTGCCCCCTGCACCGGCAGCGCCGAACGCTCGGGCGCGTCGTCGGCGTCTGCCTCATCGCTCTCGGCAGCGCCAGCTGCGCGGTGGCCAGCGGCGCGCGCTCGGCCGAGCTCGCCCTCCCGCTGTCCATGGCGCTCATGCTCCTCGGCGTCCTCGTCGGGGCGCTCATGAGTCGCACCGTAACGACGCGACACATCGACGCGGAGGACGTCCGCATCAGGACCGGTCGAGCTTTCCTCGATTCGCTCCGTTGAGCCCAAGCCGTCCCGGGCGCCGCGTAACCCTCCGTTTTCTTTCGCCGCACCCCATGCTACCGCCGGGCCGCCATGAGCTCTTCGGCCCCGTCCGCTCCCGCTCGCCCCGTCCGCGTCCGCTTCGCCCCCTCGCCGAGCGGCTATTTGCACATCGGAGGCGCCCGCACCGCGCTCTTCAACTGGCTGTGGGCGCGCAGCCAAGGCGGAAAGTTCCTGCTTCGCATCGAGGACACGGACCAAGAGCGCTCCAGCTTGGAGAGCGTGCGCGCCATTTTGGACGCCATGCGCTGGCTCGGCCTGGATTGGGACGAGGGCCCGGAGGTGGGCGGAGACTACGGCCCGTACTTCCAGAGCGACCGCAAGCTGCGTTACCGCGAGGCCGTCGAAGACCTCATTCGCCTGGGAAAGGCGTACCGCTGCTTTTGCACCCAAGAAGAGCTGGACGCGCAGCGCGAAGCGCTCAAGGCCAAGGACCCCAAGGCGCAGTTCGTTTACCCCGGCACGTGCCGCAACAGACAAGATCAACCCGATCTGCCGCACGTGGTCCGCTTCAAGGCACCGACGACCGGCGTCACGTCGTTCGACGATCTGGTGTTCGGCGTGATTTCGACGCCGAACGACACCCAGCAGGACTTCGTCATTTTGCGCCGCAACGGCCTGCCGCTCTACAATTTGGGCGCCGTCGTCGACGACCACGACATGTGCATCACCTTGGTGGCGCGCGGCCGCGACCACATCGGCAACACGCCGCAGCAGGTGCTCTTGTACGAGGCGTTCGGTTGGGAAACGCCCCAGTTTGCGCATTTGCCAATGATGCTTTCGCCCAAGGGCGAGAAGTTGAGCAAGCGACACGCTTCCGTCAGCGTCTCCGAGTATCGCGAACAGGGCTACACGGCGATGGGCGTCCTGAATTACCTGGTGCGCTTCGGGTGGTCCTACGGAGATCAGGAAATTTTCTCGCGCGACGAGCTCATCCAGAAGTTCTCCTGGGACCGGGTGAACAAGAGCGACGGCAAGTTCGACGCGAAAAAGTTCGCGGACGTCGCCTTCGAACATCTGAAGACGCCCGCTCTCACTCCGGACGCCGAGTACGTGAAGCTCGCGGCACCGTTCTTGGAGGCCGCCGGCATCGAGAGCCCGTCCGAGGCCAAAATCGCCCAAGCCCTGCCGCTCATTCGTGAGCGCGCGCGGGATCTGAAGGACGCCGCGCACCACCTGGATTTCTACTTCCGTGAGCCTCCGACGCTCGACGAAAAGGCGGCCGCCAAGTTCTTGGTCGCTGGCGCCGAGGCGCACCTGGGGGCGCTCGCCGACCGCTACGCGAACGTGAGCGACTGGACGCCCTCGGTGCTCGAGGCGACGCTCACGGACTACGTGACGGCCCAGGGCCTCGAAATGAAGGTGGTGGCCCAACCCGTGCGCGTCGCGCTGTCTGGCCGCTCCGCGAGCCCGGGTCTCTACGACGTGATGCACGTGCTGGGGAAGGACGTCACCGTGGCCCGGCTCCGGCGCGGCGCGGCGCTCTGCCGTAAACAAGCGGCCCCTGCGAGCTGAGCACGCACCGCATGCTCGCGCCGTTCCAAGACATTCCGTTCCCCACGCCGCGCTTGCCCGAGGTGTCGGCGTGGCAAGCGTTCGTCGACTACCCCGTGGTGCGGGCGCTCGCGCCGCTCCCGGTCTTGCTGCTCATCGCCCCCGTCATCTGGGCGTTCTTTCGGAAGAGCTGGCAAGAAATCGAGGTCGAGAGCCGCGAGCTGCGGGCGCGCCAAGACGGCGCCATCGACTATCGCCCGGCCGTCGCCTTCACGCTCGTGGCCATCGTTCTCACGCTGCACGAGTACTTCGGCGGCCGGGGTTTCTACGAGGACGTGATTCGCCCGGTGCTCGCCGACATGAACGGCGGCAAGGGTTGGACGCATCTCGCGCGCTACGACGAGCTGCTCAGCTACGCGTGGTGGTCGGGCGCGCGCGTGCTCGGCTACGTGCTGGTGCCGCTCGTCACGTGGAAGCTTCTTTTTCCCGGAGACAGCGTGCTCGACATGGGCCTCCGGGTGAAGGGCTTCTGGAGCCACGCTTGGATTTACGCGCTCTGCCTCGTGGTGGTGATCGGCGCCATGGCCGTGGTGGCCCGTCAAAAAGACTTTTTGACGTACTACCCGTTCTACAAGCAGAGCAGCCGCTCGTGGTCGGACTTCCTGATGTGGGAAGCCATGTACTTCGCGCAGTTCTTCGCGCTCGAGTTCTTCTTCCGCGGCTGGCTGCTCTCCGTCACGCGCTCGGCGCTGGGCGTGTCCGCCATCTTCGCCATGGCGCTGCCCTACTGCATGATCCACTACGGCAAGCCCTACCTGGAGGCGCACGCCGCCATCGTGGCGGGCGTCGTGCTGGGCTCGCTCGCCATGCGCACGCGCAGCATGTACGCCGGCTTTCTGGTGCACATCTCGGTGGCGTTCTTGATGGACCTCTTCGCGCTCCACTCGCGCGACGCGCTGCCCACCCAGTGGTGGCCGAGCTGAGGGCCCGCCGCGCCGGGCCCAAGGGCGCTCACGGCGCTGGCGCCGCGGGCGCGGCAGCTCCTGACCGAGACGTTTCGGCCCCAATCCTCTGCACGGCTCCCTGGAAAGAGCCCCAGATTGCTCGCCTGGCAGCGGTAAGCTAAGGGCAGCCCGAACTCATGGAACAGCAGGCGGAGAAGCACGTGGCCAAGCGCATTTCTACGAACGGCAGCGAGCGTTCCAGCGACTCGACTCTCTCCGACTCGTCACCGAGCATGCCGCCCAGCGTGCCTCCACCGGCAGGTACGTGGACGCCGGCGCAGTCGGCCAAGCACTACGGCATTCGTGGCTGGGGCTCGCACTACTTCTCGGTGAACGAGGCCGGCCACGTATCGGTCACGCCGGATCCGTCCAGCGAGCACAGCCTCGATCTCTTCGAGCTCATCGAAGACCTCAAGGCGCGTGGTCTCGCCATGCCCGCGCTCATCCGCTTTCCGGACATCGTCGGCCACCGCATCAAGCGCATCAACGAGGCCTTTCAGAAGGCCATCACCGAGTACAACTACGAGGGGCGCTACCGCGGCGTGTTCCCCGTCAAGGTGAACCAAAACTCGCACCTCGTGGAGGACGTGGTCGAGTTCGGAAAGCAGTTCGACTACGGCCTGGAGGCCGGCTCCAAGCCCGAGCTGCTCATCGCCCTCAGCGCCATGCGCGACAACGGCGGCGTCATCATCTGCAACGGCTACAAGGACAACACGTACATCGAGACCGCGCTCCTGGCGCAGCGCCTCGACAAAACCGTCATCGTCGTCGTCGAGCGCATCGAAGAGCTGGACATCGTGCTCAAGGCCTCCGCGCGCCTGGGTATTCGTCCCATGCTGGGCGTGCGCGCCAAGCTCACCACCAAGGGCGTGGGGCGCTGGGCGGAGTCCACCGGAGACCGCGCCAAGTTCGGCCTCACCACCGCCGAAATCGTCAACCTGGTCGACCGCCTCGCCGAGGCGAACATGCTCGACACGCTGCAGCTCCTGCACTTCCACATCGGCAGCCAAATCTCGAGCATCATTCCGATCAAGAACGCGCTCCAGGAGGCGTCCAACATCTACATCGAGCTCGCCAAGATGGGCTGCGCGATGGGCTACCTGGACGTCGGCGGCGGCCTCGCCATCGACTACGACGGCTCCAAGACGGACTTTCACGCGTCCAAGAACTACCAGCTGCAGGAGTATGCGTACGACGTGGTGCACGCCATGCACGACGCATGCAAGAAGGCCAACGTACCCGTGCCTACGCTGGTCAGCGAGAGCGGGCGCGCGGTCGCCGCGCACCACTCCGTCTTGGTGTTCGAGGTGCTGGGCGCCAACGAAATCCGCTTCGGAGAGCCTCAGCAGCCGGCCCCAGACGCGCACCGCGTGCTGCGCGAGCTGTACGACACCTACCAGAACATCCTGCCCAAGAACGTGCAGGAGAGCTTTCACGACGCCAGCCAGGCCAAGGAGGAGGCGCAGAGCCTCTTCAAGTACGGCTACCTGGGTCTACGCGAGCGCGCGCACGCGGAGCGCCTCTACTGGCACTGCTGCGAAAAGCTCCAGGCCACGCTGAAGCGCGTGAAGTTCGTCCCCGAGGAGCTCTACGACCTCGATCGCACGCTCAGCGCCATCTACTACTGCAACTTCTCGGTCTTCCAGTCCGCGCCGGACATTTGGGCCATCGATCAGCTCTTCCCCATCATGCCGGTGCACCGGCTGGACGAAGAGCCCACGGTCAAGTGCACGTTGGCGGACCTCACGTGTGACAGCGACGGCATCGTCGACCGCTTCATCGATCTCGAGGACCCCAAGAACACCTTGGACGTCCACACGTACAACCCGGATCAGTCCTACTACCTGGGCATGTTCCTGAACGGCGCGTACCAGGAAATCCTCGGAGACCTCCACAACCTGTTCGGCGACACGAACGCCGTCCACGTCAAGCTCACGGACGAGGGCTACGAGGTGGAGCACGTCGTCAAGGGCGACAGCATCGCCGAGGTGTTGCGCTTCGTGCAGTACGACCCCGAGCGCATGGTGGAAAACGTGCGTCGCCAAGCGGACCGCGCCGTCAAGCAGCGCAAGCTCACCAACGAGCAAATGCGCACGCTCATGCACCACTACGAAGAGTCGCTGCGCGGCTACACGTACCTGACGGACGACTGAGCCCCGCGGCGTTTCCCGAGCTCGGTGGCCGTCGCTGACGCGGTCGAGCAGCTCGAACGCTCTCGGCCGCGCGCTTTGCGCTATCCTGCCCTCATGTCCACGGACGCTCCCTCGCAAGCCCCGCCGCCACCGCGCTCTCCCGTCGTGCTGCGTCCCGGCGAAGGGCGCGCGTACTCGATGGGGCGCATGAGCGCTCTCTTCAAGGCGGATGGCGCCGAGACGGCCGACAAGTACTCCATCTCGGAGTGGTGGCTCGAGCCACGCACCACGGGTCCGGGCGCTCACTCGCATCCGGAAGACGACGTCTTCTTCGTGGTCGAAGGGACGATGAGCTTCCTCGTCGGCAGCGAGTGGGTAGACGCAAGCGCGGGGTCGTTCGTCCTCGTACCGGGCGGCATGACCCACGATTTCGAGAATCGCTCGGGCGCCCGCGCGGGCGTTCTGAACCTCTCCATTCCGGGCCCCTTCGAGCCGAGCATGCCCGCCATCGTCGACTGGTTTCGTAAGCACCCTCCGGGCGAACCGGCGGAGTAACGCGCGGCCGCGTGAACGCGCGGCGCGCCCACGCTCGGGTCACCGTCTTCTGACGATCGTCACTCGCGACTCCACGTCCAGCTGGCGCCGGCACCAAACCAACATTTGCGCCATCGTGACGTCTCCGCCGCAGTCCAAGCGAATGCGCGCGATGACGCGCCGCACGGCGCCCTCTTCGAACCCTTCACGCGTGAGCTGCTGCACCACCTGTCGAACGTCGAGTCCACCCCGGTAGTCGTCCAATGAGATGATTCGCATGGCCATGTTCTTTCGCTCCCAGAAAGACCAGCGACCGCGCGCAGAGCCAACGTAAGCGGCCAGGGGGTCGAGTAGGGCTTTCTCCGGTCTGCACGCTGGGATATCGCCGCCGAAGCGCTCCCCTCTTGTACGCTCGCCGACCAGCTTCGCGACCCCCAAGCAATTGACCGAAAGGTCACTTCCCCCTTTCCTAGGCTCCACCGTTCGGCCTGGAGGAGCGTCTTGCTCACCACCTCGCACCTTTTCGCTCCTCTTCGTCCCGGCTGGCGCGGCCTCCGGGGGGCGGCCTCTGCCGCTGCGCTGTGCGCGGCGCTCCTCATCTCATCACCAAGCGCGGCGGCGTGCGACACACTCGCTCCTTGGTCGCGCTTGCCGGAAACGGGCGGGTACTTCCTCCGGCCCACACCGCTCTTGCTCGTCGCCCGGGCCGTGGCGGCTCCGGCCATCATGGTCCCCACCGGCACGGATCACGAGATGCGCCTCATCAGCCAAGAAAAGCTGGGAGGCTCACCCAACCAGGAGCCATTTTCCGTGTGGGGCCCCTACGCTTTCGCCGGCGCGCTCGTCGTCACGGACGCCGCGGCGCTCTTCACGGACAACTGTGAGCTCGCTCGCCCGGCGTCCGCCATGGTCCAGGCGGTCGCGCTCACGGCCGCCGCCACCGGCGCGCTCAAGTGGATCACCGGGCGCGCTTGGCCCAACGACGGGGACGACCCCAACGCGCCGGATCGCCTCGAGCACCCCGAGCACGCCAAGACCTTCCGTTGGTTCGAGTGGCAAAGCGGTTACGCTTGGCCCAGCGGACACACGTCGACCATGTTCTCCGCGGCAGTCGCGCTCGCCACCGTGACCGAACATCGCCACTGGGCGGGCTACGTAGCTTATGCCGCAGCCGTCGGAGTCGCCGCGGGGATGTGGCTCGGTGACCACCACTGGGCGTCCGACATCGTGTCCGGCGCCTTGCTCGGCGCAGCCATCGGGCACAGCTCGGGGCTGGCATTCCGAGAACCCGCGCCGCAAACAAGCTCGTTTTCGCTCGTTCCTTGGGCCGCCGGCACCACTCAGGGAGCCCGCCTCATCGGCAGCTTTTGAAGCGGTTCACCTTCCGTGAAGTTACTTGCGCTTCACGTCGCGCAAGAACTTCATTTCCCAGAGTGGGTCTCCGCGCACCGACTCGAACAAGGCGGCCACGTCGGCGCCCGGTACGTCCCGCGCGAACTTCGTGGCCCACTCGGGGCTCCTGCTCGCGCCCTCTTGCAGCACGCCCACGTGCAAGAACGACACGTCCTTCGCGAAGTAGTACGCCCACTTGGGGCTCTGCGCCGCCGCGCGCGCGAGCCGCATGGTCTGCAACTTCGGTAGCGCTTTGGCGGTGCGAAACGCCACCTTCGGATCACGGCACACCGCGTCGAGAAGCCGCAGCACGTCCGCGCCCGACACGTCGCGCAAGAAGTGCGACGCCCACTCCGGGCTCTCCATCACGGCCCCCTCGAGCGCGGCGAGCTCCTCGGCGCTCAGCTCGTGATACGTCGCGTAGGCGTAAGCGGACTCGGGGCCTTCCGCGATGGCGCGTTTCACCGCGTCACTCAGCTCACGTGTGCTCGTCGACGCCCGACGCGTCCCCTCGAGTTCGTGCTTGTCCATCCGCCCGTCCCCCAGATCCGTCGTCGAGCTCGCCCCCGACGACCCATCGAAAGGCACAGCTCCCGACGGTTCCCAAGAACGGCGTGCGAAGTCACCTTCGCTAGACCTTGGCTCGAAGTGGATCACTGGTTGCACCAGTTGAAAGTTGAACCGGCCCGGCCCAGCGGTCTACCCTAGCGGGTCATGGGTTCTGGCCCCCGCCTTCTGTCGCTCTTGCCCAGCTTCGCCGGCGCCGCGCTGGTGCTGTCGGCGGGAGCAGTGTCCCACGCCGACATCTACAAGTCGGTGAGCGAAGACGGGGTCATTTCCTTCACCAGCCAGCCGAAGAAGGGCAGCAAGCGCGTCGTTCGCGACCAGCCGCAGCCGGTTCTGCCGGACACGTCCCCGGACCGCGTGTACCGCTTCGACACGTACATTCGCGAGGCGGCCACCCTCTACCAAATCCCCGAGGCGCTGGTGCGCGCCGTCATCAAGGTCGAGTCCAACTTCGACCCGCGCGCCGTCTCCCCCGCCAACGCACACGGCCTCATGCAGCTCATCCCCGCGACCGCAGAGCGCATGATGGTGACGGACATCTACGACCCCCGGCAGAACATCTACGGAGGCACACGTTACCTCCGCGTCTTGGCCAACCTCTTCAACGGCGACATTCAACTCACCATCGCCGCGTACAACGCGGGTGAAGGCGCCGTCATTCGTTACGGCGGCATCCCGCCCTACCAGGAAACCCAGCACTACGTCGTCAAGGTGCTGGAGCATTATCAGCGGTATCGCGACGCGGACCTGCTCGCCGCGCGCTGATGCGAGCCTCGGCCGCGTAGCGCCGCACGCCACCCGCGACATGGCGCGAATTCGTCGGTAGGCTCGCCGGCAATGTTCCCGAAGCCCCGCGAGCTCCGCGCCGTCGCGCTCTGTGCCCTCACCCTCGCGTTCGCCGTGAGCGCGTCCGGCTGCAAAGAAGTAACCGAAAAGGTCATCGAAAAGGGCGTTCAAGCCGCCAAGGACACCACCACCGGTGTCGAGCAGGGCATCGACAAGGGTCGCAAGTCCGGCGAATCCACCGATGGTGCCGCCATCGTCTCGAGCGCCGCGGATCTAGCTGGAAAGGGCGCCATCGTGGTGCACGCCGTTCGCCCGGCCGCCGAGGACCCCAATCGAGCGGAGGTGGACTTGGCCATCGAAAACGTCACGGACAAGCCCCTCCGCATCACGCAGCTCGAGGTGCTCGCCCTGGACAAAGAAGGCTTCGTCAAGCGGCCCGAAACGGCCCCCGCCGAGCTCACCGTCCCGCCCCGGGCCAAGGACAAGCTCACCGTCACCTTCCCCGCAGAAGCCGCCGCGCTGGCCAAGGTGCGCATCTGGAGCCAGGACAGCGCCGTCCCCAGCGCGCCCTGAGGTCACCCCGAACGCCGCGCTCGCGCAGGTTTGTACCCGCCGAGCGCCTCTTCCAGCTCCGCCTGCACGCGCTCCACGAGCTCCGCCGGCTCCACCGCGCGAGCGCGCGGCCCCCACTCGAGCACCCAGCTCACGACCGGGTTCAGGTTTCCCACGGTCATCGTCAATCGCACGCCGCCGCCCACGATGGATGACAGCTTCTGCGTGGGGTGCACCTTGCGCATGCGCACGTACTCCGCCGCGCGCGCGTCGAAGTCCACGACGACCTTGTGACGCTCTTCGCTCTTGAAGACGCCGAACTCGCCCTGAAAGTACTCGTCCACGTCGAAGCTCGCCGGCAGCTCGAAGTTCTCCGTGTAGTGCAGCTGCGTGTCCCGCATGCGGTCCAGCACGAAGGTGCGCACCTCCGCGCGCCCCACGTGAAATCCCACGCAGTAGATGGAATCGCGGTGCAGCACCATCGCGTAGGGGTGAATCGTAATCGACTCCTCACGCGCCTTCCCGGAGCTCTTGTAACGCAGCGTGAGCGGCCGCAAATCCGCGACCGCCTGAAACAGGTCGTCCAGCTCCTCCGTGCGTTCGCCGTAGTTCTTCGGCGCGAACGGCAAATACAAAAAGCGCTGCTCCAGCCGTTGATCACCGAGCGCGGCGTTGGGTCCTCGACCCGGCCGCCGCGCGAAGGCGAGCAGCTTCTTGGTCGCCATGTCGATCTCCTCGTACAGAGTCGATCCCGCCATCGGCTCGAAGAGTCGTCGCGCCGCCAGCATCGCGTACACCTGCGTACGCCGCAGCTCCACCTTTCGTGGCAGCTCGCCCGCGCGAATCTTCCAGAGCAGCGCGCCGCCGCCGCGCTCGGGCACGCTCTCGAGATCGTACTCGCGCTCCACTTCCTTCATGTACCGGCGCATCGTGCGCGGCGTCACGCCGAGGGCGTCGGCCATGTCGTACAGAGAAATCCCCTTCGGATGACGCGTCAGAATTTCACGCAGCTTGTCGAGTCTGCGGTGCTGAGTGAACTTGCCCAGCGGGCGCCCCAAGGCCCTGCCAGTCGGAACCTTGGCAGCGGTCTTCCCCAACGATCCTTTGTCGGCGGCGCGCGTCATGGTGCGGTGCTCCCGCACAGCGGCGGAGCTCCGCTCTTGTACCACCGCCCCACCAGCCAACGAAAACCCGCTGAACGCGCTTCCGCGCCCGTCCCCTCCAGCGAGCCAACCATGCCGCGCAGACCATGCCGCGCAGAAACCATGCCGCGCAGAAACCATGCCGCGCAGACCTGCCGCGCAGGGCCCCGCAGCTTCCCTCCCCAACGCGTGCCCCGAACGCTATACTCGAGGCTTGGTGCGAACGCGGCCCCGAAAGCAGAGCTCGACGCGAAGCACGCGCCCGGCGCTCGCGCGCGGCGCTCGCCCAGCGCTCACGCGCAGCGAGTCCTCCGCGGCGCCGAGTCCAGTCGCTCTCATCGCCAAAAAACGTGACGGACACGAACACACGGAGGAGGAGCTGCACGCCCTCGTCCGCGCGCTCATGGACGGCAGCCTCGCCGACTACCAAATGACGGCGTGGCTCATGGCGGCGTTCCTGCGTGGCCTCTCGGAGCGTGAAATGGTCGCGCTCACCGACGCCATGTTACGCTCGGGAACCACGCTGGAGCTCCCAAGCGTCGACGCACCCAAAGTCGACAAACACTCCACGGGCGGCGTCGGAGACAAAATCAGCCTCTGCCTCGGCCCGCTCGTCGCAGCGTGCGGAGCCGCGGTGCCCATGATCGCAGGCCGTGGTCTTGGCCACACGGGAGGCACCCTGGACAAGCTGGAGGCGATCCCCGGCTACGACGTGCACCTGGACGCCCTCCGCTTCGAGCGCGTCGTGCGCGACGTCGGGGTCTCCATCATTGGGCAAACCGCGCACCTCGCGCCGGCGGACAAGCGCATCTACGCGCTGCGCGACGTCACCGGCACCGTGGCGTGCGTCCCCCTCATCGTCGCCAGCATCCTCTCGAAGAAGCTCGCAGAAGGCATCGACGCGCTGGTGCTCGACGTGAAAGTCGGTCGGGGCGCCTTCATGAAAGATCTTCCGTCGGCCGAGGCGCTCGCACGCGCGCTGGTGCGCGTCGGCAAGCGCTCGGGCAAGCGTGTGACGGCGCTCTTGACCGACATGAGCGCGCCAATAGGTCGCACCATCGGCAACGCGCTCGAGCTACGTGAGGCCATCGAGGTCTTGCAGGGCGGAGGTCCCGCGGACACTCGTGAGCTCACCCTGCGGCTGGGCGCGGAAATGCTCGTGACCACCCACGTCGCAAAAACGCGCGTAGAAGCCCGAAGGGCCCTGCTCCGCGCCATTGAGAACGGCTCCGGCCTCGATCGACTCGCGCGCATGGTGCGCCTCCACGGGGGCGACGAGCGTTACGTCCTCGACCCCGCGCGGCTGCCGCGTACACGTCTCCGCGTCGAAGTTCCGGCGCCCCGCGCAGGGCGGGTCGCCACCATCGACGCGGAGTGCCTCGGCGAGCTCGCGGTCTCCCTGGGCGCTGGACGCGCGCGCGCCGAAGACGTCGTGGATCCCGCCGTGGGCATCGAGCTGTGCGTGCAGCGCGGGGACGTCGTCGCCCAGGGTCAGCCGCTGGCGCTCTTGCACGTGCAGAGTCGGCGCTACGCGGACGCGTGGCTCGTCGCCGCCCAAAGCGCATTCGAAATTGGACCACGCTCCGCCCCCACGCCGGAGCTCGTGCTCGCTCGCATTCGATAGAACGGCAGCGCGTTTCGAGCCCCCTTCTCGGGGTGGCCGAGCCCGACTACGGCCGTCGGCGCTCGAGCGGCCCCGTCTATTCGCCCGGTGCTTCGGGCACTTTTCGGACGCCCGTGAACCTGTCAAGGTCCCGCCGTGCTTCAGCTCGACTCCGTCTCCAAGCGCCACGGCAGCCAAATCCTGTTCCTCGACGCGAGCCTCGCGGTGTTCCGCGGCGAGCGCGTGGGACTCGTGGGACCGAACGGCGCAGGCAAGTCCACCGTCTTTCGTCTGCTCGTGGGGCAAGAGCACCCCGACGCCGGCCAGGTGAACATCGATCGCAACACGGTCATCGGCTACTTCGATCAGAACGTCGGAGAAATGAGCGGTCGGAGCGTGCTCGAGGAAACCATCGCCGGCGCTGGAGAAATCGCCACCGTACGCAGCGAGCTTTCGCAGCTCGAAGCCGCCATGGCCGATCCCGAACAGATGGACCGCCTCGACGAGCTGGTCGAGCGCTTTGGCGTGGTGCAGTCCCGCTTCGACGAGTTGGATGGCTACGCCCTGGAAGCGCGCGCGCAAGAGGTGCTCTCGGGCCTCGGTTTCAGCCCCGAAATGGTGACGGGCGACGTGGGCCGTCTCTCGGGTGGATGGAAAATGCGCGTCGCGCTCGCGCGCGTCCTCTTGATGAAGCCAGACGCTCTGCTCTTGGACGAGCCGACGAACCATCTGGACATCGAATCCATCATTTGGCTCGAAGGCTTCTTGAAAAACTTCGAGGGCGGACTCGTCATCACCTCGCACGACCGCTCGTTCTTGAATCGCGTCGTGACGCGAATCGTCGACATCGACTCGGGTGAGCTCATCAGCTACTCCGGCAACTTCGACTTCTACCAAGAGCAGTACGCGCAGCGACAAAAGCAGCAGGCGGCGCAGTTCGAGCGCCAGCAAGCCATGTTGGCCAAGGAGCAAGCGTTCATCGACCGCTTCAAAGCGCGCGCCAGTCACGCGGCTCAAGTCCAGTCCCGCGTGAAAAAACTGGAGAAGATCGAGCGCGTGGAGCCGCCCGTCCAGCGAAAGGTCATCGAGTTCGAGTTTCGCGCTCCGCCCCGCTCGGGCGACGACGTGGCCGTCCTCGAGCACGTTCACAAGGCCTACGGCAAAAAGGTCATCTACGACGACCTCGACCTCCTCATTCGCCGCAAAGAGCGCTGGTGCATCATGGGCGTGAACGGCGCCGGGAAGAGCACGCTCCTCAAGCTCGTGGCGCGCGCGTCCGAGCCCGATCGCGGCACGGTGCGCCTCGGCGCCAGCGTCAAGCTCGGCTACTTCGCTCAGCACACCATGGAAATTCTGGACGGGAGCCTCACCGTCCTCGAAATGGTGCAAAAGGAGTTTCCGCTGGCGGGCCTCGGCGTGTTGCGCACCCTGCTGGGTGCGTTCGGCTTTCCGGGCGACACCGTACAAAAGCGGTGTTCCGTGCTCTCCGGAGGAGAAAAGGCGCGCCTCGTGCTCGCCATCATGCTCTTCGATCCGCCGAACTTCCTGGTGCTGGACGAGCCAACGAACCACTTGGACATCGACACCAAGGACATGATGGTGCGCATGCTGCGCGAGTTCGAGGGCACCATGC
>JAEYVE010000177.1 GCA_023432025.1 Pseudomonadota bacterium
ACGTACGACTGGGGAATCCCAGGCATTGCGGGCATTCCGAGGTAGTCGAGCACCCGCAGTTTTGCTTCGTTCTTCTCGGTGATCGAGGCGTATAGCTTCAGGAGCTCGCTTCTGCCAAATGGCTTTACTGTTACGGAGTGAAACAGTTCCGTTTCGCTTGCGCTGCGCTCAACGATCTCAAGCGCGGCTGATAGTTCGCGAGATGCTGGGTAGGTGCCGGTGGTGCAGTAGTAGATATGGGCGGTCGGTCTGCGGTTCCGTACTTTTTTCAGGTTACCTAGGACAACCTTGAGGATAGCTGTCGTTTTCGTAAGCAGTTTCCCGTTGGGGAGCTTCGGTTCTAGTGACAGGAAGTCGATGATGCCCATTCCAAAATTGGAAATGTCGCTCTTCTTGAAGGTTTCGCCAGACTTCGCCTGAATGATGATGATGTCGACCTGAAGGTTTGTCTTGTGGGTCTCAAATGCCGCCTCCGCGTCATCTGCGGTTCCGGCGAGATCGCCATCAATAAGGATGGCAATGCCGTCGATGGAAGCGTCGTCTTCGTTAGCAGTGATATCAAGGGGATCGAATCTCCCAAAGAAGTGGCGAGAAACTAGGCAGTAGTTGCAGAACATTTCGAACTGCTTTGGTTCTTTCAGTTCCGTGTGACCGTGGTCGTTCGCCAGTTCCTCAACGTGCTTCTTCAAGATGATGTGCATGCGAATAATCTCTCCCGGGCGGCGGAGGTGGTCCTTTCCTGAGCAACTGTAGTCCTTTGTGAAGCTGCGTGATACATGCTTGAGGCTCTCCAAGTCGACCAGAGCGCCCTACTTCCCCAACAACCCACTCACCCCCTCAATCCGCCCCCGCGCCCCAAACGGCACCGCCACAATAACGCCCTCCGGCGTCACGAAAGCCGCCCCGCGCCGTTCCGGCGCCGCGCTCTTTGCTTCCGCCGCCGCGCTCTTTGCTTCCGCCGCGGAGTCCCAACTGAGCTTCGCGCCCTTCGGTAGCTCCCCTTGAGCGCGCGCCAGCCACTCATCGCTCAGCTTTTTCACGCGCGGCGCGTCGAGCGAAAGCGAGACGCGCCCCCGCGCTATTACGTGCCTGACCAGCGCGCTTGCAAAGTCTGCATTCGCGATTGACTCGGGCTTCAAGAGCGCAACCTCCGCGAGCCCCACCGCATCGCCCGACGCCGTCACTACCGGTTTGCCGGTGAGCCACAGCGTGCCGCAATGCGCGCCGCGCAGCGTGACCCCCAACGCCAACTTGCCGTCCGTAGGCCGCACTTCGACCGCCGCAATTTCGTTCTCGTCGTCGACAGCGCCGCTCAGAGTCTTGGAGAGCTCCTCCTGCACCCGCTCCATCTCAATCTTCGTTGGCAACCAAGCCGTGGCGGCTCCGCCCTCCGTCTTGCCGCGCGCTAGCGGGCCCAGGTTGCTCTTGTCCTTCGATGCCGCAGCGCACTCCGCTGGCACCACCGCGCCTTCGATGCCGAGCGAGGCTTCGAAGAAGCCGGCGTCCTTCGCGGGCGCGCGATACGTGATGCGCTCGGGCTCGAAGCGGACGCAGCTCTCGTCCGGGAGCTTCAAGGGGGCTTGTACGCGCGCCCAGAGCTGCTCGGCGTCTTTCTTTACCGAGGGCATGCGCTGCGCGATTTGCGCCTCGACCTTGTTCACCTCGCGCCGTGCTTCGCTCAAGATCTGCGGCGTCACATCGATGCCGATGACGCAGCGCTTGGTGGCGCTGAGCTCGCCCACGGGGCGAGGCAGCGCGTAGTCCTCGCCGACCTTGGTTGAAACCCTGAAGACGGCTTCGAACGCCGGCTCGCAGTGGCCGTAGCGAATGCACACCCCGCCGAACGGCTTGCAGACGTCGATTTCGACGTCGATCGGCACGCGCACCTCGAGCTGGTCTTTGGTGGCGTTCAGCACGGGTTTGCCGCGACGGACGATGAAGTCCGCCTTGCCGGCGGCGCCGACCGACTTTTTCTTTTCCTGCGCGAGCACCACGGGCAACTCGCGCTCGAGCAGCTTCAGAAGCTCCGGCTCCGCGATGCGCGTGGTGAGCTCGATGCTCGACCGCGGTGGCGAAAAAGGCTGCGGAGCAGCCAGCTGGGGCGCTCCGCCGTCCAGCTTGACCTCACAGCTCGCGCTCGTGACGCCCGACGTGCCGACGCTGCCACCAGCTGGCTCGCCGGTGCCGTTCGCGCCGCCACAAGCGCTCACGCCCAGCGAGAACAGCGCGGCACGAACGCCGAGCGCGCCGCCGAGGGTCCAGGTTGAAGGAGTCAGCGACGCGCGGGGCTTTTCGGTCATCGGTTCAGGCTTTTTCGAGCGCCAGCAGCAGGTCCTGGACGAGCTCCTCGGTGTCTTCGATGCCCACCGCCAGGCGGATGAGGGACGAGGAGATTTCGATTTTGGCGAGCTGCTCTTCGTTGAGCTCGAAGTAGCTCATGATGGAGGGCTGCTCGATGAGGGACTCTACGCCGCCCAGCGAGGGGGCGATGCGCGGGATGCGCGCGGCGTCCACCACGCGGGAGGCTGCGGCTTTGCCGCCTTTCACGACGAAACTCACGACGCCGCCGAAGCCTTCCATTTGGGCTTGGGCGATGGCGTGCGAGGGGTGGGTGGAGAGGCCCGGGTAGTAGACGCGCTCGACGAGCGGGTGCTTTTGGAGCGCCTCCGCGATGGCCTGGGCGTTCTGGTTTTGTTGGCGCACGCGGAGGGCGAGCGTCTTCATGCCGCGCGCGATGAGGAAGGCGGCGTGCGGATCGAGGTTCGCTCCCATCACGTCGCGCGCCTCGCGCAGGAGCGAGGTGAGGTGGGAGGGGCCGGCGACCACGCCGCCCATCACGTCGTTGTGGCCGGAGAAGTACTTGGTGGCGCTGTGCACCACGAGATCGATGCCGAACTGGTGCGGGCGACAGTTGATGGGGGTGGCGAAGGTGGAGTCCACCACCGTGCGGATCCTGCCGCGCGCCTTCACGCGCTTCACCAGCTCCTCCAAATCTACGCAGTAGAGGAAGGGGTTGGTGGGGCTCTCGGTGACCACCAGCTTCGTGGTGGGGCGGATCGCCTCGTCCAGCGCGTTCAGGTCGCCCGGGGGGATGATGGTGTGGTCGATGCCGAAGCGGCTCAGCCAGGTCGTGACGAACTGGCGCGAGCGGCGGTAGCAGTCGCGGAACAGGATGACGTGGTCGCCCGCCTTGAGCGTGGCAAGCAGCGTGGTCGTCATGGCGGCCATGCCGCTCGAAAAGGCGATGGCGTCGTCCGTGCCTTCCAGGGCAGCCACGCGCGTCTCCAGCTCGCGCACGGTGGGGTTACCGTAGCGGCCGTATTCTTCACGCTCCGGATCGGCGTCCTCGCCGCGCATGTACTGCTCGAGATCCGCGGTGTCGTCGAACGTGTAGGTGGCCGTCTGCGCGATGCTGGGAGACAGCGTGTGGTGTGCGCGCTTTCTCGGGATGCCGGCGTGCACCGCGTCCGTCGAGCTCGCGACCTTTTTCTTCTTCTCGGACATGGGCGTTCGGGAAACGGTCAGTTCTTGGGGCTGAGCGAGGCGAGCTCTTCGCGGATCTTTTCGACCACGATGCTGGCGGCGCTGGCGAGGGGGAGGGCCTGGGCGTTCTTGGGGTTCGCCTCGCTACGCGGCTTGAGCTCCACGTTGCCTTCTTTCAGGCCGCGCTCGCCCACGGTGATGCGGAACGGGATGCCGATCAAGTCGGCGTCCTTGAACTTCACACCCGGGCGCTCGTCGCGGTCGTCGACCAGGGGCTCGAAGCTGGCGGCCAAGAGCTCCTTTTCCAGCTGGTTCACGGCCGCGACCACCTCGGGCGCCGAGCCCAGCTGCACGATATGCACCGGGTAGGGCGCTACGGCGACCGGCCAGCGAATGCCGTTTTCGTCGTGGTGTTGCTCGACGATGGTCGCCACCAGGCGGGACACGCCGATGCCGTAGCAACCCATGACGATGGGCTTTTTCTCGCCCTGCTCGTCCAGGAAGAGGGCGTTCATCTTGGCGGTGTAGTGGGTACCGAGCACGAAAATGTGGCCGGCCTCGATGCCGCGGTAGATGGCGAGCGGGGCGCCGCAGCTGGGGCAGGCATCGCCGGCGACTACGGTGCGCAGCGGGGCGATTTCGGCGTTGAAATCTCGTCCCAGACGGACGTGGACGAAGTGCTGGTCGGTTTCGTTGGCGCCGGTGATGGCGTCGCTCACGGCGGCGGCGTCCGGATCGATGAAGACGCGTCCCGAGAAGCCCACGGGCCCCGCGAAGCCGACGGCCGCGCCGGTGGCCTTTTCCACGTCCGCCGGGGCGGCCAAGAAGACCTCCGTCACGCCGAGCGCGCGCGCGAGCTTGATCTCGTTGACGTCGTGGTCGCCGCGCACCACCGCCAAAACGAGCTCCTTGCCTGCCAAGTAGACGAGGCTCTTCAAAAAGCGGGTGGGCTCCGCCTGGAGGAAACGGGCGACGTCCTCGATGGTGCCGTGTCCTGGCGTGTGCACCTTTTCTTTGGGCGCGAGCTCGCCTTGGGCCGACGGCGCAGCCGGCGGCGCCGAGGCCACCTCGAGGTTGGCCGCGAAATCACACTTGGAGCAGGCCGCGATGAAATCCTCGCCGCTTTGGACGAGCGCTTGGAACTCCGCGCTCTTCGAGCCGCCCATGGCGCCCGAATCGGCGCTGACCATGCGGTATTCGAGCCCGAGTCGGTCGAACGTGGAGCGGTAGGCCACGCGCATGGACTCGTAGCTTTCCAGCGCCTTTTCCTCGCTCACGTCGAACGAGTAGGCGTCCTTCATCACGAACTCGCGGCCGCGCAGGAGGCCGCCGCGCGGGCGGGGCTCGTCCCGGAACTTGGCTTGAACCTGGTAGAGGTTCTGCGGCATGTCGCGGTAGCTCTGGATTTCGCGGCGCGCGAGGTCCGTGATGATTTCCTCGTGGGTCGGCCCCAGGTGGTAATCGCCGCCCTTGCGGTCTTTGAGGCGGAGCAAGGTGTCGCCGAACAGGTCCCAGCGTCCCGTTTCCTTGAAGTATTCCGCCGGCAAGAGGGCCGGCAGGAGCACCTCTTGGGCGCCTGCGCGGTCCATTTCCTCGCGCACGACCGTCTCGATCTTGCGCAGTACGCGCAGGCCGAGCGGTAAAAAGCTGTAAATGCCGGCACCGACGCGCCGCATGTAGCCCGCCCGGGTGAGCAGAATGTGACTCGCGCTTTGGGCGTCCGACGGAGCCTCTTTCAGGGTGGGCAGCAGGGCCTTTTGGTACCGCATGGGAGGCGGTGGGTTACCACGGGCGAGGCAGGCGAAAAAGGCGGCCAAGTCCTTGGCTTTCGGGGTGCCGGACCGGTGGCACCAAGGCGAACAAAGCCATCATGAGGGGCACAAGCGGTGGCTTTTTCCGTTGACGTCGGCGTCGATGGCGGCGGCCTGGGACGTCGTTTCCGCGCCAATGGCCAACGCTGACGCCGTGCGCCGCAAGGTCTGCCCGTGGCCCCGAAAGCCTTGCCACGCGAACGCTTTGCGAAAGCGCGGTACGCGCGCTGCCCTTTCCGTCGGGGCGAGTGCGCTTTCGGGGGTTCTAGCTGTGACCCTTCGAGTATTCCGTCCTGAACGGAATATAGACGTTTTTGGCCGCGCCCGGCGCTCGTGTCGTCACTGACCTCGATGGGTCGACTGAACGGCGCTTGACGCTACGGGAACAGAGCGGTCAGGCTGCGCCCGCAAGCCTTGCTTGGTCGCCTCCGGCGCGAGCAGTCGGACCACTCACCATTAGGATTCCCCCACGACATGAAACGCCTGACAGACCACATCGTCTTCAACGACAAAAAGCTTGCCGCCAAGTACGCGAACTCGCGTATCCCGATGGCAACCCTGTACGAAGCTTACTTCGACGGCGACATCGACATCCCCGGCGACATCTACGCGCTCCTTCGGGACCGTAACCTGTTCGTCAAGTACTCGATCACGCAGAAGCACCTCAGCTGGGCCGTCACGAACTTCGTGCCCGAGGTGACCATCCACTCCAAGGCGCAAGACCAGCGCATCGTTCGCGAGCACTACGACCGAGGAAACGACTTCTTCGGCTGGTTCCTCGGCGAGCGCATGATCTACACGTCGGGCTTCTTCGAGCACCCCGGCCAGAGCCTCGAGCAGGCTCAAGACAACAAGATGGAGCTGGTGTGTCGCAAGCTGCAGCTTCAGGCTGGCGAGCGCTTGCTCGACATCGGCTGCGGCTGGGGCACGCTCACGCGCTACGC
>JAEYVE010000022.1 GCA_023432025.1 Pseudomonadota bacterium
CTTTTTGGTACGTGGACTCGATGCTGGCCACGACGCTAATGGGCGCCTCGGGGCGCCCCGCCGCATCTACCTCGCCGCCGCGGAACTCGATGGCCGTGACGCGACCGATGCGCGCGCCGGCCATGCGCACGGGCGCCCCGGACTGCAGGCCACCCGGGTTTTCGAAGTCCACGAGCACACGTAGCGTGGGCTTCAAGCTGAGCCCGCCCATGACCACGACGAACGCGATGAGGAGGCCGAGCGACGCCAGGATCAAGGCGCCGACCTTTACTTCCATCGAACGCTGGCTCACTCAGGTCTCCAGGGGGCCTTCTGACCGGCCCTCCACGAACTGCCGGACGACGGGGTCCTCCGACGCGCGGAGCTCGGCCGGGGTGCCCAGGATTCTCACTCGGCCTTTGTACAGCATCGCGATGCGATCTGCGATCGTGAAGATGCTGCGCAAGTCGTGCGACACCACGACGCAGGCGACGCCACGCTCGCGGGCGAGGTTCTGGATCAGACGATCGAGGCGACGGCCGCTGACGGGATCGACGCTCGTAGTCGGCTCGTCGAAGAGGATGAAATCGGGGCGGAGCGACAGCGCGCGGGCGACGGCAACTTGCTTCTGTAAGCCGTCGCCGAGCTCCGAGGGCAGGCGGGGGCCGAAGGCGGCGACGCCGACCTCGGCGAGGAGCGCTTCGGCGCGACTTCGGGCGACCTCGGGGGCGACGCGTTCGTGTTTGGCGATCGGCAGCGCCACGTTTTCCGTGCACGTCATGGAGTCGAACAGCGTGGAGTGCTGAAAGACCATGGCGCACTTTTTTCTGATGGGGCCGAGCTGGCGCTCGCCGAGCTTCGTGACGTCCACGCCGTCGACCAGCACCTGTCCGGCGTCCGGCTGAAGGAGGCCGACGACGTGCTTCAAGAGCACGCTCTTGCCGGCGCCGGACGTGCCGATGATGAAAAATACCTCGCCGCGCCGAATTTCGAAGGACACGCCGTCGAGCACTCGTCGCTCGCCAAAAGCCTTTTTTATGTCGCGAAACTCGATCATGGGGCGGCGAGGGGAGCGGGTTTCACGAAAAGAGCACGTGGCCGAGCCCGCTGATGACGAAGTTGAGCACGATGACGGCGAGCGAGGAGCGCACCACGGCGTTCGTGGTGGCGTCCCCGACGCCCTGCGAGCCGCCCTTGGCGGTCAGGCCGGCGTGGGCGCTGCAGAGGGGGATGGCGGCGCCGTAGGCGAAAGCCTTGGTGAGGCCGATGACGAGCGCCGAAGCGTCGACGTAGCGAAGGTCGACGAACACGTGTGGGCTCACGCCGAAGGCGAAATGCGCGGTCATGGTGCCGCTGACGAGCGCGGTACAACCAGCGAGCAGCACCACGATCCAAGTGACGGCGACCGAGGCCACGAAACGCGGCGCGATGAGGTATTCGATGGGGTCCGCGCGGCAGAGTCTGAGCGCGTCCAGCTGATCGGTGACCTTCATGGAGCCGATTTCCGCGGCGATGCCGGCGCCGACGCGCGTCGCGAGCATGAGGGCGGTGATGCTGGCGGCGAGGTCGCGCACCAAGAGCTCGATGTAGCTGGCGCCCAGGCCGCTCATGTCGGGCACCACACGCAACGTTTGGAGCCCGGCTTGGTAGACGAAAATGGCGCCCACGAAGGCGAGTACGACGCAGCAGAAAGCGAGCGAGCGGTAACCGATTTCGTACATTTGCGCGACCACGGCGCCGAGCTCGAGGCGCCGCGCCGCGCGCGTGGTGTGCCCGAGCAATTCCAACGCGTTCGGCTCCGTTTCGGGCGGAGGCACGGGGAAGCCGGGGGGGATGGAGGTGCCGTGCATCGCGCGTCAGCTCTGCGCCGCAAAGGAGACCAAGTAGTCCATGACGAAGATGCCCAGCGCGCTCACCACCACGGTGGCGTTGACGGCCCGCCCCACGCCCGGCGCGCCACCGGTGGCGCGCATGCCGAGCGCGCAGCTCGAGAGGGCGATGATGGTGCCGAACAGGGCGGCCTTGGTCACGCCGTGCAGCACGTCGAGATGGCTCAAGAGCCCCCCGCCGACCATGCCGTTGTAGAAGGTCATCGGGTGCACGCCGAGCAGAAGTAGCCCCACCGCCGCAGCGCCCAAGAGTGCGATGGCCATGGCGAAGACGGTGCCGAGAACCGCCGTCAGCACGATGGCGATGAAGCGCGGCGCGAGCAGGTACCCCGCCGGGTCGATGGCGAGCGAACGCAGGCCATCCACTTGCTCGGTGACGCGCATCGTGCCGAGCTCGGCGGCGTTGTTGGCGCCGACGCGCCCCGAAATCATGAGACCGGTCAGCACCGGACCCACCTCGCGAAGGATGCCGAACGCCGCGCCCCAACCGAGCAAACCCTGCGCTCCGTAACGCTCCACGAGCGGCGCGGCTTGCACCACCATGATGCCGCCCACGAACAACGCCGTGACCACGACGACCGGCACCGAGCCGACGCCCATGCGGTGCAGGTTCCGCGTGAGCTCGGAGCGCTCCACTTCACGACGCGCCACGCTGCCGAGCACGGAGACGAGCACGAAGCCGAGTGCGCCGACGATTTCTAGCCCCTCCAGCACTTTCTGGCCCAAGAGCGCCAGGCGGGAAGCGAGCCGCGTGGAGCGCGTGCTCCCCTCGTCGGGTGCGGAATCAGAGCGGGCCATCGGGGAGTCCTTGCACGAACTGCCGCACGTGCGGGTCCTCCGTGTGACGAGCTTCTTCCGGCGAGCCCTCGAAGACGAGGCGGCCGCGATACATCATTCCGACCCGATCGCAGACGTCGAGCAGCCGGTCCAAATCGCTGGAGACGACGAGCAACGTCGTCTTGTGATCGCGTTGGTCTTTGCGAAGCAAATCGAACAAGCGACGGCTGGTGACGGGGTCGAGCCCCGCCGCGGGTTCGTCGTAGAGCAAGACGGGCGCTTCCGTGATGGCGGCGCGCGCGACGCCGACGCGCTTGCGTTGTCCGCCGGAGAGCTGTGATGGAAGACGGTCTTGCATGCCGTCGAGCCCCACCGCGCGCAAGCGGCTCTGGACGCGCTCTCGGAGCTCGGCCTGGGGCAGGGAAAACATGCGCTCCAGCGGAAAAGCCACGTTTTGTCCGACGGTCATGAAGTCGAAGAGGGCGTTATTTTGAAACAACATGCCGAGGCCCGAGCGGACCTCGGCGAGAGCGTCCGGCGACGCTCCCACCACTTCACGCCCGCCCACGCGCACGGAGCCAGCATCCGGAGCCACCAAACCAGCGATGACCTTGAGGAGCACACTTTTGCCGCAAGCGGCCGGACCGATCAGGCCGTAAAAGGAGCCTTCGGGTACGTCGAGATCCAGGCCGCGGAGCAGCGGCGTGTCGAACGCCTTGTAGAGACCTCGGACGCGAATCATGCGCCCGCCCAGTGTCGCGATATCACGCTACCGCGTCACCCCTGGCGGCGCTGAAATCGGAAGGCGGCTCGGGTGACGGCCCTGCCGGCGAAGCGCGACCCAGAGGCCTATCAGGACCGCCGTCAGCGCCAGGCCAGTGACGGCGGCGGCGCCGAGCACGATTCGCGCCCAGCCCGCCGAGCGTTGCTCTACGGCGATCGGGCCAAAGCGCACGAGGGCCGGCGCGGACGGAGCGGTTTCGAGGGGCGCCGCCGTGCGGGTCACCACCAAGACGTCGCTGGGCAAGATGCCGCGCGTGGCGCTGGCCACGAGCGCCTGAATGTCCGCCTTGGGCAGGGGCGGCGATGCTCCCTGATGCTGCAACAGGACCGAAGCCTTGCCCGACTCCGCGGGGACGTCCCCGAGCAGTGAAGCGGGGCGAGCCAACACCACGTGAACGCGCGCGCTGGTCACCCCGGAAATGGACGCGAGGGTGCGCTCCAGCTCCTCGGATTTGGCACGTTCCAGCTCACTGAGCTCACCCTGGCGACTCTTCAGGAGGGACGTGCTCGGCGAAGTGGGACGCGCCCCGGCCGTCGAAGGGGGTGGGGCAGGTGGAGGCGGTGGTGACTCGCACGCGAGAGCGAGAGCGAGCGCCGCCACGCACGCGGATCTCCGACCGAACTTGTCGCCCCACGAGCTCGCTCGTTGTCGTCCCCTCGCCATGTTCTTCTTTCACGTCGTTGCGCCCGAGCCCCAGGG
>JAEYVE010000233.1 GCA_023432025.1 Pseudomonadota bacterium
CCTGATGCAGAACGCGCGCAAGAGCGCGGGCCTCGAGGTGACGGACCGCATCCGCGTACGCTGGGCGTGCGAAAACCCCGAAGGAGTCGCGGCCCTCCAGCAGTTCCAAAACGAGCTCCGCGGTGAGCTCCTCGCGGAGGAGCTCACCGCGGGAGAAGGCTGCCGCGACACGCTGGACGTGAACGGCGTTCCGGTGGCGTTTTCACTCGACAAGGCGTGAATGCCCGAGCGGCGTCGCAGCCCCGCGAGGCCGCTCGAAACGTTCTGAGCGGCCACAGAGCCCACCGCAGCCGCTCGAAGCGTCACGAGTGAGCCTACCGACGCGGCCGCACGAGCGGCCGCGTCAGGGACCGTTCCCGCGGCCTCAGTACTCGAGCACCGGGCCGCCCTCGAGGCCCACCGCGAACCAGCCCGGTTGCGCCGGTGGCACGTACAGCACGTACCCCGCGCCTTCCGACATGCGAATGCGAAACACCTCGACGTGTGTCAGCTCTCGCCCAGTCGCGTCGTACACCACGCCGCGCTCGAACGGTGGCGTGTCGCCCTGCCGTGTGGTGAGGCCGCGCGTCCAAGCGAGTCCCGCCTCGGTCACGCGAATGGCCGCCCACGTGACGGGAGGACCTGCGTCCGTTTCCTTGAAGCCTTGCGCAGGCCGATTGACCTCAGCCACCCGCTCCGTGAGCGCGCGATACGTGTAGTCGCTCACCCACGCCGGCTCGCAGTAGCTCATCAAGTCCACGTACTCGCCCGGATCCTTGAGCGTGCCCTCGAAAAAATCATACCCCCACTCGCCGATTTGCGCGTTCGAGTGCGGAAAGTTCGGGTCGCCGTCGACGCCGCAAGGCGCGTGGGGCCGCCCATGGTTGTGCCCCAGCTCGTGCGCGAAAGTTTCCGCTGAAATGGCCTCGGCGAATGCCACGCCCACGCCAGCACGGCTCGCCGCATACCAGGGTGTGGTGTCCACCAGCTCGAAGGCGACGCCGGTGGTGCACCCCCGCCGACAGTAGTCACCGAAGGTCGCGCTCGGCTGAATGAGGCCGTAGTAGTACACGTCCGAGTCCGGAGCGTCGTCGTCCCGCCTCTCTCGCACGCGATCCAGGATGTCTCCCAAGGAAATGTCGATGCCAGTCGTGCCGCTGGCCATCGGCGTCGTCACGGAGGTTTCGAGCGCCGTGATGGGGTACAGCGCGAGCACCGCGTTCGCGTAAACGGCGAGCGCCGCCTCGGACGTATCCGGCAGGCGTCCGTCGTGCTCGATCGGCACGAAGGCCACTTTCACCGCGCCGGTCGTTCGCGCCTCGAACGGCTGCGTTCCGGTTTCTGGCAAGCGGACGACTTTGGCAGCGCCGCTGGGCGGCGCGTCGCACTCCACGAGCTCGACCCAGTACTGGGCGTCGGCCGTGACCAGCTCCGCCGGAACGACGACCTGAAGGGTGGAGTCCAACGACGAAGGACTGCTCGATGTCGCACCAACGCTCCGCTTGTGATGCAAGACGCGCGGCTCCTGCCCCTCGACCTGCACGTGCACCCGAAACGACAGATCCCGCGGCACAAAGCCCGTTTCTGGCTCGATGAAGGCGCGCACCAAGGCGTCCCGGCCAACGATGACGTCCACCTTGCGCTCCGACGAAGGGACGGCCTCCGTTCCTTCGAACAAAGCGACCTCCACGGCCTGACTCAGCTTGAGCGCGGTGATGTCGACACCGCGCGCGGCGCCGCCACAGTTGTCACCGTCCGGCCTAGTGTCGCGGCAAACACCGGACACGCACTCCTCGATGTCTCCGCACGCGTTTCCGCACGCCCCACAGTGCTCCTTGCTCGACAACACGTCTGCGCAAACATCCCCGCAGACGGTGCTTCCTGCCGGGCACTGACAAGCACCGCTCACGCAGGCTCTGCCGCCGCTGCACGCGACGCCGCACTCCCCGCAGTTCGCGGCGTCCACCTGCAAGTCCACGCAAGCGCCCGCACACAGCGCGGCGTTCGGCGCGCACACGCACTGCCCGTCCTGACACGCTTCGAGCGCGGAACAGCCCGGCACGCAGTCGGCTTGGCACCTTCCGTCGGCACAGTGCTGCCCCACCGCACAGGCTACGTCGCAGTCGCCGCAATGGAGCGAGTCCGTCAGCGTTTGAACGCACTCCCCTCCGCACGCCAACTCGGACTCGGGGCATTGGACTCGTTTTTGGCTGCTGCCGCCGCTGTCCTCCTTGCCGGGGAAACAGCCAAAAGCAAGCACACCAACACCTACCGCAACCTGCTGCCAACGACGCTGCAAAATTCTACCCCCTGGTCCGGGATGTCGCAGTCACTAGTAGTTCGAGAGCACACGAAACTGTCGAGAAAAAGAAGGCCCTAGTGCGACTTTCGAAGGAGCTCGTGCTCCGAGAGACAGCCACCACGGGATTTTCTTCGCGCACCGAACGAGCCGTCACGCAAAGCTGCGCGCGCAGGCGCGACACGTTCCCTTTTTCCGGCGCACGCACGCGGGAAGCTGCACACAGAGGCCCACGCCGGGCTCCGCGAAACGCACATCCACCGCGCAAACGGTGGGGACGAATTTGTCCCCACTTCACCAGCGTCGAGCGTGGTTCTATTGAACGAGGCGGGCGCCCACCTCGAGGCGCCCCCGCTCCATGACGATCGAGCTTCTGATTCATGCCATCGTCCGCCAAACGACGATTCTGATCGCGCAGCTCGCTACGTCGGGCGGCGGGCGAGCTCCGCTGGCCCAGGTCGCCAACCAAGTCTTTCTCGATCTCGTCCGTGAGCTCGACAGACAAGGCGTGAGCCGCAAAGTCAGCGCCGATATGTTCGGCGTCGGGCTACGCACGTATCGGCGCAAAATTCAGCGCCTCGCCGAGAGCTCGACGGAGCGCGGCCACTCGCTCTGGGAGGTCGTGCTCGCGTTCATCAAGACCCGGGAAATCGTCACGCGCCGAGAAATTCTCTTGCGCTTCTCTCGGGACGACGAGGCCCAGGTGAGAAGCGTGCTGCGCGACCTCTGTGAAAGTCAGCTCGTGTTCTCTTCTGGCTCGGGGCGCGACGCCGCCTACCGCGCCGCCACGGACAAGGAGCTCGAGGTCCTTCAACGCTCGCGCGGTAACGAAGGAACCGACGAGCTCGTGGTCGCCCTCATGTATCGCGAGGGGCCGCTGACCGCGAATCAGATCGCCGACAGTTTCCAGGTGGAGCCCGCGGTGATTCAAGGCGCCCTGGAGCGGCTCTTGGCCGCTGGCCGCATCGAACGACGGGAGCTCGACGACGACGCTCGCTACGAGGCCCGCGCGCTCATCATTCCTCTCGGCGCCCCGGTCGGTTGGGAGGCGGCCGTGTTCGATCACTACAAGGCGGCGGTCACGACCATCTTGCATCGCTTGAGCGAGAGGCGCCCTGCATTGGCAGAAGACCACGTGGGCGGCAGCACCTACACCATGGACGTCTGGGACGGCCACCCGCTTTCAGACGAAGTCTACGGCTCCTTGAGCCGCATCCGTGCGATGCTCGGTGACTTGCGGCTCCGAGTGTCGGAGTTCAATAGAACACAAACCGTGCCCGACAATCACTCACGCGTCGTCATTTACGTGGGACAGAGCGCAATTCACGAGGAGAGTGAAAGTGACGAAGCGAGCGCCACGTAAACGTCTCGGTTCGTGGCTCCTTCTGCTCGCAGCAGCGGAGCTCGGAGTCGGGTGCGTCTCCAGCGCCGTCGAGAGCATCGGCGGAGAAACGCATTTTTTGACGTACTGCCGACCGAGCGTCGATTCCTGCGGCACCGAGCTCATTTGTTTGGACGGGGTGTGCACCGCGCCCTGCGACGAAGACACCGCATGTCCAGGAGTCCCCGAGACGCGCTGCCTGGCCGCCGAGGGCTCGCAGGTTCTGCGCTGCGAAGTCACGTGCGAGGGCACGAGCGACTGTGCGGCCCTGTCCGCCGCCCACAGCTGCGAAGAGGGCCGTTGCCGCGCCCCCAATCCCGCCGGGCCCATCGCCGGTGACGGCGGCGCCGGAAACGAGGACCCGCCGTCGCCGTGCGTGACGGCCGAAGCCCAGGGCAACGAGGTCGTCGTCCTCGGCGACACCTTCTTCGCAACCACGCATCAAGTCACGGCGTTCCTCGAGGACGCCGCGCGCGCCGCCGGTCATCTCCCGGCCGGAGAGCGCTACCGCGACGTCTCCCAGTTCACGAACAACGCGCTCGCGCTCGGTGGTCCCCAGATTGCCGCTCAGTACGAGGCGGCGACCGCCGACGCACCTGCGCGCATCGTCATCATGAACGGCGGCGGCGCGGACGTGCTGCTCGGCAACTGCGACGTCATCGACGCGAGCTGCGACGTCCTGACGGAGGCGGCCAGCGCCGCTCGCGAGCTGCTTTCCACGCTGGCAAGCGACGGCGTGTCGGCGGTGGTGTACGCATTTTACCCCGACGCCATGGGAGACGTTCGCGAAAAAATGGACGTGCTCCGCCCTCTCATCGAGAGCGCCTGCAAGGGCGGCCCCGCGCCCTGTCATTGGGTCGACCTGCGTCCGGTTTTCGCGGGTCACCCCGAGTACCTCCAGCCTGACGGCTTGAATCCGACGGACGCGGGCGCGCGCGCCACGGCAGATGCCATTTGGGCCGCCCTCACCGCTTCCTGCGTGGCCCCTTGAGGCTTCGGCGCGTGTCTTCGCGCAGGGCTGCTTCAGACGGAGACGAACGAGCGGAGCACACCGAGGGCCGCGAGAAGCTCGTCCTGCGTGGCAATGTCGTGCGCGGCGCCGATGGCTGCGACTCCAGCCGCCCCCGCCGCTACGCACGCCGCGGCGTTCGCCCTATCCACGCCCCCGAGCGCAAAAACCGCCGGTACCGAAGGGGACGAGCCCACGGTACGCGCCACCGCCTCGAGGCGCTCGAGGCCGAGCGCCGCTCGGCCTTTTCTTGCTGCCAAAACGGGCGACACGACCAGCGCGTCGAGCGGCGCTAGCTCGGCCTGTGGCACCGAAAGCGGTCCACTGGACTCCGGGTGACAAGCACGGCTGAGCCACGCCTCCTGACCCAGGATCTGCCGCGCGTCCGTCGCGGACACGCCGCTCTCGGGCAAATGTGCGCCATCCGCGTCGACCGTCAGCGCCACGTCGAGTCGATCTCCCACGATGAAGAGCTGCGAGTGGTACCGCGTGATGTTGCAGAGCGCGGGGCGGGCCCCCCCCCCCACCCCCCCCCCC
>JAEYVE010000268.1 GCA_023432025.1 Pseudomonadota bacterium
CGGCAAAGCCGCGTCCTCGCAGTCCTCGTCGAGTTGAATCGCCTGCTCGTACGCCTCGATGGCGAGGTCGTGCTCCGCCAACATTTCGTCCCGCAGCTTGCCCAGCTCGACGAGGAGCTTGGCGCGCTGACGCGGCGCCTCGGTGTTGGCCTGCTCGCGCGCCAAATACTTGGACGCGGTGTCCCAGTCCGCTTCGTCCACGGCGATGGTGCGGAGCGCAGCGAGCGTCGGCAGGTGGGTGGGGTCGAGATCGAGCGCAAGCTCCAGCTTTTCACGAGCGCCGTACCGGTCGCTGAGGCGCTCCTCGAGCGCGCGGCCGATGCGGTAATACATGTCGACCTTCTGCTTGCCGTCGGCAGTCAGGTCCGCCACCCGTGTCATCATTTCGATGGCTCGCGCGGCGTCACCCTGCTTTTCGTGCAGCTTGCTCAGGGCGTCCAGGGCCTCGACGTTGTTCTCGTCGGCGTCGACGATGCTCTGGTAGGCGTCGATGGCGCGATCCAAGTCGCCCACCTCGTCCCGATACACCTGGGCAATTTGCGCGTAGAGCCCGAGCTTGATGTCCCTCGAAGGCGCCTCGTTGATGTGGCGCTCGTAGGTGTTCACCAAGTCCAGCCACTGCTTCAAGCGCCGATAGCAGCGCGCCAGCGCCACGTACGCGCGCTCGTCGTGAGGCGAGATTTCGATGACCTGCTCGAGGCGCTGCGCCGCCAAATCCGCCTTGAGGAACTGCTCCTCTTGGATGTTGGCGAGCTTGAGCAGCACTTCCACGCGGTCACGCTCGGTCTCCACGACATCGAGCTGCAGCTCCAACACCTGCACCAAGTGCGGGTAGTCCTGAAGCGTTTCGTCGACGCGCTCCAAGCCACGCAGAGCCGGCAAGCTCCGCGAATCGCTGGACAAGACGTCTCGGTAGACTTGAGAGGCCCCCTGCGCGTCCTTCAGGTTCTTCTCGAGCAGCTCACCCAAACGGAGCTTTTCGCGCAGACCCTGCTCCGAGTCTCCAACGCTGGCGACCTTGCGCTTGAGAACGTCCGCGAGCTCCTGGGTTTGTCCCTTGTCCTCGTAGATGCGCTCGAGCGCGCTCAGAGCGGGCAGGTACTGCGGATCGACGTCGAGCGCGCGCTTGTAGTACGGCAGCGCCTGATCGACCTGCTCCAGGTTCCGGTAGAGCACGTCGCCCAAGTCCACGAGGATCGCCTTGCGATCCTCGTTGGCGACCGCCACTTCGAGCGCCTTGTTCAGCATGGCGCCCACCTTCTGGTAGTTGCCTGCCAAGCGCTCGATGGCAGCCATTTGCCGCATGACCCGGGTGTTGTCCGGATCCATCTCGAGGACCTTCTGGTAGTACGGCATCGCGTACTCCGAACGCCCGAGATCCTCGCCGTACCACTTGCCGAGACGCAGCGAGAGCTGGATGACCTTCTTGCGGTCCTCCTCCTCCTGCAGCCACGCGTTGGCAGTGCCGATGAGCTCGCCCCAACGGCCCGTCACCTGCGCGATGCGCTCCAGGTACGAGGAGCTCTCGTCGTCGCCGTAGTCCTCGCTGAACGCGTTGACCAAGGCGTCGAAGGCCTGGTTGTTGTCCCCGAGCTTTTCCTCGAAGACGCGCGCGATGCGGCGCAAGAGATCCGTGCGCACCGGGGTTTCTTCGATGTGCTCGAGCCGGTTCAGGTAGAGCTCGAGCAACGGTTCCCAGCGCTCTGCAGCCGTGTGCAGTCGCTCCAACTCGCGGAAGGCGCGGTCGTGGAGCGGCTCGGCATCCAAGATGCGCTCGTACGCTTCCGTCGAGCGGTCGTACTCGTGAATGGGCGTACGCCACAGCTCCGTGACCTCGAGCAGCTCACGGACCTTCTCCGCGGGATCCTCGAAGGCAGCGGCGCGTTGCATCTTCACGCCGACCACGTCTTCCCAACGTTCTTCGGCGGTGTAGATCTTTTCGAGCTCCGCGAGAGCCTCGAAATCCGTCGGATCGGCCTCGAGGAGGTTCCTCCAAGCCTCTGAAGCTTCGAAGGGCTGCTCCAGAACCGCGCCGTAGGTCTTGCCGAGCTCGCGGTACGCGCCCACCAGCTCCTCGACCTCGAGTTGCCCCGCTCCTTGATCGACCAAGGCGTGCAGCGCGCTCACCAGCTCCTGAGCGTCGCCGCGGCGGCGCCAAATCTTGGCGATGGCGCGGAGCGCGACCACGTTCGAGTAGTCGATGTCGAGGACGCGCTGCCACTGTTCGCGCGCCTCTTCGTCGCGGTTGAGCTGCTCGTCGAACAAGCGCGCGCGCGTCGACAGCACGTGGATACGGTCCTCGTCCGAGTCCGCGATGTCGTAGTGACGCTCGAGTACGTCGGTGAGCTCCGACCAGCGCCCCTGACGTTCGTACAAAAGCGCCAGCGCACGCAGCGCCTCCGGATCTTCGCCGCGCAGGTCGAGGACCCGCTTCCAGCCTTCCACCGCGCCCTCGACGTTGCCGAGATGGTCGGCGGCGAGGTGCGCCATCTTTGCGCGGATCTCCGCCTCTGCGACGTCTCCCGCGGCGTTGTCCAGCTCGCGCTCGTAGACGCCGTTCAGGTTCTGCCACTGCTCGAGCAGCTCGTAGATACGCGCCAAGGCGCGGATGGCCTCCTCGTTTTCGGGCTCGAGCCGATCGAACACCACGCGGTACGCCCGGATGGCGTCTTCCAAGCGCGCGGTGTCGAGCTTGGGCGCCGCCACCAAACGGGTCTTGTCGACCTCTGTCTCGGATTCGGGCGCAAGATCATCGAGGTCGACGTCCGCCGTCCCGCTCTCCTGCTCCCCGAAGGTTTCCTCGCCGACGACACCTTCGCCGCCAAAGGCGAGGCGCTCTTCGTAGAGCGCTCCAAGGCGCAAGTAGAGCTCGACCTTCTCGAAGCCGTCCGTGGCGAGAGCCGCGCGCTGCTCGAGAATGCCCGCCAACTCCGCCCACTGCTCGAGCGAAGTGTAAATGCGGTCGAGATTGGCGAGCGCCGTCGCGTCACCCGTCTGCGCAGTGAGAACGTAGCGATACGTCTCCTCGGCCTTGGCGACGTCGGAGAGCTCCTGCTCGAAGACGCGCGCCAGGCGGTTGCCCACCCCGGCAGACGTCTTGGCCGGCAAGTCCTCGACGCCCAAGACATCCGCGTACGAGTTCGCGAGCTTCTCCCAGCCATCCTCGATGGCCGCGGCCAAGCGCTCGACCTCTTCGGCCGTGCGCTCGTTCAGCGGATCCTCGCCCAACGCGCGCACCTGAATTTCGAACGCGCGGTCCGCGTCGAGCAGACGCTCCTCGGCGTCCTCTGCCATGCGGTGCAAGAGAGCAACGCGCTCTTCGACGTCCTCGAGGTGCGAAAGCTCCCCCTCGCGAACGTCCAAGAGCTTCTCCCACTCGCCCGCTGCCTGGTAGAGCGGCTCGAGCAGGGCACCGATTTCCGCCTGTCGCACGCCGCTCGCGAAGAGACCTTCGAGCGCCTCGAGAGCACCGGTGTGCTCCGGCGCCGCGCCGATGACCTCGCGGTACGCCTCGATGGCCTTGTCGACGTTGCCGAGCTGATGCTGCTCCAGCTGACCGAGCCGGAACTTGAACTCGAGGATTTCCTCGGGGCTCTCGCCGATTTCGGCTTCCTTGACGAGCACTGCCGCCAGGTCGTTCCAACGGCTCGCTTGAGTGAACAAGCGATCGAGCGCCGTCAGCGCACTACGGTTCTCTGGATCGACCCCGAGCACCGTTCTGTAGCGAGCCACGGCCTCGTTCAGGTTCTCGAGCTGCACCTCGTACAGCTGCGCCACGCGCAAGCCGAGCTCGACCACGCGCTCGGGCTCCGCGGCGGACTTGTCGAGCTCCGCGTCGTAGAGCTCGGCCACGGCAGGCCAGCGATCCGTGAGCATCGCCAGTCGCTCGAGCGCCAGAAGCGAATCCTCGCTCTGGCTGTCGACGGACACCGCGCGCGCGTACGTGTCGAACGCTCGACCGGGATCATTCAGGCTCTCTTCGTAGAGAGCCGCGATGCGGTGCAAGAGCTCCACGCGAGCGTACACGTCGTCCGCGAAACGCGCCTCGACCTCCAGCACGCTGATGAGGCGCGGGTAGTCGCCGGAAGCGTCGTACACTTGTTCGAGCACCGCAGCAGCCGCGAGCGGCGCGCGAGCTCCGCTCTTGATGCCCTCGAGCGCTTCGAGCGTTGGCGCGTGATCGGGCTCGATACCGAGAATGTCTCGGTAAAGCTCGACGGCTCGCTCGACGTCGCCGATGTGCTGCTCGTACAGCGAGGCGATGCGATACTGGTAGCCGACGGCCTCCGCGGGATCCGCGGTGAGCTCGGCCTCGTGCGTGAGGATGCCCAGCAGCTCCTGCCAATTGCTCGCCGCCTGATAGAGGACATCGAGCCGACCGAGCGCGGTGAGGTCGTCAGGATCCAGCTCGAGCACCTTCTGGTAGGTGTCGATGGCGCTCGGAACGTTCGAGAGCTCGCGCTCGAAGACCGCTCCCACCTCGTAGAGAATTTGCTTCTTCTCTTCGGGATCGAGGACCAGATCCACCTTCTTCGAGTAGACGGTGAGCAGCTCTTGCCACTTGGACGAAGCCAAGAAGAGCTGAATCAGCGCGTCGACGCTGCGCAGGTCCTCTGGATCGAGAGTGAGCACCTTCTCGAACACCGCGATGGCGGAGTCGGGACGACCGAGGAGCTCCTCCTCGATGCTGGCAGCCTGGTAGAGGGCAGCCTTCTGCTCTTCGACGTCCTCGAGGATTTCCGCCTTGCGCTGAAGGATCAGCGACATGTCGGCGTAGCGCTCGGAAGCTTGGAAGAGTCCCTGGAGCGACTCGGCGGCCGCGAGGTTGGTCGGGTCCGTGACCAACACCTTGCGGTAGAGCTCCACCGCGCGATCCACGTCGCCGAGATCGCTCTCGTAGACGCGCGCCGCGGAGGTGAAGAGTTGGCTGCCGAGGTCCGCGTCCTCTTGTGCGGCAGCAAGTGACTCCAGCGTTCGCGCCAAGTCCGGAAGGCGACCCGACACGCGAGCCAATCGATCGATTGCGTCTTGCGTCGTCTCGTTGGCGGGCTCGACGGAGAGAGCGCGCGCCATGGTGTCGAAGGCGGACGCTGCGTCACCGCTCGCGTCCTCGTACAGCTCCGCGATTTGATGGAGAAGCTCCACCTTCCGACTCACGTCGTCCGCGCGGCGCACCTGCACTTCGTGTACGCCAATCAACTTGGTGTACTCGCCGGCGCTCCGGTACAGCGGCTCCAAGATCTCGGCGATGAGCAGCTCGTGCTCGGGGCTTTGCCCCAAGCGCTCGAGCGCGCCGCGCGCGGCCTGGCTCGACGGATCCCGCTCGAGGACCTGACGATAACCTTCAATGGCCTCCTCGACCTGGCCCATCCGGGTTTCGCGCAGCGCCGCGAGGCGCAGCATGAGCTCCCCTTGGCTTTGCTCGGTGTCGGCGAGCCCGAGCTGCGTCTCGAGGTTCTCGGCGAGCTCCTCCCACTTGTTCTGTCGCGACAAGAGCCCGTCGAGGGCGCTGAGCGCCAGACGGCTCGTGGGGTCGATGGTGAGAACCTCGCGGTATGCGGCGATCGCCTCGTCCACTCGGCCGAGCTTCTGCTCGTACACCTCGGCCATTTGGGCATGGAGCGCCTCCGACTGGCTCGGGTCCGACGCCAGCTCGATGCGCCGACGGTAAACGCGCACCAGGGCGTCCCAACGCTCGTTCGCCCGATACAGCGCGTCCATGGCATGGAGCGCGTCCGCGTTGCCCGGATCGACCTCGAGCACGTTGGCGTAGGCCTCCGCCGCCGGATCCACGGCGCCGAGGCGCTCGTGGATGGACGCGAGGCGCATCCAGTACTCGCGCGCCAAGTCCGGATCCCCGGCCTTCTGCGCGATTTCACGATAAATGGCGATCAGACGCTCCTGCGCGCCCGCGCCTTCGGCAAGCTCCTCGAGCTCGAGACGTGCGTCGGCGTTGGCCGGATCTGCCTTGACCGCGCGCGCTTGCGCCTCGATGGCGCCCTCGGCCGAACCCAGCTGATTGGAAGCCGTGAACGCAATCTTGCGGAGCAGCTCGACCTTCTGAGTAGGATCCTGAGCTGCCTCCGCCAAGATTTCGAGGGCCTGCACCAGGTTCTGCCAATCCTCGCGCTGCTCGTAGATCGTCTCGAGAATACGCGCTGCTTCTCCGCGGAGCGCCTTGTCTTCGAGCAGCTTCTCGAGCGCGACGCGCGCGCCGTCGTGGTTCGCGTCGAGGAAGAGAATTTCGCGGAAGTTCTCGAGCGCCCCTTCCGCCTCACCCAACTCGGAGAGCTGAACCTCGGCAAGACGGAACTTCAGATCGACGAGCGTCGCCTCGGAGCCGTCGAGCTCGATGCGCCGACGGAGCACGTCCGCATAGCTCTCCCACGCCTCCGTTTGACGGTAGAGGCGATCGAGCGCCTCGAGCGCGCCCGTGTCGGCCGGGTCCTCGGTGAGGACCGAGCCGTACGTTTCGATGGCCGCAGCTGGGCTGCCCAGCTGCGTTTCCTGCAGGCTGGCGATGCCGAACAGCGTGCGCTTGCGCGCCTCGGGCTCGTAAGCGAGCTCCAGCTGCTTCGCGTAGACCTCGAGGAGATCGTTCCATCCCTCCGTCTTGCGGTAGAGCGTTTCCAGCGCCGTGAGCGCTTCCGCGTTGTCGGGTTCGCTCTCGTAGACGGCGCGGTACTCCGCGAGCGCCTCGTCGACTTTGCCGAGCTGCTCGACCAGCACGCGCCCCAGCCGGAGCCGCAGCCTGGAAGCCACGTCCGCGTCCACGGCGTCGATGGCCTTTTGATACGCGGCCACGACCTGCTCCCAGCTGCCGTTTGCGGCCGCCGAGCGCTCGAGATCCGCTTGGCTCTGCTCGTCACCGGGCGCAATGTCGAACGCCTCCGCGTAACGCTGGAAGGCGCTCGCCTTGTCGCGCAGGCGCTCTTCGTAGAGCTGCGCCACCGAACGCAAGAGCTCCAAGCGCTCCGCCGGCTCCGTGACGTGCGTGAGCTTCGCCTCGATTGCCTTCGTCAGACCCTTGTAGTTGCCGGCCTGCTCGTAAATCGGAACCAAGCGCTCGGCCGCATCCAGGTGAGTGGGCTCGATGCTGAGCACCTTCTCGAGCGCCTTGGCCGCGCGGTCCGGCTTGCCTTTCTGCGTCACCCACAGCTCGGCGACCTTCATCAACATGCCGATGCGCTGTTGATCGCTCTCTGCCTTGGGCTCATTGCTCTCGAGGACGCGAATGAACTCGTCCCAGTTGCCGCTATCGGCGTAGAAGACCTCGAGGTCGTCCCAACGCCCCAACGTCACGTAGCGCTTCTTGAGCTGCTCTTGAGCCCGACGATCGTCCGGACGCAGAACGAGCAGCAAACGGTAAGCCTCGGCGGCGCGGTTCTCGTCCTTGAGGCGATCGCCGGCTACCTGACCGAGCTTGGTGAGAACCTGAACCTTCTCCTCCGTGTCGAAGGTAACCTCGGCCAGCTTCTCGAGCGTATCGGCGAGCTTTTCGTACTCTCGACCGCGCTCGTACAGACCAGCGAGCGCAGCGAGCGCCTCGGCGTCGCTCGGGTCGTTGTCCAGCACCACGGCCCAGAGCCCGACGCATACGTCGGGCTTCTTGACGCGCTCCGTCGCCAAGCGAGCGATCTGCCGGAACGCCTCGGTTCGCTCCGAACCCGGCGGCAAAGCCTGCGCCTCCCGCTGGCTGAGCCCCAGAAGCTTCTCCCAGTCTCGGCGCTTTTCGTACATCTCGCGCAGGTACGTGAGCGCACGCGCGTCCGAGGGCTCTACCTCGATGAGGGCCTCGTAGGCCTTCACTGCCTCGGCGTGGTTACCGAACTTCTCCGCGTACATTTCCGCGGCCTGACGGTAATAACCTGCGCGCTCCTCGGGATCGCCGAGAGCGTCCGCGAGCGCTACCAAGGTCTTCACGTACTCTTGGGGCCGCTTTTCCGCCTTCTCAAGCTTGTCGCGGAGCTCCGCAACTTTCGCCTCATCGACCACGCGCGGGGCCGCTTCCTCGGTCACGGCAGCAGTCGGCTGGGCTTCCTTCGCCGTGTCCTCGACAGATTGCTCGACGCCTTCCGTCACCGCTTGCTCGTCCTGGGCCTTTTGATCCGCTTCGTGCTCGTCCATGTCCTGGGTCTCAGAGATGCCGTGAGTCGAAGTGCTCAGCAGCGTGTCGTCCATACTCGGCGATTGCTCGTTACTCGGCGTGGCTTCCGCTTGCCCACCCGCGCGGGAAGCCTCGGTGTTCGAACCAGTGCTCAGACGCTCGCCCGTCTGAGCCTCGAATGCGACAAGGGCGGGATGCTCCGGCGCTAGAGTGCTGAGGCGCATGAAGAACTGACGCGCCTTCAGCAAGTCGCCCTGCTGTCGCCAGGCGACGAGCCCGGCGCTCGCCAACAGATATCCGACGGACGTCCCGCCGCTGGAACGGTCGCTCAGCTCGTCCACGAGGCGGAGCACCCTCGCCCAGTCGCCCGACTCGGCGCCGTAGTGCCCCTTGAGGAACGTGAAGGCTGGCTCACAACTCGGGTTCAGGCGCAGCGCCTCCTCGAGAAACTGAACCGCCACGTCTGGGTTGTGATGACGCTGCGCCCAGCGCGAACCGAACTCGAACGCCGCACGTCCGCGCGCGTCCGAATCCTCGATGCCCTCCAAGAGCTCGCGCTGCGTCTCGAAGATGACGTCTGCGCGCTCCGCCTCCACCAAGAGGCCTTCGTAGAGCGCCGCAGCCGCCGTGCTCACCGGATAGGCGCCGTACGCGCGCGCCAGGATGTTCTCGAACTCCCCGGGCGCAAACCTGCGCGCGATCCGCGCAGCGCGCAGCAGCGCTTCCCCGCGCTCGCTCGGCGAGTCGACGTCGTTGGCGAGGCGCAAGAGCTCCGCGATGCGGTCCTGCCAGTCGTCGTCCGAGAGCTGAACATCCCCTAACAGCTCGCTAACATCTGCGCCTGCTGCCAAGCCCTTCGTGTACGCGTCCGCTGCGCCGACCGTGTCCCCTTGATCCAAAAGCACGTCACCGAGCGCTCGGTACAGCTCCGCTTGACGGTCACCTTGGGGGTCTGCCTTCAGCTCCAGGAGCAGGAGCTTGTGCACCATCCCGAATTTTCCGAGCTGCCAGTAGATCTCGCGCGCCTCGGACAACGACTCGGTCAGCGTGTTGTCGAGCTTGTACGCGTCTTGAAAGTGCTTGAGGGCAGCCACGCCCTGCAGGAACTGATCACGAAGCAAACGCCCCAAATGCAAATGGAGCGCCGCCTTCTCCGTGGAGGCACCAGCGCCGACGATGGCCTGCTCGAGGGCTTGCCGTGCGCCCTCCCAGTCGTGCTGACGTTCGAGCTGCCGGAAACGGGCTTCTACTTCCATGACTTCTCGTAGGGGGCGAAATAGCGGGGCGTCGAGGCAACCGGGGAAGCAGGCTCCACGGTTGTCCCTCGAACGCTAAAACAAGGCGGGACGCGAGGAAAACCCCACGTCCCGCGGAACGCAATGTGTCACTGGCATGGTCACAGTGGTGCGACCAGGTACGACACGCACAGCAACGGACTGATAGCGCTCGGTCCCCTCGGTCATCGAGACCAGCCACCCCGGAGCAGCTGGTCTCGTGTCACCGTGGGCCCTGTCGACTTGGGTGGTCGGGAGAAGGGCGCGGTCCCCGCCCAAGTCAGCTCCCCAGCTTCTGGATGAAGGCGTTGGCCTGAGCGCACTGCTCCTTGAACTTCTTCGAAGCTTCACCCTTGCAGGCGCGCTTTTCGAAGCTCTCGAGCAAACGCTTGGCCTTCTCCTTTTGAGGAGGATCCATGCTGGCGTAAGTGCTGCCCAGGTGGAACTTGGCCTCCGGATGCGCCTCGCCGCCAATCTCGTAGGCGCGCTCGACCGCAGCAAGCATCGCAGGCTTGTCCTGCCGGAACTGCGCCACGTTGAAGGTGAGGAGGTACATGTTGTAGACGTGGTCCCGATTGTCCTCGTCCGGGGTCACGAGCTTCGTGCCCTGCTCGAGCACGGCCTGAGCCTCCTTGTAGAACTTCATGGCCTGATAGAGCTCGGCCAGCGTCACGTAGAAGTACGGAACGCGCGGGTCGTGCTCGATCGCCTGCGAGAAGTTCTGGAGAGCGTCCTGCTCCTTGTCCGTGGCCCAGTTGGCTTCACCGAGGAGCTGGTAGCACCAAGCCCGATTCGGGTCCTTCTCGATGCACTTCTTGAGCGGCTCCTTGGCGTCTTCCCACTTGTCCTTGTTTCCGGCCTCCGCCAGCTTGGTGAGCGCCATACCGCGCTTCTCCCAGTAGTTGGCGAACTCGGGGGCTACTTGGACGGCCTGCGCCAGAGCGCCCGCCATCTTGTCCCAATCTTCCTTCTTCTCGTAAGCCTTCGCGAGCTTCCAGATGATGAGATGATTGGTGGGATCGAGCTGGATGCCCTGCTCGTACTTCTGAATGGCGCCTTCCACGTTCACGCCGACCGCCCTGTCACCCTCGTTGGCGAGGTTGACGGCTTCGATGTGATTGCGGCTACAGGCCGTGGAGGCCAGACCCAGCACAACACCCGTGGCGAGTGCGGCGCGCTTGATGCTCGTCGTCAGCTTCATTACCCGACTCCTTGCGCGCTCGGCTCTTCGACAACGCCAGGCGCCCGAAAGAACTCCAGAGTTCTTGATGATGAGGGAGGCCGAAAGACCGGCCATTTCGTTGGTTTGTGGCGTCTGCCGTAGGGCTTCGCGCAGAGTTGGCGCAGAGCATAGGCGGACGCCGCGTGCGAAGTAAAGGCACATCGAAACCCCCGGTGCTACCAAAATCAGCATGAAATGTAGGACTTTGGCTCCTCCTCCTGGAGTGAAGAGATTCACTCTGACGGGTGGGATGAGCGCGCCCGCGTTTCACGGGACCCGTCCACCAATGTGTGTCGGCCTTGTGGCTCACGCGGCGCGCGCCAACTCGCCTTGACCATCGCGTCAGCACTCGTCCAAGCGGAGCCGCATCAACTCGCCCCCCGGCAGCAAAGCACGAGCGCATCTTCACGACGCCTCAACGACCTCCTCCTCGCGCCCAGCATGCTGACTCATGCCCCACCTTGAACCTCTGCCCGGACGCGGAGGCGCCGCGAAGATGCCGGACACACGAGCGCCATCGCCGCACAAACGACGAATGCCGCCCCGATGGGGCGGCATTCGTTCGACACGGGATCGTGAACCGAATCAGCCGGGGCTGAACATGATGGGGTACGTCACCGAGACGATACCGCCTTCGGGCTGCGGGAAGCTCAGGCCGTAGAAGGCCGAGATCACGCAGCTGACGACCGCTCCATCCGGAAGATCCGAGCCGCCGTTACCCACGTTGGACACCGCGCCGTCGCGACCAATCACGAAACGCACGCCGACGCGCCCTTCGAGATTCGGGTTACGAGACAGACCCTGCTCGTAGCACATGCGGAAGCGACCGAAGTTCTGGCGCACGATACGCTGAATGACTTCCGGCGGAAGGCGACCATTCACGCTGGTGGCACCCATACGCACCTTCGGTGCGCGCGTCGCGTGCGAGCCGCCGAGGCGACCGTGACCAGCGCCGAAACCCTGTCCGGTTCCGGTACCCGCGCCGTGACCCAGCGTACCGATGTTGCCAAGGCCGATACCTTCGCCGCGACCGCCGCCGCCTTCACCGATGCCCGAGAGGCCAAGACCGCCAGCGCCGAAGGCGTCGCCGATTTCGTCACCCCACATGTTGCCGCGTGCGCTGACGTCATCGCTACCGAGCGACGTATCGCGCCCCCACGGCGCCGTCGGAGCGTTCGGATCACCCGACGCGCCGGCGTTCAAGAGGCCGATCATGCCGAAGTCCCGCGCCTCACGGAGAGCCGCCTCACGCGCGAGATGCGGATCTGGATTGTCCTTCGGGCCCTGGACCGCGTAGCGCTTGTTTGTCGCCTTGCTGGTCTCCTTACCCATCGAGCCTTCTTCGCCCTTGGCTCGGCTGCCCGTTCCGCCTTCCTTGTTGTCAGCCTGCTCGCTGACGACTTCCTCGGTCTTTTCTTCCTGCTCGCGCTCGGCAGCCGCGTTCAGGAACTGCTGGATGAGCAGCAGGCGCTCCTTGTCCATGTCGCCTTCGTCCGTGAGCCCCATGGGCGGCACGAAGTAGGCCATGGCGGCGATGATGCCACCGAAGGACAAGAACGAAAGACCGAAGTACATGGCGACGGTCCAGTCCATGCCGGCCGCAAGACCCTTCTTGACGGGCTTGCCAGCATTGACCGCTGCCACCTGGAAGACGAAGCCGTTCAGCTCGATCTTCGCGCGCGAGCCGTTGGGAAGGTTGATCTGCTGCGCGCCGCTGAGCTCCGAGCAGGGCTGCGCAATACCGCGCGCCTGGTCCAGCGACATGCGCGGCTGGCCCGCAATTTCGATGTGACCCCGCGCTCCGGGCGGAATCACCACCGCGACGGACGCACGGTCTCCAACGACCACCGGCATACGCGTCGTGCCGAGCTTTTCGCTGGGGATGAAGAAGTCACAGGAGAAGTTTTTTCCTTCTTCCTCGCCGACGTAGAAGTTACGCGGAGGCGAGAGGTGCGAAACGTGGAGCACGTTCGTGTCCCACAGCACCATCACCTCGACGGCCTGCACATGCGCCAGCTCGACCTCGTCCGCCGAGACGTCGGGGCCGCTCTTCACCAGCGTGTACGTGTACGAGCCGGGCGGCGCGTCGTCCGCGACATGGCCGTGGTGACCGTGGTGACCGTGGTGCGTCGCCGCATGCTGCGCTGCAAACGGATTGGCGGCCTGCCCAGCGAACTGCTGCCCAGCGAACTGCTGCCCGCCGAACTGCTGAGCTGCCGCGGCAAACGGATTGCTACCGAACGCACCCGCGCCAGCCGCAAACGGGTTCGACGAAACAGCCGGGATGGCGGCCGCCGCTGCGAACGCGGCCGCGGGCTGCGCCTCCACGCCGACCGCATCCGAGCGCTCGAGCACGATGATCGTCGCGCCCACCTGGATTTGGTCCCCGACGTGCAGCTTGCACTTGTTCACGCTCGCACCGTTCACCTGAGTTCCCGGCTCATTGCCGAGATCAATCAACGTGATTTCGTCGGGTCCAGCGACCTCGATGACCGCGTGCATGCGCGACGCCAGCTCGTCATCGACCCGGAGGTGACTCTTCGGATCCTTGCCGACCTTGACGATGTCCTGGGTCACCGTCTCGCGACGAACGAGACTGTCACCTTGATAGAGCGCGAATGTGAGAACCGCTTTTGCCATTTCTGAGATACCTCACGCACTTTCGCGGCGCTCGTGATGCGCTCTGCGAAGAGTGGCGAAAAAAGTCACACCATCGGAGGCTGGGTGGGTCTTCCAGACGTCGTGATTAGAAGTTCTCCACCGACTTCAGCATTTCCGGCACGAACGACGTGCGCGGCCGAATCAGTGTGGTGCGCTGCGCGTTCGCACGAACGCGAATGGTGGAATCGTTGGGACCGAAGCCACCGGCACTGAGCGGATCGTCCGAGAACTCGTAGCCGTAGCCATCACCACCGCCGCCCGACTCTTTGATGTCCTGCGCAAAGGCAGAAGGCGCGAGCGCCACGACGGCAAACCCAGCCAGAACGCCCATCACACTCAACTTCACCGAACGCTTCATTTTAGCCTCGCTAAAACTTTCTGTGGATTTACAGCACCAGTGTACCTGGATTTGGAAGCCGTCGTCAACGACGCATTCCTGGGAAAACCTGATCTCGCTTGCTGCCTCAGCACCTGACGCTTGAGCCCCGCGAGAGCGAAGCGTTGAGACCGAACAAGCCAGAGCCAACTCACTGACACCACATCACGGGGAAGGTTCCGCGGCTTCCCCAAAATCGAACGTGCGCCGAGCAACCACTGTCGCCCGACGCCGCTCGATGTCTGTCGCGTCTTCCTCGTACGTCGAGGGGCGTGCGTTGCCGCTCGCCCCTCGAACCTCCGTCACTTACTCGGAGCAGCCGGTGCTGCGCCCGCTGCCGGGGCCGCTCCCGCTGCCGGGGCCGCTCCCGCTGCCGGTGCTGCTCCGGCTGCAGGAGCCGATGCGGCGTTCGCTTCGGCCTTCTTGGCTGCCGCGTCCGCCTCCGCCTGCTGCTTCGCCGCCTCGGCCTCCGCCTTCTTGGCTGCTTCAGCGTCCGCCTTGGCCTGCGCATCCGCAGCGGCCTGGGCCTTTTCGAGCTCGCGACCTTCCTTGATGAAGATCAGGGTGTCCTTGATGTCTTGGACACGCTCCTTGGAGCGCTTCACTGCAGCAGCGAAGGCCTCGTCGCTACCAGCCTTCGTGATGAAGGCCTCGTACTGCCCGATCGCCTTTTCGTACGCGGGGACCGGGTCCTCGCTCGTCTTGGCGCGGTACTCCTGCGACAGAATCGCTTCGTTGTAGTACGCCTCGGCGCGGTTGCCCTCGAGCTTCTTGGCCGCGTCGAGCGCCTTCTGCGCCTCTTCCACGTACTGCTTGGCGTTGGACGGATTGATCTGACCACGAATGGCCAGAGCCAAGCCGAGCTGCGCTTCGTAGGTGTCCGGTCGCAGCTTGAGCGCCTCGCGGTACGCCTTCTCCGCCTCGCCGTAACCACGGAACGACAGGTTCACTGCCGCGTAGTTCATGTGAGCTTCGAAGAACTTCGGGTCGAGCTGACGAGCCTTCGAGAAGGCCTTCACCGCACCGTTGTAGTTCTGGAGCTCTACGAGAATGAGGCCCGACGTGTTGTGGATGGGCGCGTAGTTCGGGTTTTTCTTCTGCGCCTGCGACGCAACGAGCGCCGCAAGATCCAGCTGCTGCGAGTTGACCTGGTTCTTCTGCGAACCGGACACCTCGAGGCCACGCTTGCGCTTGCCCCGCGTCTTGCTCTTGTCCGCGGCGTTGCGCGCCTGCTCGAGGTAGTACAGCGCCAGCTGGTTGAAGGCGGGCATGAAGCTGTCGTCGATCGCCAGAGCGCGCTGCAAGTTCAGCTGCGCGCAAGACAGATCGTTCGAGCAACCCTGACCACTCGTGTCGCCGCCACGCTGCATTTGCAGAGCGGCCAAGCTCACGAGACCCTCGACGTTCTGGAACTTCGCGTCGCGAATGATTTGGTCGAGCTCGCGAATTGCGCTGTCCACGTCGCCCGACTGCTGGAACTTGTAGAGGGCGATTTGAGCGCGCGCGCGGTGGAACTGCGAATCCGTGGCCACCGCCGCCTCGAACTGCTCCTTCGCCTTGGCGTCGTTGCCGCAGCGCTGGTAAGCGAGACCCGAGTTGTAGAGTGCCTCCGGCAGCTTGTTGCCGGCAACGGACTCCTGCTCACTCGAAGCCGCCAAGAACTTCTTGGCGACGCGATCACAGGTGGCTTCGGACCAGCTTCCGCTTTTGTCCTGGGCCACGAAATCGTCGATGGCGACGTTGAAACCTTCGGCAGCCGCCTTGGCCACCATGTTGCCGGCGCGGTCCTTCTTGCCGCTCGCGTCGTCGGGGGAAAGCACGGCCTTACCGCCCGAGCCTCCACCACACGCCACTGCGGTAAAGACGAGGCCGAGCGCTGCGAAACGATTGAACGTATTCATGATTTCATCTCCGTTCTTCGGTCAGCGTGAGGCCGCGAACGCCCGGTAGGGAGCTCGCGGCCTCGCCTCGCGGCTCACTTCTTGGCCGCCTCCGCCTTCTGTTTCGCCGCCTCTTCCGCCGAGACCGTGGGAGCCGTCACGAGGGGCTCACCGCCGATGCGCACCGGATAGGCCTGCTCGCGGAGCGGGTCGTTGACCCGATTCGGCGCGCCACGGAACTCGTCGACCAAGTGGAACTCGGCCTTGTAGTTGTTGGCGAGCCATTCCTCGCAGGTACGGCTGAACTGGTCGAAGTACTGGTACTTGACCGAGTAGTCGAGGCAGAGCACGTACGCGCTCTTTGCCTGGGTCTTGAAGGGCTCCGAGGCGTCGTCGAGCGCACCGTAGTAGGCGGTGCGGATTTCGTAGTCGGCCTCCCAAGCCTTCGGGATGGGTGCTGAACGGAAGTCGGCCACGAACTTGCCCCACATCTGACCCACCTGCGAACCCGCAGCAATGGCCCAGCGCGGTGGAGGCACCGGCTGCAAGTCGACGATCTTCTTATAGTCGCCGCTGGCATCCGCGATCATGTCGCGCTTCTTGGTGTACCAATCCTTGACCTTACCCGAGATGTGCTTGTTGATGCCCGCGGCGTCCTTCGGCCCGTTGTACTTCGGGAACTCGTAGGCATCGACCTTCGCCTTCTTCTTTTCGGCGACGTAGAAGAGCGCCTCTCCCACCGACTCGAGCGCACGGCCCACCTCACGAGGTCCGCCACCCGCCTTTTCGATGGACTCGACGGCCTTCGCCGGGTCACTCCAAAGGCCGATCACCTGCCGGTACTCACGCTCGGCAGCTGGATCCGTCTTCATGTTCTTGTAAGCGCGACCGGCCAAGGCATGCGCCTGCAGGCGAATGTCCAGCGTGGCGCTCTTGTCGATGAGACGCATCGAGCTAGCGAGGCTCTTGCGAACGTCTTCCCAAGCGCCCTTGTCACCGTAGTGAGCAGCGATTGCGAAGCCGATTTGCGCAGCCTGATCGGGCTTACGAGCACCGTACTTGCTCTGGAAGGTGGCCGCGTCCTTGAGGGCTTGGTCCTCCTGACCGAGGCCCAGGCGAAGCACGACGGCGTCGCTCATGGCCTTGTCGGCGAATTCACCCTGGTACCTGGTTTCCTCCGCGTACCTCTCGAAGAAGTCCGCCGCCTTGTCGTACACGGCGATGGCCTGGTAGTTGCCGCCGATCTCGTAGATGGCCTTCTGAGCGAGCTTGCTCTTGTTCAGCCCGTACTTCGGGTTGAGCAGAATCATGCGCGCTTGGATGGACTTCGCGAGGAGACGGCCGGCCTGGTAGGCCTTGGCCATGTTGTAGACGATTTCGTCGGCGGTTTCGCACTGCTTGACGACCTTGCCCTCGGACAGCGGACCCTCGCAGTAGCCACGCCAGATCTCGAGGTAGGCATCGCCGCCCGCCTTGTAGTTCTCGAGCGCGGCCTTGTAGTCGCCCTTGTCTGCCTGAGTATCCGCAAGCTCGACCTTCTTTTGCGCCGCGAGGCGCTTCACGTCGAACTGGATGCGGGTGAGCAGCTCGCACTGCTCCTTGTTGTCCTCGAGCCCGGACCCCTTGCAGTAGTTCTCCAGGAAGGTCGGGACGTCCGCGGCCATGTCGTCGAAGCAGGTCGGCCGTGGCGGCTCAGCCTTGGAGCCGAGCACGTTGACCGCCTCGAGGTAGAGCTGCGCCGCAAAGATGCCCGCGTCGTTCTTCGGGTAGTTGATGGCGATGTCGCGGAACGCGAGCGCCGCCTCTTCCCAGTGCTGCGCCTCGAAGTAAGTACGAGCGCGAGCGAACTTCACGTCGACGTACTGCTGCTGGGCTTCAGCGTCGTTCTCGGCCGGCTTGATGTAGCAAACGTAGCGGTTGAAAGCCGTCACCATGCCGGTCTGCTGCTTGGTGAACTCCTTGGGCTTGAACTTTTCCCATTCGCCCTTCTTGCTTTCACGATCCGCTTCGGAGGCGCCCTTCGGACCCAGGCCTTTGCCCTTCTTGTCCGCGTCGCCCTTGTACATCTGGTCGTACATTTTCTGGTAGCAGAGCACCGCGGCGTACGCGGCTTCCGCCGCGTCCGGACCCGTGGGATTTTCCGCAACCACCGAATCGAACGCCGGACCACACTCCTCCCAGCGCTTCTGGAAGTAGAGCAAGTCCGCCATTGCGTACTTGACCTTGTAGATGGTCGGCCAGTCTTCCTTCACGATGCGGGGGAACTCGAACTTCGCGAAGTCCTCCGCCGTAAAGGTATCGGCGACCTTCTTGTAGAGGTACGCCGCCAGATCCATCGCCTGCGGGCTGTTGGTTCCGCGCACGCCGCCGCTACCGACCGCCTCCAAGTGCCAGCTCATGGCGGTCTCGGAGAGCAGCTCGGCAGTACGGTTGTCGCACTTCAGCTTCGCCGCGTCCGGCACCTTCATTTCCTTGAAGGTCTTGCGGGCAGACGCCTGCTGGTCGAGCTCCTTACGGATTTTTTCCTTGTCGGACGCGTACGCCGCCTGAACGGCCGAGGTGATTTGGCTCTGGTACTCGCACCAGTGCTCACCCTTGTCGCGCGACATCAAGTCCTTGTAGAGCTCGATGCCTTCCGGGTAGTGACCGGTGTCCAAGTAGGCGTGACCGAGCTCGCGCATCATGGCGATGGCGTTCTCGTCCGACTTGTTCTCCGCGAGCGGCTTGAAGTACGCGAACGCTTTGCTCGGCGACTCGCTGGCAGCGTAAACGGGGATGATGTCGCGGCGAGCCGACTTCGCCAGCTGCTTGGCATTCGGCAGATCCTGGTACTGATTGCCGAACTCGATGACCTTCTTGAACTGCTCGAGCGCCTGCTTGTAGAAGCCCTGGTTCCAGTAGACGTAACCGAGCTTGTAGCGAGCGTAGCCGAACAGCTTGTTGTTCGGCGGCGGGTACTTGAGCACCTCCATGTACGCCGCCTCGGCCAAGGCCCACTTGCTTGGATCGGCCGTGGCCTCTTGGAAGAACAGCTCGCCGAACGCGAGGTATGCATTCGGTACGTACGGAGACTTCGGCGCCTTGTCGATGAGCTCGAGGTACGTCTTGCGCGCGTTGGCGAGGTCGCCCGCCTGCTCGTACTCGTAAGCGAGGTAGTAGAGGACCTCGTCGAGCTTCGAGTAGCTCGAATAGTCCTTGGCCATCTTGCTGTAGAAGGCGATCGCTTTGCTGCGAGCCGCCTTCTCCATCTGCTTGGCCTTGTCGACCTCCTTGCGCGCCTTGCTGGTGTCCTTCTTCTTGCGCTGGAGATCCTGGACCTCGATGTCCGCCGTGATCTTGTCACGGATGGCAGCTTGCTCGAGCTCGGCGTACGCGTCGGCCAGGCGGAGCGTCAGCTGGGGGCGATCCGGAGACTTCGCGGGCGTCGCCTTGTAGAGGCGCTCCAGACCCGTGATTTCGGTGATGAGCAGCGCGCGGGCGCGCTTCTGCATCTTTCCCTTACGCGTGTCGCGCTCCGCGAACTGCTGCAGCGCCGCCAGGTCCCCTGGCTTTCCATCCTGCTGCTTCTTCTTTTCGATCGGTGGCGGCGCACTCTTGAACGACGTGCCCTTGCGCTTCTTGCCCTCGAACTTCGCCGGGCCGCCGGGGCACTCGGAAAAGTTCTTGTAGGCCGCATCCGAGATGCATTCCGCGCTCATGCGACGAGCGTCCGCCCCCAAAGCCGAACCGGCGGCGAGCGTCAGCCCGCACACCGTGGCAACCAGAGTCTTTACGTGTTTGACGTACATAGCCGATTACCTTCCGCAGGCCGACACGACCTCTTGACGATAGAAGCCAAGCTCGTCGCGCCAATACTCGCCGTCAAAGGGCCAAATGAAGTGCTCGTCGTCCGGGTTGACCACGCCGAAAATCTTCGACTCAGCCGCGCTGACCTGACCCTCCTTCATGGCCTGGTCGAGCAAGTTACGTTGAGCGGCCGTGATATCGATGAGGATCTTCTCACCGTTGCGCATGTGCTCGGCCATTTCGTCCACGTAGCGCCGGTAGCGCTGCTGGGCGAGACGACCTGCTTGCTTGATGGCCAGGCTGCGTGCCAAGCCGAGGGCTTGCTCGACCTGGTCACCGATGGGTGAGCTCTGGAAGCCGGGCGGCGACTTCTTGAAGCGCTTCATTTCCTCTTCCAGCGCGTTCACGTAGTCGATGTTCTTGAGCAGCTGACGGTCGCTCAACGCGCTGGAGATGATGGGCTCCACCTTGGCGTCGAGATTGGCGTTGCCCTCGCGAACCTTGAGCAGGAACTTGAAGAACTCCTCCTCCTGGTTTTCGCCCTGGTACTTCTTGAGCACCTGCTCGAGCTCGTCCTTGACCGGCTGCGTCTTCTGATTGAAGCGGGCAACGACGATGGTCGCCTTTTCGTAGTCGCAGTTGGTGAAGTAAACGACGGCCTTGAGGATGTCCGCTTCAGGGTAGAAAGCCTTCGGGAAGTACGGCGCGTTGATCGTGTGAATGTTTCCGAGTGCGCGCGTGTACTGACCAGCCATGAAGTAGGCCCACGCCTCTTCGAACTGCGCGTCGAGCCAGTACTCCGAGCTCTCGTCCACCACGTTCCAGTACTTGACGGCGGCGCTGAGCTTCTTGGCGTCGATGGTCGGCGCGTTCGTTTCCGGGTCCAAACGAATCGACGCGGAGTAGTACGTACGAGCCATCGAGAGGTTCGCCAGATCGCGCAAGCGATCTTCGTCCTCGACGCCATCGACGCCTTCCTCCACCGCCTTGACGATGCGCTGGAACGCCTGCACCGCGGGCACTGACTTCTTCAGACGGACATAGCTGATGCCGCTGAAGAACTGAGCCTTCACGTAGTCGGGGCTACGCTTGTCGACCTTCTGGAAGAAGCGAATCGCCTCCTCGAACTGCCCCTGCCGGTACTTGTAGCGACCCAGCATTTGGTTCAGCTGCCAGTACAGCTGCTGCTGGTCCTTGTTGTCGAAGCGCGCGAGGTGCTCGTCCGAGTACTTACCGACGCGGGCGATGATGTCCGCCGGCTCGGGCAACTCGAGGGCGAGCTTCGCCAGCCACATGAGCGTTTCGTTGAACTTCTGGTGGTTGGGCTGCTCGGCGATGACGCTGAAGATCGCGAAGCTCGCCTGGAAGAACTTCAAGCGATAAAGGGCGTTGGCGAGATAGAACTCGGCAAGCTGCTTGTTGCCCGGATCGTCGCCCGTTTCACCGGACACGACCCTGAACATGCCCTCCGCCGCCTCAGGCCACTTTTCCTGATCGAAGGCTCGCCGAGCTGCCGTGAAGCCCTCGGTCGGCTCGCCCGCTACGACGGGGGGCGCCTCCGCCGCCGCGCTCTTCCCGCCGCCCTCTTCGTCGAGGTCGATTACTTGTCCCTTGTCGTTCTCTTCGTCCAGATCGATGACCTGGGCGAAGGCCGGCAGCGGAGCTGCCACTCCTCCAGCAAAAGTGGCTGCGGCGATGAGGCTGGCTGCGGCAATGCGCTTTCGAAACATGTGTCCTCGTTGATGAGCGTTGAGTTCAGCGCAACAAGTCGGGGCAGTCGGACGGCAACCTGCGACGGAATAGTTCAATCACAGTGCATTTCCGTACGAAATGCCGAAACGCTGGCAGCCGCTCCTATGCGACTCCAGCGGATCATTTAAGGGAAAAACCACAACAAGAATCGATAGATACCGATCCGTAGAGGTCGGGGATGTTAGATACCACTGCAATTGCTTGTCAAGCGCCGAGCGCCGCGTCGCCGTAGACGATGAGCCTCTTGCAACGCTATCGAAAGATTCCGTTGCGCGTCGCTCACGCTACATCGGTGAAACCGGCAATAGCGCGGATCCAGTGAGACGCAAATCAGAACCTTTTGCATACATCACCCGACAATCGCGACGGTTGTGATGAAAATGTTGATGCTCAGGGCGATGACGCTGTGCCACCGCGCGTCGGATGGACGCCAGTGCGGGAGGTGACAAAAACGTGCTTCCGGGCCGAGCCATCGACCGACCGTCGGGGCCCCTTCTCGTCGAGTGCACCGGAGTTTCGGCTCACCTCGAACGGCGGACGGGCACCGGTGCGGTAACGTTCCAACTAAGCGGGAAGATGTAAGGAATCCCTGAGTTTGTTTGACGTTGACGGCCTTCGCCTTGGTCGACTAGGTTACCGTCGGCACGGAAACGACGCGACCGTGGCCTGCGCCTTCTTGTCGTTCGAAATGATTCCTTCGTAAGACTGTCGCCCAAGTTCGTCCCTGATCGGGCGCGGCAGTCCTCCCACAATTTGCGCGACGGGATGAGCCACGGAGTCAAGCAGGTCGCCCAAGTCGCCGAGTTTGCACTACATGAGGAAGAATATGCGTGAGCTCCGATTGTTGGCTGCGATGACGCTCCTGGCGAGCGGCCTGATGGGTTTCAGCTGTGGCGTCGAAGGTGTGGGCGATCCGTGCATCCCGGAAGACGAGTACGACGAGAACTTCTCCGGGTTTTCTTCACCTGAGGTGAACGTCGAGAGCCGTTCGTTCTCGTGTGTCACGCGTATCTGCCTCGTGAACCACTTTCAGGGTCGCGTGAGCTGCCCCTATGGGCAGAGCCAGGAGCGCGCCGACGAGTGCGCGGCGAATCCCGCGGCCTGCTCGGATCCCAACAGCCCCCAGTACAAGTCTTCGTGCCGCAAACCGGGCCAAGACGGCACAAAGGCCGATGACTGGATCAAAGAGGCAGTGCCTCCGCAGCTGGTCGAGCGTCGGGCGGACGACGCGGTGTACTGCTCCTGTCGTTGCGACGGTCCGGACGCCGGCGCCAGGTACTGTGAATGCCCTGACGGCTTTAGTTGTGAGAGGCTCGTGGACGACATCGGCCTCGGTAAGGGTCAGCTGGCTGGCTCCTACTGCGTGAAGTCCAGCGAGCGCTACAACCCGCAGAAGCCCCCGAATCCCGCGAACCTGTGCGACAACGGTACGGCAGAGGCGGCTGGCACTCTCCCCGGAAACTGCGGCTCGGACGGCTCCAACCCGCCCCTGCAGTGAGCTCACGGAGCTGATTGCGG
>JAEYVE010000293.1 GCA_023432025.1 Pseudomonadota bacterium
AGCGCGGTGAGCGCACGGATGACGGACAGATCGAGGGTTTCTACGGCTACCCAGAATGCTCGCATCGGTTCGGCTCCCTCTCACTCCGCAGCCAAGTCGCCTTCGCTGGTGCGCGCCACGAAGGGCAACACCTGGCGAAGCTTGCTCTTTTCCAGCGTTGCGCGCGCTTGCGCCACGCTCTTCTGAACGGCCTTCTGCGCGAGCACGGGGCCGTGATCTTTGGCGATTTCCGCGAGCTCGCGGGCCAGCTCCTGACCGGCCTCCAGCGTTTTTTTGGCGCTGGTCGGAGCGCCCAAGAGCGCGCCGCGCGCCCATTCGAGCGCGCCCTTCGCGGCGGCCTCTACGCCGGTGGCGGCGCGCTCGGCGGGGCTCTTGTGGATGAGGTCCGCGACTTCGTACACGAGATCCACCGGCGTGCTGCCGCCGCCGTGCGGTGCGCGGTGCAGCGCGTTGGCGAAGCGCGGATTTTTGGCGAGGAAATCACGCACCTGCTCGATGGTGAGGTTCGTCTTGGCGAGCGCCTCGTCCAGCTCCGCTTGCGCCACTTGCTTGGCCTTGAACAGGTACATTTGTACGCGGCTTTGGAAGTTCACCGCGCCGTCACCGCTGGTTTCCACTGCGCAGAAAATGGTGCCCGGGTACTTTTCCGTGATGAGCGACTGCACGCCGTCCGACACGCTGGAGCTCGGCATGCAGCCGAAGGGCTTCACGCTGAGCGTCATGGTGGCCTTGTTCTTGACCACGTTGAGAATCAGCTTGCCGACCTCCATGTGGCCTTCGCCGCCGCGCAGGTTGTTGTCGTAGTAGGGCGCCGCCACCGAGGCGACCTCGTGCATGTCCGGCAGGTGGTAGTCGTAGTAGCCGCCCGCGTAGGCGAACGTGTGGAACGCCAGGCGCAGAACTTTGTCTGCGGCCTTCATGGTGAGGTTCCGCGTGAAGACGCCGTACTCGCCGATGCCCTTCAAGCTGAAGGTGCCCTGGTCGTTGCCGCGCAGGGTCTTGCGGTTGCTCGTGTCGTAGGCGACCTCCCAGATGTTGTAGAGGAGCCACGCCGTCACGAACTGAATGTCCGCTTCGGCGCCTTCGTCTTCCAAGAAGCGCTGCAGGCGGTAGTTGCCGTCGCCCTCGGTGGTCATGGCCCAGAACTCACCGATGATGGCGACCTTGGGCTTGGGCAGGGTGCGGTCCACCTCGATGCCGGCGAAGAGGCGCTTGGACCTCATGAGCGCGAGCAAGATGCTGTTGCCCTCGAAGAGGGCGTCGTAACAAATCTTCTTGGCCTGCTCGATGACGCGATCGGTTTCGCCCGGGTTCTTCTCGTAGGGGCGAATGCGGTAGCCGAGGCCGTTGATGATGTCTCCGGCGATGAGCCCCTTCACCATGTTGATGAAGAACTTGGGGTTCATGTCGAGGCCGCTCTCCTCGCCCGTCGCCTGACTCAAACCGCCCGACTGCTGGAAGAGCATCACGCGAAAGCCGTCGAAGCCCGCGTCGCGCAGCGCCTTCCTGTACTCGGTGACGTACATGCCGAAGCGGCAAGGGCCGCAGGCGCCCGCGGTGAGAAACACGAACTTGTCGATGATTTCCTGCGTGCTCATGCCCTTTTTGTCGCGCAGGTGAACGAGCGTTTTTACCAGGTTGCCCACGGTGAAGTACGTGGGGTTGCACTGGCCGCGGTTGCCGAACTCCTTGCCGACGCGGAGCGCGTCGTAGTCCGGGGCGTCCATGGCCACGACCTCGTAGCCACAGTTGCGCAGACCACCGGCGACCAGGTAGTCGTGCGCCACCGTGAGGCCACCGATGAGCATGGTGATCTTCGCCTTCTCGCTCTTGGTGAAGGTGAGGTTCGCCATGTCCTCGATCCACTGCTCGGTGTGCTCGAGGCCGAGGCGGGCTCGCTCTTCCGCTTCGAATTTGGCGAGCTCGGCGTCCACGTCGAACTCCGCTCCCAGGGAGGGCGCGTTGACCTCGGGGCTAGCCGCGACCTGCCCGGCGATGGGCAGGCTGCGCTTCTTTTGGCTTTCATCGCTCGAGACGAAGTTGCTCTGCGTCATGGTGCTTTCTCACGGGTAAAGGACAAAAGGCGCGACGGGCGCGTAGGCGAGTTCGAGAGGTGGAGACGAGCGCGGGGAGTTACTCCGCGGGGATGGCGGCGCTGGTGTGTGGCTGGCCGGCGTGTGGCTGGCCGGCGTGTGCTTGGCCGGGAGCGCCGACCGGCACGACTTGGCCGTCCGCGGTCTTTTTGCCGAGGCGAACGACGCCCTTCGGTAGCTCGACCTCCGCCGCGCGGCGTGTTTCGTAGGCGAGGACGCGCGCGCGCGTGTCTTGGATTTGCTGCTCGATGCGCGGGTCCGTCCGCTGGAGGCTCTGGAGCTGCGCGTGCTTGAGCTCGAGGAGCTGAAGGCGCTTCTTTTCGATGGCGAGCTCGAGCTCGCGCTTCTTCTGCGCGAGGTCTTCCAGGCGCTCTTGCTGGAGCCGGAGCGAGTGCGCGTAGGTCTTCACGCGGATCTTGATGGAGCCGCCGGGTTTGTTGGCGTCGAGGTCGTGCAGCGCGGCCGTCGGGGTTTTCGACGTTTGCAGGATGGAGTCGACCAGGCCGTAGGTGGGCGCGTCGTGCCCGCACTTGAAGCTGGAAAGGTCGAGCACGGCGACGTTCGGGTGATGCGCGGCGAAGGACGCGCCCCACACCTTCTGCGCGCTGTTGGCCGAGTAGTTTTCCGGCCACACGTGGTTCAGCTCGAGCGGGGTCTTGATGATGCCCTTCTCCAGCTCCTCCTTGTAGTAGCGGTCCAGGTACTCGCGGCTCTTGGGGATGGAGCGAATGCTCAGGATGGGATAGCCGAGGACCTGAAACTCCTCGGGGATGCCGTGATTCAACCCCGGATCGGAGTGGTACGGACGATTGAGCACCAGGATGGCGATACGGTCCTCCGCCTCGACCGTCTCCAAAATGGCGCGGCCCTTTTCCTCCAGGTCCGCTTCGAACAGCTGGAGCGCCTTGAAGCCCTGCTCGCAGGCGAAATCACTCTCGTCCTCGGTGATACCGAGGCGCTCACCCCAGGTGAGGAACATGCGCCGCTTGAGAAGAGAAGGCTCCGCGAAGGAGAGCGCGGGGTCGATGTACTCGATGCCGCGCGTCGCGAAGAAGTCGACCTCCTTGGTGAAGGCCGCCTTGATGACGTCCGGGGTGCCGGCGACGATCGGGCACGACGTGTTGTCCATGGTGTCCGCCACGAACGACGGCACGTGCGTGAGGATGGGGAAGAACACGTAGTCGAGCGCGCGACGCCGCTCGGGCTCGTGCTTGTGAAAGAGCAGGTTGTGGATGTGGGACTGCACGACCTTGCTCGGGAAGCACGGGTCGATGGAGCCGTAGCGAGCGCCTTCCACGAACAGCTCCTCGGTGGTTTCGTCGCTCCACACCACGTTCGAGCGGCCGAGCCCGACCGCTTCGAAGAACGTACGGAAGAAGGGCGCGGTCGAGTACATGTTGAGCACGCGCGGCATGCCCACACGAATCTTCTTGCGCCGCTGCGCGGCCTCCGCGCTCGAACGCTGGAAGGGGCGCGTGACGGTCGTCTTTTTGATGCGGAAAATGCCCTCTTCCACCTGCACGTCGGAGAGGGGAGTGCCCGCTTCGGGCAGCTTCTCCGCGTCGTAGAAGTGCTTGAACGCGAGCTCCGCCTCGTAGCTCACCACGTTCGGGTAGGCGGCGGCGGTCTTCTTGCGCTCCTTCATCAGGTCGAGCATCGCCTCCTTGCTCTCGACCGTGCCCTTTTCACAGGAGAACCCGGAAATGTAGCGACTCTCCGAGCCGTCGGGGCGCTTGGTGTCGATGAACGTGCGCTTGCACTCGTTCGGACAGAAGTGACACACCGTCTCTTCGTCGTTCTTGGTCGTGTACTCCAGGGCGAGCGCCGCCTCGATGCCGATGAAGCGTGTCTTGCCGGAGCGTTTGTAGCGACGCAGCGTTTCGATGGCGGCGCCGATGGCGCCGGCTTCACCCGTGTGCGGGTGCACGTACACCTCGGCGCCCGGTACGCGCTGCTTGATGTAGTCCACCTGCGCTTTGACGGCGGCCAGGTTGTACTGCGTACCGCCCTGCAGCACGAACTTGCGGCCGAGCGAAGCGAGCCGCGGAATTTGCACCACGTACTGCCACACGTTCTTGGGTAACACCTGCGCGAGGCCGGCCAAGAGCTCTTCCTTTTGGTAGCCCTCCTTCTGGAAGTTCACGCGGTCCGTGTCGAGGAACACGGCGCAGCCGTAAGAGAACTTCGGCGCGAGCTCCGCCTTGAAGGCGTTTTCCGCGTACGCGGTGACGGGCAGGCCGAACTGATCGGCCATGGCCTGGAGCAGCATGCCGTTGCCGGCCGAGCAGGAGTTGCTGAGCTTGAAGTTTTGGATGTCCCCGTTCTTCATGAACAGGACCTTGATGTCCTGCCCGCCGATGTCGCAGATGACGTCGATGTCGCCGAAGAAGTGTACGGCGCTCATCATGTGCGCCACCGTTTCGACGACGTTCACGTCCGCCATGACGCACTCTTCGAGCACGTCCGCCGCGTAGCCCGTGGCGCCGAAGCCGATGCACTCGAGCGTGGCGCCTTGGCCGACCACGTAGCCGTGCAGGCTGGCCAAGAGCTCCTTGGTGTCCTGGATGGGGTTGCCCTTCGACAGCTGGTACGCCTTGCAGAGAATGTCTCCGTTTTCGTCGATGAGCACCGCCTTGGACGAGGTAGAGCCACCGTCCAAGCCGATGACGCCGCGCACGTGCTCGCCCGGCCGAAACGTTTTGGGGGAGAACTTCGGGATGGCGTAGTTCTGGACGAAGTCTTCCGTTTCGTTCTCGGTGGCGCTGAGCGGCGGCCCCGCCTGCTCGCCGAGGCGAGCGCGACGCCCGTGCCGAATGAAGTGCTCGAGCTCGGTGGTGCCCTTGAAGCGACCGGCCTCTCCGCCCTCGGCGATGCCGTAGACCGCGGCGCCGAACGCCGCGTAGAGATCGGCGTTCTTCGGGACGAAGATGAGCTCCTCGACGGGCACGTCCTTCGGGTAGTCGTAGCCGCGGTCACGCCACGTTTCGGGGATGCGCTGACGCCAGCAATCCTGGAGGAACGGCAGATACGTGTTGGGCCCGCCGAGCAGAAGGACGCGCGCCTTGAGCGTGTTGCCGCGGGTGAGCACGCTCAGGTTCTGGTTCACGATGGCGTCCGCCAGTGAGTTCAGCACCTCGTCCTTGGGGATGCCGGTCTTCACCAGGTTGACGATGTCCGTCTCGGCGAACACGCCGCACTTGGCGGCGACGTGGTGCAGCTTCGCGTCGTCGAAGCGCAAGGAGGTGGCGAAGCCGGGCTCCGCGCCCACCTTGATCATGCACTTGTCGATGGTGGCGCCGGTGCCGCTGGCGCACTTGTCGTTCATCGACGTGGTGGCGGTCTTCTGACCGCTGCCCTCGTCGTGCTTGAACATGATGATTTTGGCGTCCTGCCCGCCCAGCTCGATGACGCTGAGCACGTCGGGGTGCTTGTGCTCCACCGCGAGCGTGACGGCGTTCACCTCTTGCACGAACTTGGCGCCGGTGGGACCGCACAGAGGGCCGGAGCCGGACCCGGTCGCGAACATGCGAAAGCCGTCGCGCGGGTGATCCGGAAACGCCGCTAGGATGGTCTCGAGGAGCTCCAAGCACTTCTCTGGCTGCTTGGTGTGATGCCTTTGATAGTCGCTCCAGAGGATGTCTTTGGACTCCGGATCGATGACCACGGCCTTGACCGTCGTCGACCCCACGTCCATCCCGATGACAAGCTCGCGACTCTTCATGCCGTTTCCTCGTTCTCGCTGCGCCATGTCCTCGGCGGCGCCCCCCACTGACGTCACCGTCACTGACGCTGACGTCAGTGGGCGTAGGGTGCCCCAGTCCGCCGACGGGAAACAAGCCTTTCCGCGATTTCCGTGGGGTTTGGACGACCCGCCGTGGCGGCAGCCCGGGAAAACGAGGGCCTGTCGCCGTCCTTCGGGAGCGACGGAGGGCGTCCGGGGCACCGGCGGGCCCGCGTCGGCCGGTCTCGGTGCGCCTGGAGAGGGGAAGGCGACGCCCAGCTTCCGAAGCGGGCGGGCGTGCCGGGACGGTGGGGGGCGGGCGATGCGGGCGCGAGGTCCGAGCCGAGAACGAATCGTGATAGTCACCGGGCGTGGCGGCGAAGCAGTCGGGGCGAGCCAAAAAAAGCGCCGGACGGAAGGCGCAGAAGAGCGTGCTCTCCAAGAGCGAACGCCGTCTGCAAATTTTGGACGCGGCGCGAGACGTGTTCGCGAAGCGAGGCTACGCGCGCGCCACGGTCGACGACATCGTGCTGGAGGCCGGCGTCGCGCGCGGCACGTTTTACCTGTACTTCGACGACAAGCGCGGCGCGTTCGCGGAGCTGGTGCAGCGCTTCGCTTCGCAGATCACCGCGGTCATCGTGCGCATCGCCACCGACGATCCAGCGCGTTCCGTCGCCGAGCAGGTGCTGGAAAACACGCGCGCCATCTTGCGGCTCTGTCTGGCCGAGCGCTCGATGACGAAGATTTTGTTCACCGACGCGGTCGGCGTAGATCCGGAGTTCCAACACCAACTCGCCACATTCTACGATGCCGTGGTGCAGCTCCTCACGGAGAGCCTGCGCGAAGGTCAGGCTCTCGGCATCGTCGCGGATGGTGAGCCACGAGTGATGGCGTACTTGACGATCGGGGCGCTCAAGGAGCTCGTCTATCAAGCGGTGACGCTCGGCTTGACCGAGGAGAGCGCGGAGGCGCTTTCGCAGCAGATCTACGCCTTCTTGAGTCAGGGCTACTTGCGCGTCGCGACGACGAGGCGCGCCACCGCTACTCCCGCTCGGGTACGACGTTGACCCACATGCTCCGGCTCGAACGCGGTTTGCCTCCGGGGGCTCGGGCACGTTTGCAGTACCTTTTGGCCCGGCCTGGAAGGGGTCGGCCGGAAAGCCAGCAGTTGGGGGGCGATTCCGTCGGCTCACCACGCGGAGAATCGGTATGGAAGCGAGGCGAATTCTGCGTTTCGCGTGCGTTTCGCCTTTTGTCGAGGGGGGCTCCTTGACCCGACCGGCAGGTAGGCGCAGAGATCGGCCGGCCTTGCCGTCGCGCGTCGAGGTCGACCCGACGCGCGAAAAATTCGCTTGTCCCGGCGCCAAGTTGCGTCGCCAACCACCCTCACCCTGATCCCCAGCGAGCCATGTCCCAAATTGGTAGCTCCCCGAGTACGATGAGTGTCGCGTTCATCGAGGGGCTGTACGCCGACTACCTCAACGATCCGAGCTCCGTCCCGCCGGATTGGCGAGACTACTTCGAGCACGGCTTCGAGCAGGATGCGTTCGCGCAGAGCCCGCAGCTTGGTCCCTCGTTTCAGCCGGCTTCGCTCTTCAACACGCCGCGTGGGGGGGCGTTCGTTCACACGAACAAGGTCACCAACGGGAAGACGAACGGCGCTCACGCGCGCGTGGCGGGCGTGTCCGACGCTGCGGTGCAGCAAGACCGCGTGGACGCGCTGGTGCGAGCGTACCGCGTGCGTGGCCACATGATGGCCAAGATCGACCCGCTCGGCTTGCCTCGGCCGCACCAGCCCGAGCTCGATCCGGCGTTTTACGACCTGCGCCCCGAGGACATGGAGCGCGTGTTCTCCAGCCGCACCATCTTCGGCGCGGAGGCGCTCACGCTCCGCGAAATCATCCGTCGCTTGAGCAACACCTACTGCCGCTCGATCGGCGTGCAGTTCATGCACATCGACGACCTCGAGGTGAAGAACTGGCTGCAGGAGCGGATGGAAGGCACCGAGAACCGCGTGAAGCTCAGCCGTGAGGAGCAGACGCGCATCCTCGTGAAGCTGACGGACGCGGTCATCTTCGAGGAGTTCATCCAGAAGAAGTACCTGGGCGCCAAGAGCTTCTCGCTCGAAGGCTCCGAGAGCATGGTGCCGCTCTTGGCGTTCGCCATCGAGCGCGCGGCGCTCCACGGCGTGAACGAAATCGTGCTCGGCATGGCCCACCGCGGCCGCCTGAACGTGCTCGCCAACATTCTCGGCAAGAGCCCGCGCAACATCTTCCGCGAGTTCGAGGACGTCGACCCCGAGCTGTTCTTCGGCTCCGGTGACGTGAAGTACCACCTGGGCCACAGCTCGGACTACATCACCGCGAGCGGCAAGCGCGTTCACCTGTCGCTCTGTTTCAACCCGAGCCACCTCGAGTACGTGAACCCCGTCGTGCTCGGTCGCACCCGCGCCAAGCAGGACCGCATGGGCGACCTGGCGCGCACGCGCAAGCTCGGCATCTTGATTCACGGCGACGCGGCGTTCGCGGGCGAGGGCATCGTCCAAGAAACGCTGAACCTGTCGCAGCTCGAGGCGTATGCCACGGGCGGCACCATTCACGTTGTCGTCAACAACCAGATCGGCTTCACCACGCCGCCGTCGCAGGCGCGCTCCAGCACCTACGCCACGGACGTGGCCAAGATGCTGCAAATCCCGATCTTCCACGTGAACGGCGAGGATCCGGAGGCCGTGGCGCAAGTGGTGCGGCTCGCCATGGATTTCCGTCGCACGTTCAGCCGCGACGTCGTCATCGACATGTACGGCTACCGCCGTCACGGTCACAACGAGAGCGACGAGCCGAGCTTCACGCAGCCCTTGCTCTACAAGGCCATCGCCGAGAGAAAGAGCGTTCGCGACGGCTACCTCGAGCACCTGCTCAGCTTGGGTGAGGTCACGCAGGAAGAGGCGGACCAAATCGCGCTCGAGCGTCGCCAACACTTGGAGGCGGAGCTCAGCGAGGCGCGTCGCGCGGACTACGTCCGCATTCACGACTGGCTCGGCGGCGTGTGGCAGGGCTACCAAGGCGGCCCCGAGGCGGACGTGCCGGACATCGACACCGGCGTGAAGCGTGACGTGCTCGCGGAGCTGATGAAGCGCGCCACCGAGGTGCCGGCGGACTTCAACACGCACAAGAAAATCGAGCGCTTGCTCGCCACCCGCCGTGAAATGGCCGAAGGCAAGAAGCCGTTCGACTGGGGCGCGGCGGAAACCCTCGCCTTCGCCTCGCTCGTTACGCAGAACGTGCGCGTTCGCCTGACCGGGCAAGACTGCGGTCGCGGTACGTTCAGTCATCGCCACGCCGTGCTGCACGACGTCGTGAACGGGCGGCATTACATGCCGCTCTGCCACATGGACTCGGACCAGGCGCCCATCGAAATTTACAACAGCGCGCTCAGCGAGGCTGGCGTGCTCGGCTTCGAGTACGGCTACAGCTTGGACTGGCCCGACGGGCTGGTGCTGTGGGAGGCGCAGTTCGGCGACTTCGTGAACTGCGCTCAGGTGATCATCGATCAGTTCATTTCGAGCGCCGAGGACAAGTGGAAGCGCCTGTCCGGCATCACCATGCTCTTGCCGCACGGCTTCGAGGGGCAGGGCCCCGAGCACTCCAGCGCGCGCCTCGAGCGCTTCTTGGCGCTCTGCGCCGAGGAGAACATGCAGATCGCTCAGCCGACGACGCCGGTGCAATACTTCCACTTGCCGCGCCGTCAGGTGCTGCGGCCTTACCGCAAGCCGCTGGTGATCATGTCACCCAAGAGCTTGCTGCGTCACCCGGACGCGACCAGCACGATCGAGGATCTCACGCAGGGCAGCTTCAAGCGCATCATCCCCGACCTTTCGGTGGACCCTGCGAACGTCCGCCGCGTGATCTTGTGCAGCGGCAAGGTCTACTACGACCTGCTCGCCGCGCGCACGCACCAGAAGCTCAACGACGTCGCGCTGATTCGCCTGGAGCAGCTCTATCCGCTGCGTCCCACCGAGATCCAGGAGGTGCTCGCGCCCTTCAAGTCGGGCACCGACCTGGTGTGGGTGCAAGAGGAGCCGTGGAACAGCGGCGGGTGGTACCACATCAACGCGCGCCTGCCGGCCATCCTCCAAGGACGCTTCGGCATCCGCTGCGTGTCGCGTAGCGAGAGCGCGAGCCCGGCGACGGGGTCCAACGCAGCGCACAAGCTCGAGCAAGAGCGCCTGGTTCAGGAAGCCCTGAGCTGACGCGAGCGCCGCGCCCGCGCGCGACCATCGGGAACCCTCACGGGGACGCGCGCACAAGGGGGGACGCGCATCGTACAGCGTGTTTTCGTTCCCGCGGCCAACGCGCGAGCGCGGCTGCGTACACCTCGGCGGCGAGCTGTCGTGGCTCAGGCCGCCTTCACTTCGATCTTGCGGGCCTTGAGCTCCTGCTT
>JAEYVE010000031.1 GCA_023432025.1 Pseudomonadota bacterium
GTGCTGCACAACGCCTGTCAGACCGTGCGACGCCCCACCGGCTTCTACGCGCACCTGATGGATGGAGAGCGAAGAGACGTACGTGAGCTCGCGCCCGCCGCCGCCGAGCTCCTACGCGCCTACGAAACGTTCCGCGCTGGCGCGCCCAGTCTCCCGGAGAAAGCCTCCGGCTCTTCACTCACGGCTGCAAGCCACCACGCCACCGCCGTGGGCATCCACCGCGCAGCAGAGCTTTCCCAGGTCGCGCTCGCTCGAGAAGACCTGGAGCGCGGCACTCACCTCTTCCCCGAAGGGCAGCTGGATCAAGATCTTCAGCAACGCGACCTTCGGGACATCAACAGCTGGCGCCTGAAGCTGGACCAGGTGAGCACCGTGGAGCTGCTCGAGGTTCAGCTGGTGAACGCCATCGCGCCGTTCGTGCTCAACGGGCGGCTGCGTTCGCTCATGACGAGAAAGCGGACGGACGACAAACACATCGTCAACGTGTCGGCCATGGAGGGGCAGTTTTACCGCCGCTTCAAGACGGACAAGCACCCCCACACCAACATGGCCAAGGCGGCGCTCAACATGATGACCCGCACCAGCGCCATCGACTACGTCAAGGACGGCATCCATATGAACAGCGTGGACACCGGGTGGGTCACGGACGAAGACCCGGCGCACATCGCCGAGCGCAAGAGCCTCGAAGGCTTTCAGCCGCCGCTCGACATCGTGGACGGCGCAGCCCGCATCGTGGATCCCATCTTCGACGGCATCAACACGGGCAACCACGTCTGGGGACTGTTCCTCAAGGACTACCAACCGGTCGCCTGGTAACCCCGAAGTCGCTCCCCCAGCAGCCCACGAAAAAACGGCGCCGACTCGAGAGAGTCGGCGCCGTTCTCATTGAGCCCAGCGCTCATGTGAGCCCAGCGCTCATGTGAGCCCAGCGCTACCAAAGCGCCCGGCTTGCCTCACTGCGGAGTGACGACCAGCTCCACGCGACGGTTGTTGGCCCGCCCGTCCGGTGTGTCGTTCGTAGCGATGGGGCGGCTCGCGCCGAGTCCCTTTGCTTCGATCTTGCTTCCGTCGAGCCCCTGCGCGGCCAAGTGCGTCTTGACCGAGAGGGCGCGATCCAGGCTGAGCTTGTCGTTGGCAGAGGCGCCGCCTCGCGAGTCCGTGTGACCCTCGATGACGATGGCCTTGTAGCCTTGGTCCTTCAGCACCTTGGCCACCTCGTTCAGCTTTTCCTTGGCGATGGGCAAGAGCTCGCTCTTGCCCGTCGCGAACAGCACCGAGCCGGACAACGTAATGACGACGCCGCGCGACTCTTCCTTGATGCTGCCCATTTCGGCGAGGCTGGCGATGGCAGCCGACAGCTTGCCTTCCGCAGCCTTGCGCGCCTCGCGCTCTCTGGCAATTTCCAGCTCCTTTTGAGCCAGAGCCTCGTCTTTTTGCGCCAAAGCGGCTTCGCCCGCCGCCGCGCGCCGACGCTCTTCCGCCAGGCGCGCACGCGTGGCCTCCAGCTCTTCCTTCGTCATGTTGAGCCGCTTTCGCTCGAGCTCGCTGTACTGACGGTCGAGCTCGGCGATGCGCCGCTTGGACTTTTCGCGCTCTCCGAGCGCAGCGGAGGCGCGAGCCTGACGCTCGGCCACGTACGCGAGCGTTCTCGTTTTCTCCGACTCCGGATCGTCCTCGAAGGCGAGCTCGGCTTCGCGCAGGGTTTGTTGCGCGCCGTCCAGCTTGGCCGGCGCATACTCACCCGCGGGGCCTTCTTGCGCTTGCGTGTACGCCGTACGTGCGTCCAGGAGCTCCTGCGGCGGCAGCGCCGCAGCGCACCCCGTGAGGGAAGCGAAGGCCAATAGAGAGAGCACCTCGCAAGAGCGCCACGCCTTGGCCAGCGAAATCATCGAGTTTTTCTGCATGGCTCACTGCTCCATCAGCTGTTGGACACGACGAAGCGCGGCTTGCGCTTGGTGGTGCGTTTCGGCCTCTTCGGCGAGCGCGAGCGCGAGCTCGGCGTCCGCCGCTGCCCGCTTCAGCTCGTAGAAGGCCCGCTCGTTCTCGTCCTCTTCGATCAAACGTTTGGCGACGGCGATTTGGTCGCGTGCTTTCTTCAGGTGTAGCTCCGCCTTGGGAACCGCTGGAGCACCGCCGACCTCGGCCGCACGAACGGCAGCCTCCGCCGACGTGAGCTCTTGGTGCGGCACCGCCGCCCCACAACCAACCAACAGCCCGCCGACAAGAACGGCCGGGCAATACATGCAAATGCGCATAACTGCTCGCATCAGGATTCCTCCTCTGCGCGGGACTATACGCTCGACTCGGGCCTGAAGTGAAACCGGCCCCAGAGCCCCGACCCCGCGCTGCGTCAGATCGCGCGAGGATGCACGAATCAGCGAAGAACGAGCGCAAATCTCCGGTGTTGGCGGCACGGCGCATCACCGGAAGGCCACCACTGGTTACATCGGACGACAGCGGAGTAGCTTATTCAAATGCCGGTCGCCTTTCCGTCTCACCAAGGTCTGATTCTTCCGGTGTGGGCTCGTTGGCCACGGCACTTCAATGGTCTCGCCTTGTGCGTTGGCGCAGCCGCGCCGGACATCGTCGATGGCCTCGCCTGGCCCCTGCGCGGCAAGCTCGGACAGTGGCTCGGGCACTCCCTTTTCGGGCTCTTCGTGCTCTGCGTCCCGGTCGGCCTCGTGGTGTTCTATCTGCTCCGCCAGCTCGGCGAGCGGACGCGCTGGCATTGGTTGTGGTCGTGGCTCCTCGTGCTCGACAAGCCCGAGGACTCGTCGTCCGTCGCGCGAACACAGCTCGTACTCTGCAGCTCACTGCTTCTGGGAGCCGCCTCGCACATCTTTTTCGACTTCATCACGCACGACACGTTCGTTTTGCTCTTGCCCTGGTACTGGAGCGACCAGTTCTTTCCCGCCTGGTGGAGCCAACGTTGGACCTCGGTGGAGTTGTTCGTTTACGACGAGCCGTACCCCATCGGCGTGCACTTCGTGGGTTGGCTCTTGCTCTCGGTGATTGGAGCCATCGTGTACGTGCGCATCGTCAAGCGGGCACGCGCCGAAGCGCAGAGCGCAGCCGAGCCGCCGCACGTGGCGGCCGAGTAGACGTCTCGAAATCCGCACCATTCGAAGTCGAACGCCTCGTCGCGCTCACCCACGAACGAACCCCGACGCCGTTTCGTGCATCGCCGCCCCGGGGTGGCATACCGGAGCAGGGACAAAAACCCGAAAAGGGGGGGACCGATGCGCGTACCGAGGACTTTAGCACTTCTGGCAGTGACTTCGCTCTTCGGCTGCGCCAGCGGCCACGAAGAGCCGCGGACCGCAGACGAAGCGACCGCCGAAGAGGCTCACGAGGCCGGCCAAGAGGCGGACGACGCAGCCGAGCAGGTCGACGAGGCTGGCGATGACGCTACCCAGGAGCTGGACGGCAACAAGGTCGAAGACACGACGCAGCCGTGAGCTGGGCTTTCCTCTCATGGCGCAGGTGACGAGCCACACGAATCGCTCGAACCGCACGCCGCGGAGCCAGGATTCGGCGCGCAAGCGGGTTCGAGCGGCGGCGCGGTTCGGGGCTTCAGCTAGGTACGGGGGGCGATGGCGTCGATGCGCGCCAGCTCTTCTGGGCCGAAGTCCAGGCGATCGAGCGCGCGCACCACGTCCTCGATCTGCTCCACACGACTCGCGCCCACCAACGAGGACGTGACCACGGGGTTCCGAAGCGTCCACGCTACGGCCATTTGCGCCAGGGTTTGGCCTCGTTCGGCCGCAAGCGCGGCGAGCGCGCGGACTCGCTCGAGCGTGCGCTGGTCGATGTGCTCCGGCTTGAGGAAACCGTGCGGTTGGGCAGCGCGGGAGTCGGCGGGAATGTTCTTCAGGTAGCGATCCGTGAGGAGCCCTTGCGCGAGCGGCGAGAACACGATGCAACCCACGCCGCTGCGCTCGAGCTCGTCCAAGAGCCCTCCTTCGATCCAGCGATTGAAGATGCTGTATGACGGCTGGTGAATGAGGCACGGCGTGCCTTCGTCACGAAGAAGCGCCACCATCCTGCGGGTTTGCTCGGCGTCGTACGAAGAAATTCCGACGTAGAGCGCCTTGCCGCTCCGCACGACGTGGCTGAGGGCTCTCGCCGTTTCCTCGAGCGGCGTCTCCGGGTCCGGTCGGTGATGGTAGAAAATATCGACGTACTCGAGCCCCAAACGCCGCAGGCTCTGGTCCAGGCTCGCAATGAGGTACTTGCGCGAGCCCCAGTCTCCGTAGGGGCCCGGCCACATGGGCCAGCCGGCCTTCGTGGAAATCACGAGCTCGTCGCGGTGGGCTCGGAAATCCGTGCGGAGCACGGCGCCGAAGGTTTCTTCGGCGCTGCCAGGCGGCGGGCCGTAGTTGTTGGCCAAGTCGAAGTGCGTGATCCCCAAGTCGAAGGCGCGTCGCAGCATGGCGCGCGAGCGCTCGAGCGAGTCCACACCGCCAAAGTTGTGCCAGAGGCCAAGCGACACCCGGGGCAGCTTCAAGCCGCTCCTGCCGGTGCGGGCGTAAGGCATGGTGCGGTAGCGATCTGCCGAGGCTTGGTACGTCATGCTCGAGGCTTCATGCCGGAGGCGTGTGGTCGCTTCGAATTTCGTCAGGGCGCTTCCGAAGTTCCGAGCGTATCGCACGCAGCAGCGAAGTAGCCGGTGACCTTCTCGTCGGCGCAGGCGGTACACGCGTTCGAGTACGTTTTCCGCTCCGAGGATGGACACGGCTCTTTGACGCAGCGCACACCGGTATCGACCTCGGCGCACACGGGACGGTACTCCCGCGTGCACATGGGCTTTCGCGGCTCCTCGCACTGCACGAACGCCAAACGCCCCGCGGCGGGCGGGGGAGCCTCGCCCTCAGCCGGCGCTTCTTGCGCTGACTCCTCGGTTGTCGGGGCGGGTGTGACCGGGTCGGGCGATGGAGCTTCCGCTTCGCCGGGGGCGGACGACACGGGCGAAGCGGGCGGCGCGGCCGGGGCGGAGCCGCCAGAACAGCTCGCTAGGAACCCGGAAGAGACGACGGCGAGCAAAGCGAACGAAGGATGGATGCGAGCGACCATGGGTTTCGACCTTTACCAGCCCCAACGACACACCAGAAGCTCGCCGAAACGCCCCTTGCGCGACGCGGCCCCGCTAGCTATCTGGTTTGAACCTTCGGCCGGCGTAAACGCCGGCAGGGCAGGGTCATGGGGCGCAGTGGCGACGCTGGGGACATCGTTCGCACTCAGGTTTCTCTGGGTGTGACGCCTGAGCTCGCGGACGCGTCGAGAGCGGACGGTCTCACGACGTCGAACGGCGCGCCGGCCTCCTTCGAGCTCGGGCCCGGCGCACTCATCGACGGTCGGTTCGAGCTCGTCGAGCGCGCAGGCTCCGGCGGCATGTCGGACGTCTATCGCGCCCGCGACTTGCAGGGCGGTCGGCAGGTCGCGATCAAAATTCTCAAGGACTCCGTCCCCTCGCTCGACCGCTTCGAGCGCGAGGTGCAGTTCCTGTCCGAGGTCAAACACCCGGGCATCGCCGCCTACGTCGCGCACGGTCGCCTCGCCTCCGGCATCCCTTACCTCGTCATGGACTGGCTCGAGGGCTGCGATCTCGAGACTTTCCTCAGGCAGCGGCGCCTCTCGGTCCGCGAGTCCGTGGATCTGGCGCGCCGGGTGGCCGTCGCGCTCTCGGCGGTGCACGAGCGCGGCATCGTCCACCGCGACATCAACCCCAGCAATCTGTTTTTGGTCGACGAAAGTCCCGAGAACGTCCGCATTTTGGACTTCGGCGTTGCTCGCCTGACCGCCACGGCGCGCCCGCTCACCTTGGCCGGCACCCCCATCGGCACCCCCGGCTACATGGCGCCCGAGCAGGCGCAAGGCGCGCTGGAGGTCACCTGCGCCGCGGACGTGTTCGCGCTCGGTTGCGTGCTCTTCGAGTGCCTCACCGGGCGGCGCGCCTTTTCAGGCGGGACGCTGCTGGAAATCCTGGCAAAAATCCTAGCCGAGCAGCTCCCGGCAGTGCGAGAGCTGAACGAGCGCGTGCCGGCAGAGCTGGACCGAATCGTGAGCGAGCTGCTCGCGAAGAACCCGGCGGAGCGCCCCGCCGACGGCGCGGCCGTCGCTCGCCTCCTCTCCACGCTGACGAATCTCGACGATCGCTCGGTCGACCCGACGCCCCGCTCGAGCTCGGCTGCGGTCACGCACACCGAGCAGCGCATTTCGTGCGTCGTCCTCGTGCGTGCGGACTCGGCGCGCGCCTTCGAAAAGGCAGTCAGTGCCGCCGCGGCGCACGGCATCCGGCCCAGTCGTTTGGCGGACGGCACCATCGTGGCCACCGTCACCGGGCGCGGGAGCGCCACGGATCAGGTCGCACACGCCGCGCGCTGCGCGCTCTCCATGCGGGACGTGGTGAACCCCTCGGCCATGTCTCTCGCGACGGGTCTCACCGTGACGACCGGAGAGCGCCCCTCGGGGCGCGCCATCGAGGTCGCCACCAACTCCCTCACCGGACCCGAGCAAGAGGGCAGCGAATCGACGCGCCACGGCGCCATCTGGATCGACGAAACGACGGCCTCGCTCTTGGACTCTCGCTTCGACGTGCGCTCGGTCGAAGGCGGCTTCGTGCTGCGCGGTACGCGCCACACGCAAGAGCCCACTCGCACCGTTTTGGGACGTCAGACGCGCTGCGTCGGGCGCAAGCGTGAGCTCAGCCTCCTGGAGGCCACCTTCGCCGAGTGCGAAGAAGAAGGCATCGCCAACGTCGTGTTGGTCACGGGCCCCCCCGGCATCGGCAAATCACGGCTCGCGCACGAGTTCACGCGCAGGCTCCGCCGCACGGGCTCGCCCGCGGAAATCCTGTGGGGCGGCGGAGATCCCATGAGCGTCGGAGCGCCGTTCTCCATCCTCATTCAGGCGATCCAACGCGGGTTTCAAGTCGTCGAAGCCGAGCCGGAGCCGGCGCGCCGTCACAAAGTGCACGAGCGCCTGCGCCGAGTCGTCCCGGATCGCGAGCTGATGCGCGTCACCGAGTTCATCGGCGAGCTCATCGGCACTCCGTTCCCGGACGACATGAGCCCGCAGCTGCGAGCGGCGCGACAAGACGCCGTGTTGCGCGGGGACCAAATGCAGCGCGCCGTAGAGGACTGGTTGGCCGCGGAGTGCGCGCGGCACCCCGTCGTGATGGTGCTCGACGATTTTCACTGGGGAGACCTGACGACGGTCAAGCTCGTCGACTCCGTGCTGCGCAACCTGGCGGAAAAACCGCTCATGATCGTGGCCCTGGCGCGGCCGGAGGTGCACGAGCTGTTCCCACGCCTTTGGGCGCAACGCGGGGTTTCCGAGCTCCGCCTGAGCGGCCTCACCAGGCGCGCCAGCGCGCTCTTGGCGCACGAGGCCCTGGGCACCAAGGTGGACGAGGCTCGCGTGGAACGCGTCGTCGAGCGAGCTCAAGGCAACCCATTCTGGCTCGAAGAGCTCGTGCGCGCCGAGGCTGCGGGCCACGGAGACCAGGTCCCCGACCGCATCTTGCTCTTGGCGCAGTCGCGTCTGGAGCAGCTCGACGGTGACGCGCGTCGCCTTCTGCGCGCGGCCAGCGTCTTCGGTCAGCGCTTCTGGTTGGGAGCGGTCCAGGAGCTTTTGGGTGGAGAACGCCTGGCGCGTGAGCTGGAGAGCGTCGTGCTTTCGCTGGTGGACGAAGAGGTGCTCCTCGAACGCCCCATCAGCCGCTTCCCCGGGGAGCGCGAGTTCGCCTTTCGCAGCGGTTTGGTGCGTGACGCCGCGTACGCCGCGCTGACGGACGAAGACAAACAGCGCAGCCACCACCTCGCGGCCGAGTGGCTCCAAGCCTCGGGCGAAAGCGAGGCCTTCTTGCTCGCGACGCACTTCGCCCGCGGGGGCAAGCCAGAGCGCGCCGTCGGTTACTACGCGCGCGCTGCTGCACAAGCGCTCAGCGGCAACGACCTCGAGGCCGCCATCGAGCGCGCCGCGCTCGGATTGGGCGCAGAGCCCAGCCCAGAGCAAGGGGCGGAGCTTCGCCTCATTCAGGCGGAAGCCAGCAAGTGGCTCGGCAACAACGCAGCCGCGCGCAAGTACGCCACCGCGGCCGTCGACCTCGCCGAACGCGGCTCGGGCGCCTGGTGCACGGCGTCCGCAGAAATCGCCGTCGCGGCCGGCAAGCTCGGTGATCGAGACTCGTGCATTCAGCACGCAAATGAGCTCTTGGAGTGCGTCGCCCGAGACGACAACGAGCGCGAGCTCGGCGTGGCCCTCAGCCGCGTGGCAACGCAGCTGGTTCTCCTCGGCTTCACGGAGCTGGCGCGGGACCTGCTCGACCGCGTGACGCGCATGTCGGACGAGCTCTACCCGAACCCAGGCGTGCTCGCGTGGCTGTGCGAAGCGCAGGCGGTGCTCGCTGGCGCGACGGACGACCCGGTCGGACGCATCGAGCTCGCCGAGAGCGCCGCGCTGCGCTTCGAGGAGGCGGGCGACTTGCGCAACGCGTGTTTGCAACGCGTCAGCTTGGGTTTCGCGCAGGTGGAGTTCGGCGCGCATCGAGAAGCCGAGCGCTCGCTGCGCGAAGCGCTCGAGGTCGCGCAGCGGCTGGCCCTCTCGAACTCCGTACCCCTCGCGCAGGCGCACCTCGCTCGCGCGCTCGGCATGAGCGGGCGCGCCGCGGAGGGTATCGAGCTCGAAAACGCGGCCATCGCTGCGTTCGATCGCCAAGGCAACCTGCGCTTGGCCGGCATCGCTCGCGTGTACCTGGCGCGCTTGCATCAAGCCGTAGGAGACCTGTCCGCGGCCGAAGCCGAAGCGCGTCGCGCCGTCGACATTCTGGACGCAGCGCCGGCGCTCAAGCACTCCGCGCTCGCCGCTTTGGCCCTCGTGCTGGTCGAGCTGGGCCGGCCCGAGGAAGCCGTGAAGCATGCGGAACAAGCCGCGCGCGGCTTGAGCGGTGACGGTCAGCTCCCCGTCGGAGAAAGCTTGGTGCGCCTGGCCGTGATCGAGTCCTACCTCGCGCTCGGTCGCCACAGCGAGGCAAGCCAGGCGCTCACGGAAAGCAAACTTCGCCTCGAACGCTTGGCCGAAACCATTCAAAGCCCCCGCCGTCGTCGCCAGTTCCTCGACTCGTCTCCCGAGCGCAGCCGCATTCTCGAGCTGGCACGCTGAGCGTCGCCTCGGAGAAAACGCCGCCCGCCTCGGCGTCGTTCGACTAAGATGCGAGGTCATGAAAAGGCTGAGCATCCGTGCGCCTGGGCCCTGCCTCCAGGAAACCCTGGCCGATCTGGACCGCATCATCGGCATGAAGCAGGCGGTGCTGCGCAATCTCTGGATCACATCGAGATATCACATCCTCAGCCAGGGCCTGTCGGAGGTCGTCACCGATCGCGACGCCAACTGGTCCACGTTCGCGACTTGGGCCTCGCTGACGGCCGGAGAATCCATCCGCAACGAAGAAGTGCCGCGGTTCATCCTGGACGCGCTGAATGGTCGACGTCGCTTCGAAGAACGGCTGCCCGCACCTTTGCGCGCCGTGTTGCGCTGGTTCGGCGTCGGGTTCGTCGAGCGCTTGGCGCAAAAAGTGCTGCAGTCGGTCAGCGAGCAAGTGGCCGATGGAAACCGCAAAGTGTTCGAGGAGCTCGCGCCGCTCTTCGCGCACTTCATCGACATGATGCGCCGCTCTCCCACGCAAGAGGGCTTGGACGAATTCTTGGGCACGCTCACGCTCGGACCGGTCGAAGCCGGAGGACAGAACCTCCTGCGCGATGCGTTTACGGCTTACTTCAATGCAAAGCACAGCGCAGAGCCGCTGCGCTCGCAGTACATTCTGCTCGCCAACTGCAAAATTGGCCTCCACGAGCAGACCCGTCTGCAAGACAACATCGAGGGCGCCATGGACGCGCCGCTCGACGTGTTTTTCGGTCAGGGACTGCGGGACGAGCTACCCTTTCTTCGACCGCTCACTTACGCGCTCGAGCGCCTGACGAGACGCGCAGTCGGTCTCCTGCGGGATGATTGGCAGAAACTACTGACGCGCTACGCGATGAACTTGAGCCTGCCCGGCGGAAAGGAAATCCCTCTGGGCGAGGATCTGCCCGAGCGTCCCAAGGAAGTGCATCTGCGAGCGCTGAAAGAGCTGCCGGGTGGCGAGCGTACGATCGAGTCGTTCGGAGAGTACCCACCAGGGCTCGAAACGCTCACGCTGCCGGAGCTCGTCGAGCTCGCCGGGCGCTACGACGAACATCTGGAGTCGAAGCTGAACAGCGGCGCAAACAATTGGGCGGATCTCCGTGACCGCATGGGCTTCATCGTGGAGCTCTTCCGCGCCTATCAGAAGGACGAGGAGCTCTTCGTCCCCCCTCTCACCGAGCACGAGCTCGCGGTCATGGCCCAGGGACGCGTGCCCGATCCGCTCTCGTACGAGATCCGCCGGCGCGAGTGGCGAGCAAACCACGTCCACTCGATCTTGCAGCAAGCCATGGGGTCCGGACCGACCTCGGAGCTCGTCCACGCTGCCGGGGGACCGCCCACCTCCGGATCTGCCCCCGAGCTGGTGAAGCCCGTCGCCTGAGGGACCGTTGCCCCGAAAACAATCCGGGGCAGGCTATCCCGCGGGGCAATCGGCTACGGTAACCTCACGTTTTTCTGACGGCGCGCCGAGCCGGCGCAACGAGCGCGCAAGAAACGTCGCCCAACGCGACCCATCCCGGGACGTTCAGCGACCGTGATGAGTTCGAGAGCCGTGTTACGGAACGGACACGAGGAGCCCCCGCTTTCGAGCAGCCAACGTTTCCGGGAAACCATTGAGAAATCAACGAAGTGTGGCATAAGAGCGGCGCTCTGCGCCCCCGCGCACCCACCCGGGCGGCTTTGGGAGAGGCGCGGTCCTCGCAACGAGGGAGATTTCCATGGCGGTTCAGAAGACGCTCGCAATCATCAAGCCGGACGTAGTCGAGAAGGGTAAGCAGGGGATCGTCCTGCAGCGCATCCTCGACGAGGGCTTCGAAGTTCTGGCCATGCGCCAAACGCGTCTGACGGTTGCAGAAGCGGAAGGCTTTTATGCGGTGCACCGCGGTCGCCCCTTCTTCGACGAGCTGTGCTCGTTCATGAGCCGCGGCCCCGTCGTGGTGCTCGCGCTGCGACGCGAGGACGCCGTCGCTCACTGGCGCAAAGTCATCGGCGCCACGAATCCCGCGCAAGCGGAGCCGGGGACGATCCGCAAGGAGCTCGGCACCAGCGTGGGCGAGAACGCCGCTCACGGCTCCGATTCGCCGGAAAACGGGGTGCTCGAGTGCAGCTACTTTTTCGCGGGCGTCGAGCAGATCTGAGACCACAATACACCCATGAGGAGCCCCTCCCCTCCCTCGTCCCGTAGCCACCTCATTCGCGCCCCGGAGGTGGTCGAGGCCGGAGGGAAGCTGCGCGACGCGGTCGGCGGCGTCAGAAATCTCGAGCAGCTACTCCGTTCGATGCGCGTGGGCCCCAAAGGGCTCGAGCGAGCCATTCCGGACGTCCATTCCGCGTGTGAGCCGACACGAGAGGCGCTCCAAGGCCTCTTCACACGTCTCCGAGGAGCGCTCCCGACCGCGCCCGCCGTCGCCGAGCTCGAGGCCTTTCTCTTGGGTTGGTTGTCGAAAACCAACGCGGCCCTCGGCGCGGCCATGGGCCGTCCCATGAACGCCAAAAACCGACTGGCTCTGGAGCAAGACCTGGCGGCAGCGTTACCGCAACTGGACGCCGCCACGGAGCTCGTGGAGCTGCTCGGAGAATCTGCTTGGGGCCCCTCCGTCACGTCGCCTTTCGCCGACTTGCTCGACGCGGGACGTGTTTCCGACCGCGGCAGCGGCGCGCCCTCGGTGCGCGCCAAGCTCCTCAGTGATTTCTCCGCGATCGAGCTCGACATGCCGCCCGGCGTGGCCAGCATTGCGCTGTGTACTCTCCTCAGTGACTTCCAAGCGCGCCACGGTCGCCCCGCAGGGCTTCGTCTCGCCAAGGCCGCTGGAGGCTCCGTGCTCGAGCTCGTGGTGTCGGAAGCGCCCGGGGAAGTGCTCAGCTGGAACGCGCGACCTCTAGTCGCGCCCTCGACGGCCGTCGCAGCCGCCGCGCTCACCGCCCGCGGTTGCAACGTCACGTTGGGCGACGAAACGCGCGTCTTCTTGCCGAACGGCATCGTTCGGGCGCTCGGCGCGAGCTGACCGGGAACGGGGCCGGCCCTTGAAGTGCCAAGGCCACCTCGGTAACACCGCCGGACATGGACCAGAACGAGCTACGCGGCCTCGTCGAAGCCGCATTTTCCGATCGCACCCTCCTCTCCGACGACCGCTACAAGAACGCCGTGCTCGAGGTCATCGACCTCTTGGACCAAGGTCACGTCCGCGTCGCCACGCAGGACGCCCCCGGACAATGGACGACCCACGCCTGGGTGAAGCAAGCGGTTTTGCTCTACTTCGCGGTGCGGCCCATGGAACGCCTCGAGGTCGGTCCCTTCGAGTTCTTCGACAAGCTGCCGCTCAAGAAGAACCTCGACCAAGCCGGGGTGCGCGTGGTTCCGCCGGGCACGGTGCGTCACGGAGCCCATATCGAGGCCGGCGCAATCGTGATGCCGGGCTACGTGAACATCGGCGCGTACGTCGGCAGCGGCACCATGGTGGATACCTGGGCCACGGTGGGCTCGTGCGCGCAGATCGGTAAGGATTGTCACCTTTCGGGCGGCGTCGGTATCGGCGGCGTGCTGGAGCCGCCGGGAGCACAGCCGGTCATCGTCGAGGACGGCTGCTTCCTCGGCTCACGCTGCATCGTGGTCGAAGGCATGCTGATTGAGCGCGAATCGGTCATCGGCGCGGGCGTGGCGCTGACCGCGTCCACCGCCATCATCGACGTCACCGGGCCCGAGCCCGTAGAAATGCGCGGCCGCGTACCGGCGCGCAGCGTCGTCATCCCCGGAACGCGTACACGCAAGTTCCCCGCCGGGGAGTATCAAATTCCCTGCGCGCTCATCATCGGACAGCGCAAAGAGAGCACCGACAAGAAGACCAGCTTGAACGCCGCCTTGCGTGATTTCGGCGTTGCGGTTTGAGGGAGGGAGGCACGTGCATGAACGCAGAGCTGGTTCGGAAAGCCATCGCACGCTTCGACGCGTTGAATGCTCAGGATCCGAACCAGCTCGTGGTCGCGGGCGAGGCTCGTCCTCGCGAGCTGGTCCAAGCCGAGCGGCTCGAGGCCTGGGTGCTCCAGCTCGAGCCGCAGGCTTCCGTGGCGCTCAGGCTGGCCGCCCGCTGCCAGCACCTCTGCCGCTGGGAAATTCCCCGCGCAGGCTACGGCGAGGGACGTATCGCGTACCTCAAGTGGCGCAAAGACTTGGCTCGGCATCACGCGGACCTCGCAGGCGGTGTGCTGACCGAGCTTGGCTTCGACAGCGCGATCCTCGAGGCCGTACGCCGCATCAACCTGAAGCAAGGCCTCACCACGGACGCGGACACGCAGACGATGGAAGATGCGCTTTGCCTCGCGTTCCTCGAGCACGAGTTCGCCGAGTTCGCGGAGAAGCACGACGACGCCAAGGTCATCGACATCGTGCAAAAGACCTGGCGCAAGATGAGCCCCCGCGCGCACCAGCTAGCGGTCGGTCTCTCGCTTTCGCCCCGCGGCTCAGCGCTCGTTTCCCGCGCCCTCTCTGAAGCGTCGGCGTCATGAGCTCGCCCGAAGGGGCGAGCCCCGTCGTCACCGACTTGTACATTTACCCCATCAAGGCCTGCGCCGGCATTCGCGTACTCGGAGCCGCCGTGGGCAAAGCGGGCTTCGCGGACGATCGGCGTTGGATGATCGTGGACGACGAAGGCAAGTTCGTGACGCAGCGCACGCTGCCGCAGCTCTCGCAGGTCAAGGTCTCCATCGTCGACTTCGACTACCGAATCTCGGTGGGCGACAGCAGCTTTTCCATTCCGCGCCGCCCGACGTCTGGTCGTCCCCGAACCGTCCAGATTTGGAAAGATCAGGTGACGGCCTGGGAGCACGATGAGCTGGGCGAATACCTGAGCGACACGCTCGGGGGGCGCTACCACGGCGTCTTCGTCCCGGACGACGCGCTGCGCGCGGTGAACCCGGCGCGCGCCCGAGCCGAGGACCGCGTGGGCTTCGCCGATGGGTATCCCTTCTTGATGGTCTCGCGCGAGTCTTTGGACGAGCTCAACCGCCGTCTCGCAGAGCGCGACGAGCCGCCGCTCGACATGCGGCGCTTTCGTCCCAACATCGTCGTTGGCGGCTGCGCGTACCCGCACCAAGAAGACGACCATCGAACGCTGCGCATCGGACAGCTCGATTTTCGCATGCCCAAGGCGTGCGATCGCTGCGTCGTCACCACCGTGAACCCGGACACGGCCGAGAGGGGCCGTGAGCCACTACGCACGCTGGCGAGCTATCGTCGCTGGGACAACGCCGTCTGGTTCGGAGTGAACTTGATTCACGACGGCGAAGGCTCGCTGCGCATGGGCGCCCAGGTGACTTTCGGCGAGCGCGTCGTCCGCTAGGCTCCCTGTGACCTGGAGCCGTGCGCCGCTGGCCCGCGGGAGCGACCGCGCTTTTCGCACGCTGCCGAGGCCCGAAAGCGCTACCGAAGCCAAGACACTCTGCCTAGGCCGCAAAGCGAGCTACCGAAGACACTCTGCCGAGGCCCGGAAGCACTCTGCGTTGGCCAAAACACTCTGCCGAGGCCCCTCACGAGAGAGGCCCCGCGGCGAGCGAGCGGGCGAGCTTCAGCTGGCCGTAGCGCGGATGGTGAGCGCATCGCGCGGGCCGCCTTCACGACGGAGCACGAACGACTTGCCGAATGCCTTCTGGAGCGCTGCGGCCACTTCCGGCTCGAGCTTGGCGAAGCTCTCGTCGTCGTTTCGCGCGGCGAGGCGGTCCACGACGCGCACGAGCACCTCGTTGAAGCCGAACACGGGCGGCTTTTCGAGGCCTGGCTCGGCGCTGAGGAGCTTCGCGGCGTTCAGGGTACGAACGAGCGCGTCGTCCAGGACGTGCGCGCCCGCAGGCAGAGCGCGCTTGCGCGAGTACAGGAGCCCCGGCCGTCCTTCGCCTTGGTCGACGTAGTAGTCCGAGCCATGCCCGACCAACACCACGCCGGCGCCTTCGTGGACGTGCGTGTAGTCGGCCACGTCAATCACCATTTCGTCGAGAACGCTCTCGCGGATCCAACGGTGAAAGACGGGAACGAACTGCTCGACGTCTTCGGCGGCGAGGTTCTCGGCGTAGATTTTGACTTGAAGCCTAGTTGCGTCCATCGGGTGGATCTCTGACGGAGAGGAAATCACGAGGAAGACACGAAGGGATGTCCGGGAAGGCCGCGCCTCACTCGGCGGCCACGCCGGAGCGCAGCTGCGTCATGCGCTGATTGCACTCGTGCGCCGCCTCGACGAACATTTGTCCTTCTTCGATGAGCTGGTGAGCGCTCTCCCTCGAGCCGTCGCCGAGACCTTCGGCGTGCGCGCGGAGTAGGTACTGCGAGGCCTTGGCCGCAGCGCTCTCTTGGAAGAGGCCGGGCTCCACCAGGAGCCGCTTGAACTCGCTGACGATTTCGTCCGGCTCCTCGGAGAGGTTCGGGAACACGTCCCGCGTGATGGCGCGCGCGGCTTGGAGCATCGCGCGGTAGGCGCGCTCCGACGCCTCCTGGTTGCGGTGCTCCTCGAGCAGCAGCTGCGCCTCGAAGAGCTCGCGCTCGGCCGCCGAGAGGCCCATTTCCGCGCCCAAAACGACCTCACCCGCGCATTCGCCGACGCCGATGTCGCCGATGGTGAACTCGCGAGGATCGCCCCAGTCCGTGTAGAAGCTCGGGTCCACCTCGTAGGGCGGCACGTCCGTGAACTGGTCCACGAGCTTCTTCACCTCACGCTTGCCGAAGCGATCGATCCACTCGCGGAACTTTTCGCCGGGCTTGCGCTGCTCGGTGAACTTTTCCGTGAGCGCGTGCACGGCCTTGGGCACGTTCTTGGACGGAATGGCGCCGATGGCCAAGCCGTAGCTGCCCGCGTTGTTCGTCCACTCGCCGCCGACCACCAGCTGGAAGTGCGGCACGCGGCGTCCACCGACGGCGCGACTGACGCCCAAGAACCCAATGTCGGCCACGTGGTGCTGACCGCAGCTGTTGAAGCAGCCCGAGCACTTGACGTGCAGATCGTCCGCAGGATTCCCCACCACCTTCAGCTGACGACGCAGCTCCATGGCGAGCCCGCGCGAGGACGAAATGCCGAGCTTGCACGTGTCCGTACCGGGGCACGCCGTAATGTCGCTGATGGTCTCCGCGCCGGGCTCGGCGAGCCCGAGCTCGACCAAGCGACCGTACACCGCGGGCAAGTCGCCGTTCGGCACCCAACGCAGGACCACGTTTTGATCCGCCGTGAAGCGCACCGCGTTCCCCGTGAACTCACGCAGGATGTCCGCGAGGCCGCGCCCCTGCTTGGGCGTGAAGTCGCCCAGCGGCAGCTTGACCAAGACGACCGAGTAGTTCTCGTGCTTCTGCGGCCGCACGTTGTGCTTGGCCCAGACGGCGTAGCCCGCCGGCAGTGTTTCCGGCAGCGGGGTGCCGGGCTTGAGCGGCTTTTCGTCGGTCTTGTGCAAGTCCGCGAGGAAGTCGGTCCAGCGCGGATCGGGGCGCAGCTTTTGGCGCTCCTCGAGCACGATGCGACGGAACTCGTCCGCGCCCAGCTTTTTCACCACGAACTTGAGGCGCGCGCGTGAGCGATTCGCCTTTTCACCGAGCCGACCGAAGACGCGGCACACCGCCTGCGCCAACGGGAACAGCTCCTCCTCGGGCACGAACTCCGAGAAGAGTGTGGCGTTCTGCGGCACCGCACCGAGGCCACCACCGACGTACAGCTCGAAGCCGCGCTTGCCGTCCTGGAGCTTGGCGATGGCGCCGAAGTCGTGGAAGTTCGTGAGGCCGCACGGGTTGGTCTTGCAGCCGCTGAAGGCGATTTTGAACTTTCGCCCGAAGTCCATCGTGTCGTCGTGGCCCATCAAGAACCACACGATGGCGTTGGCGTACGGCGTGACGTCGAACACCTCGTCGTTGCACACCCCCGAGTAGGGGCACGCCGTCACGTTGCGCACGGAGTTGCCGCACGCTTCACGCGTGGTGATGCCGCTCGCCGCGAGCCGTCGCATCAGATCCGGCACGTCCTCGATGTGGACGAAGTGCAGCTGAATGTCCTGACGCGTCGTCACGTGCAGGATTTGATCCGAATACTCTTCGGCGAGGTCGCACTGCACGTCGAGCTGATCCGCAGTGAGCTTCCCGAAGGGCACCTTGATGCGCATCATGCCGGGCGCGTCCCACAGCGTGTCCGGTCCCTTGGTGAACTCGGTGGGGTAGACCAGCTTGCGGGTTTCGACGCCGTCGTGACGCTGACCGTTGTCGTACCGCTGACCGTAGGCGCCGCGCCGCAGACGCGTTTCTGCGAAGACGCGGTCCTCGATTTTCCCCGCCTTCTTGAGCTCCATCTGGGTCTGGAAGACTTCGATTTCTTTCTTCCAGTCGTCGCGGATCTGGCCGTCGAGCTTTTCTTTCCAGGTCGTGGGCGCGGTCATGGCGTCGGGCTCCTACCGCCCCGCTCGAGCAATGGCAAAGGGCACGAATCGCCCAGCGGAGGCGCCATCGATATACCCCCTATTTCCGGTGAAACAAGTGCGCCAATCATCCGTTTGACCGAAGTTCCTTTTCGGATCTTCCGAAGAAGCCGCGGGCGTCCCTCCTACCCGGCCGCGTTCCTCCCGTCAGGCAGCCCACTCGAGCCAGTGCACGACGGAGCCGACTTGGACACCATGAAACCAGGGAGGACGGGCCTCGCGGCCCGAGGAGGGCTCATGAATCCATCACTTCAGAAAGCACGTGACCGTCGCGTCGACCAACACCTCGACGCCGAAAACCAACACGAGCTCGAGCTCGTCATCGTGGACTTTTCGGAGGGCGCCTCGTGCGACGACCTCGCCTGGAACGACCACGCGGAAGGCCAAGACGGCATCCGCGAGTGGTACCGCGAGCTCTACGCCGCCGCGCCGGACTTACGCATCGAGGAAATCGGACGTAGCGAACAGGGCGACCGCGTGACCGTCGACTGCTTGCTCCACGGAACGCACAAGGGCACGTGGCACGGCGTCCACCCCACCGGCACCTCGTTCCACGTGCCCGCGCGGGTCACCTACGAGTTCGGGCCCGGCTCGGAGTTCTTGCACCACGAAACGGTCGCCTACGACCGCGCGCGGCTCGTGGAACAGTTCGGGATCGACGAGCGTCTGCATTGAACCGTCGTCGAGTGGTGAAGTCCGTGAGGCGCACCCATCTCGACGTCGACGGGCGTCCACTCGTGGAAGGCGCAACAAATGCTCGCCACTCTCGGTAAGGTCACAGCGCCAGAGCGGCTGGACCTACCCGCTTTCGTGGACGGTCGCGTCGTCGCAGCTGCGCCGCGGTCAATCTGGGATTCACTGGGCTTGCGAGGAATTCTGACCGTCCGCGAGCTTAGTACTGTCCAGTACGCGTGGGCCGCGAAGCATCGCTCCGAAGTACGTCGTACGGCATGACCCAGAAATCGGACGAGCATGCGCCCGGGTCTAGTTTGCAGTGAAACGCCCTGCCACGCCTGCCACGTGGAAGCATAACAAGGCGTTGATATACGACGAATCAGTCGAGGTAGGCGGCGTAGACCTTCAACGTCGCGAGGTTGTCGTTGTTCTCGCGCAGACCTACGCCCACGACGACCATTTTTTCCTTCATACCTGCCGGGTGCGTGATATATGAGGTGTTCCAGTAAAGTTCGCCTGCTCCCGGACCAATTTGGTCTTCGAACTCTGCGCCGATCAGCTTGCGCTGACTTGGCGAGTACTCACGCTTCGTCAGGCGGATGGTCTTCAAGTTCTGGTCGGAGATGCCCATGCCAATGCCGACTACCACGTAAGGCTTGGCTACTTCGAGCGAAAGCTCTGCGGTATTTTGACCGTCGTCGGTAGAGTGTCGCACCCAGGCAACCCAGTGGGCTCCGACTGGGTCCCAGCTCCAGTCGTTGCGAATGCCAATCTGTTTGAGGCGGATACGCGTGACTGCGCCACCGGCGACGCGCCCGCCAATGCCTGTGAGCACATAGCCGGGTGACAGAATATCCTCCACTTCGATGCCGGTGCCCGATGATGCGTAGTGCGCCGCCTCGTCACCCCAGTCCCAGTTCTCCGTTCGTTTTCCCGGAAACTGGCTCTCTGGAATGGGCTTCACTTGTCCGTTCGAGCTGACCTCGAAGCCTACAAGCGAATTTGGGCGAATCACCGGAGTGTTCGGCACCTTGTATTCTGCCGCAGGTTCGTTGGATTGCGAAGGAGCTTCTGACGCCGCGCTGCACGCCACATTGACCATCGCACCGACGGCACCCGTCAACGTCGCCAACCTAACAAAGAACGACTTCATAACTCTCCTCCACTGAACGTCTACTGGCGACGATGGACCAAAGTCAACTCATTCCTTATAACTCGCTAATAGACTAGCTGTCGTCACTCATTCTTCCGCTCTTTGTTGGAAAGCCGGAGCGCCGTTCGTGTAAGGATAGCAAAGTGATGGCGCGGGAGCGGCGCGACGGCGTGCCTGGAACCATCCGCGCCGGGGTGCGGCTCAACCCGCCGAAAACCACCGTCGCGAAATCGAATCCTCAGGCGGCTGCGGCGTGAGGTCTCAGGCGGCAACTACCTTGACGATCACCCTCACAGTGACGGCCCAGATTTCTTGCCTCACGAGGCCGTCGGCTATGACCGCGTGCAGCACGGGCGCCAGGAACATCCGCACTGACCGTGAGTTACCGCTTGGGTAGCCTTCGAAGCAACGCTTCCAGCTCGGAGACGAGCTTCGCGGAGTCGAACTCGGCTTCGACCATACGCCGAGCGTTCTCGGTCAGCGTGGGCCAGGCGTCGCGTTCTGCGACCAGCTTCTCCAAAGCTCGGGCGAGGGCTTCCGCGTCGCGCTCGGGGACGGTGAGACCGGTCTCCCCGTTCTTTACGAGCTCCGGGATTCCGCTGTGCTCCGTCGTCAGCACCGGCAAGCCGCGCGCCATCGCCTCCATCAGGGCCACGGGGATGCCCTCCATGTCGCCGTCTTTCGCGGTGACGCTAGGCGCCAAGAGGACGTGCGCTCGATCCAACAAGGCGGACACTTGTTCCGCGGTTTGCCAACCGTCGAAGACGACCTCCTTCGACAACCCCCGAGCCCGTACCAGTTCTTCGAGCTCCGCCCGCAAGAGACCATCGCCGGCAATGTGATACTCGAACGGACGCCCCAAGCGCTCCCGTGCAAGAGCGAGCGCCTCGATGGCGTACCGAATGCCCTTTTTCTCCATGAGCCTAGCCACGCTCAGGATTCGCAGCGTCTCTCCTTCTTTCAAGCTGCGGGCTCGGTAGGGGAGCCCCCGCAGATCCACTCCCATGTGCAAAACCTGCATCCGCGTGGGCTCTGCCCCCAATCTCTCGAGCTTTCTCCGCCAATGCCGGCTGATCGGGAGCAGCAGCGCGGCCTCCGCGAAAAGCGCCGTGTATGCGTCGTCGCCCTGCTCGCGTAGCCACCGAGTGACGTCCGCAGCGTGGAAAATGACCGCCAGCGGTCCCTCGAAGAAGCCTACGCGACGCAACTTTCTGGCCTCCTCGCCGATGAAGCCGAAGTGACAAAGCACCGCATCGAAGTTGCCCTGAGGGCCGAGGGCGCGCCGCGCCGCGAGGGCGCGGGTGAGCTCGAACGTCTGCAGCTGGTATTCTGGGAAATGGCGGAGCGCTCCAAGAAACGCGAAGGCGCCTTTGCCGCGCGGCACATATGTCGTGCGCTCGAGTAATTTCCAGCGATCGACGACCTCGTGACGGAGCACTTCGTGGGGGGCATTGAGCGCGAAGATGCGCACGTCGTGTCCCGCTTCGAGGAGGCCAACGATTTGCTCCAGCACGAACGTCTCCGAGAGCTTCGGAAACACACCCACGACCATGGCGATGCGCAACTTTCGCGCGCCGCCTAGCTCGACACCCTGGCTCATGTCGCCCTTCCCGCGTTTTTCGCCTTCCGACCGAACAGCTCCGCCATGTCACGGAGAGCGGTGCGCGTACTTGGGAACGCGAGCATCAAGCCTCCACCCACGGCCACGCTGAGTAGCGTAGCGAGCAGGAGTCCCACGGGAGCCGGCACCGCGCTGCTCAGTACGTAACGCAAGCCCAGCAGAGCAACGGCGATCGCCGCCGCACAGGCCCACGCCGGCAGCGCCAGATCAACCAAGTCACGAGTTTTGACCGGTCCACGACGTCCAATCCAGTAGAAGAGCAGCGGCGCACGCACCAGCAGATCCAAGATTCCGTAGCTCGCAGCTACGCCTACCGCTCCCCAGGGCAGCCCCACCAAAAACGAGGCGACGGCGAGCGCCGTAGCGACCACGCCCCAGCGCCACAGCTCTTGGGTGCGCCCCTGCGAGACGAACAGCCAGCCGCAACTGTAAGAAATGGGCTTCACCAGGAGCGACACGCCCAGCCACTGAAACATGACCACCGTCTCCTTCCACTGGCTACCGAACGCGATGCTCACGATCCAATCCGCCGAAAACAGCAGGAGGGGACAGAGCGGAATCGTCACCAGGAGCAAAGGCTGAGCGATACGCAGGTAGGCCTCCCGATAGCGCGCTGGGTCGTGATTCAAGCGACTGAGTGTCGGCAGCGCGACCGTACCTGCTGGCTCGCCAAGCTGCTGGAGCGGCAGACGAAGAAGCTCGTACGCGCGCGAATAACACCCGAGCTCCGTTGCGCCCGCGAAACGTCCGATGAGCACGTCGTCGAGATTTCGCTCGATGTAATTCGTGACTTGAAACCCGGTGACGTGCCCGCCCATACCGACCAAGGAGCGAACGTCGGCGCGCTTGGGCCAACCGGGCCACCAACGGACGCAGAGCCACGCCGCTACCGCGCTGGCGAGCTGGGAACAAACTTGTCGGAGCACGAGGGCCCAGAGGCCAAGCCCGGCCAGAGCCGCAACGATGACGACGACCACACCCACAAGCGTCCCGACGATTTGCACGACCGCGAGGCGTTGGAACCGGAGCTCGCGCCTGAGGAGCGCCTGGTGCTGCACCGAAATGCCGCTCAAGAACAGCGGAAGCGAGAGGGCGAGCGTGATGTTCAGCAGGGTTGGTTCGCCGTAACCCCAGCTCACGAGCGGGGCGACCGCGGCCGTGAGCACCATGAGACCGAAGCCGGACGCAGCGTTCAGCCAAAACAGGGCGGAAAGCTGCTCCTCACTGATGTTCTCCCGCTGGATGGTGACCGTCGCGAGCCCCAGGTCCTTGAATAGGTCGACGAAGCCGGTGATGGCGACCACCATGCCGACGAGCCCGAATTCGCGAGGCGTCAGGAGACGCGCGACGGTCAGCGTCGCACCCAAATCGATCAACGACCGAAGCCCGGTCGCTATGCCAACGGCGCGTCCGCCGCGCATGACGCTGCTCTTCAGCGAGTCCCCCTGCGCACGCTTTCCGAGAGGGTCCTGCTTTCGAGTCATGGCGCGTTTGGGGGTCCGAGCCTAGCTCGACATTCTGGCCGGGCAAATGCAGACGCTGCGCGCTCGTGGCGCCGTCGGACGAACGCAGCCGCACCCCGCCTCGGTTGCCACTGTTCGGGGCGGGGTGTAAGCACCCAGCCTGTGTTCATCGACGAATCGCTGTGGTTGAAGCGAGTTCTAGGCGATCTAAAGCTTGGGGCGCAAACGCGCGTGCTCGACATCGGCTCTTCGTCTTCACACTTTCGCACCGTCGTTCAACCGCATATCGACGCGAACGTTTACGCCCCGTTGCGTGCTCGGGAGGTCCAGGTCTCACACCTGGACGGCAAGGCCGAGCCGGGCGTGGACATCGTCGCGGACGTGACGACGCTGGACGGCGTCGACCTCGAATTCGACGTCGTGATCTGCACGAACCTGCTCGAGCACGTGGTCGACCTGGAAGCAACGCTTCGCAACATCCTCCGCGTCGTTGCTCCCTCGGGGACGTTGATCCTCACCGTCCCACGCCGCTACCCGATCCATCACGATCCCATCGACACGGGCTTCCGTCCCACGCCTGAGACGCTCGCGAAGCTCGTCGGCTGGACCGAGGTGATCGAGCTCCACACGCTGACGGTCCAGCATCCCGCCCACTACCGCGGCATGCGTTGGGTACGGCGCTTCGTGTTGCCCTGGCAGCTCGCTTGCCTCGTGGTCAAGAAGCCGAGCTCGGCGTAAGCGAGTCGGCACGCTCCGTAGCCCTCAGGCGGTCCTCGACGAGCTCGGCCAAGCGCGCCACTCGAGCTCCCCACGAGTTCGCTTCTGCCGCCGCGAGTCTCGCCGAAAGTCCCTCGCTCGGACGAGCCAGCGCCTCGCCACAATGCTCGACGAACTCGTCTTCCGTATGGGCGACGCGGACGAGGTCGTAATAGTCCTCGACGGCAGGCAGCGGAGAAATGACCAGCGGGCGCCCGGTGGCTAGCATCTCGAAGAACTTGATGGGGAAAACGTGGTCCGTGTACGAGTTGATCCGATACGGGATCACGGTGACGTTCGCGCCCTTCAGATAGGCCGGAAGCTCCGCATAGGAACGGTGACCCATGAGATGAACGTTGGGGATCTCGGAGAGCTCTCGAGTCGATCCGCCTCGGTCCGACAGTCCCACAGGGCCGATGAGCACCAACTGCCACTCCGGGTGACGCAAGGCAGCCGCCTTCACGAAGTCGGAGTTGAGCTTGTAATCGCTGACCGCTCCGACGAACACGACGCGTGGCTCGGGGATGCGAGCCATGTCCGGGGGCAGCACCGTTTCATCGAGACGTGCGCGACCGAAATGCTCCGCGTCCCCGACGTTGTGGACCAAGTGCGTATGCGCCGGGTTCAGGTGCCGCTTCTTCTCATACAGCCCCTTGCTCGTGGCGAACACGAGATCGGCTCGTCGGCAAAGCTCCTCCTCGCGGGCGCGGAGCCAGTGCGAGTTCTTCCTGTACGCAGGGAACTCGACGTACTCGTCGACACAATCGTAAACGACCAGGCTGTGAGGAATGTCGGCGATCTGGCCGCCGAAGCCAGGGTGGTAGACCCAGAGGATCGCATCGGTGATCCCTTGTCGTTCCAGCCACCGTCCGACGACTCTTCGTCTCCAATCGAACTGAAGTGCCACGCGGACGGGGTTGTTGTCGTCGAGCTGCCACAACGGACCGAGGCTCCCGAACACGTCCAGCACCTCGACTCCATCGACGTGACTTCGCGCGGGTTCGGCGAAGATGCGAGGATCGAACAACCCCAGCGAACCGCGCTGCTCGTGGAGCGCCTTCAGCCACGAGCCGAGCTTGAATCCTCCGAAGTTCACGAAAATGACGCGATAGTCTCGCGCCATCCGACTCATGATGTGCTGCTTGTTCGTCCACATCCCGTCGGTCCAGGGTTGTGACGAAAAACAGACGATCGTCCTCGCTCGCGTCATGGCGTATGGCAACGACCGAAGTGACGGGTGTCGTTGCCGATGGCGACTTTGACGGAGCGGAGCAACGCTTGCAACCGAAGCGCTCGGCCTGAGCGCTAATAGCGCCCTTTGCGGTCCTTCGTAGCGCGGGATAGAAACCCGCAATGCGTTCCCGCCCGCGAATTCTGATCGATGCGACCGCGTTGCGGACGAACAGCGGCCAACGGGGGATCGGGCAGATGGTGTCGAACCTGCTGCGGGGCCTCGCGGAAATTCGAGACGAATGGTCGCCCCTGTTCGAGCTGTTCGCTCTGAGCGACCTCAGCTGGTCCGGAAAGCCCACGATTTCCGACGACCTCCCCGGGACGGTCAAGGAAGGCCTCGCGGGACGCGGGACGCGAGGCGTCTCCTTGCGGAACGCACGTCGCCTGTTCCTCCCCCAGGTTGCCTCGAAGTACGCGGCGCTGCACATGCCCGAGAGCTTCGGGACCCCTCTCGGGCGGACGCCTCCGCTCATTGCGACGTGCCACGATCTGATCCCCCTCCGCTTCCCACGCGAGTACCTGGGCCCCGGCCCCACCGCACAGCTGCGACGCTTCAAGGATGAAAGGCGGTACTCGCGAGCCGATCGTGTCGTCTGCATCTCCCCCAAAACGGCGAGTGACTTGAAGGAGCTCCTGGGCATCGGACCTCCCCGCGCGAGCGTGGCCTGGCTCGGCATCGATCTCGAGGCCTGGCGCCGACGTGCCGAGCTGACCGAGCCTCTTTCGCGGCTCGGTGTCGTGCGCGAACGATACGTCGTCTATGCGGGCTACTCCGACTACCGCAAGAACGTACGCGGCATGTTCGGCGCGCTTACTCACGCAAGAAAGCAGGGGCTCGATCTCGAGTTGGTGTGGGCAGGCCACCTGCCTCCGACTCGCCGCCGCGAGGTGGACGCTTTGGTGCAGGAGTTCGGCCTCGAAGATGCGGTCAAGTTCGTTGGCTTCGTGAGCCGCGAGGATCTCATCGCCCTCTTTCAGGGCGCTCTAGCTCACCTCTTTCTGTCACGCTTGGAGGGCTTCGGCTTGAGCGTCGCCGAGGCCATGGCCGCACGCTGTCCCGTCGTCGTCGCCAGAAGCAGCGGCGTCGACGACGTCGCCGGCGACGCTGCCGTCATCGTCGACCCAGACGTCCCCGAGGAAGCGGGCCAAGCGCTTCTTCGCATCGCGCGCGAGCCGTCGTTCGCCGAGCAGCTGCGAAGCTCCGGCGAAGCGCGTTCTCACCTCTACGACTACCGTCGCATGGCGCGCGACTATGTCGGCGTCTACCGCGAAGTCACCGGAGTGTAAGCCAGGTCAGCTGAGCACCTCAGCCAACGCCTCCACGGGATGCCGCGGCACGAAGCCGCCGAAACGCTTGACCTGGCTGCGGCAAGAGTGCCCCGTGGCCACCACCGCGGAGCGCGCCTGCTCCGTCTCAGGGAGCTGCTTCTTCCAGCTCATTTCGAAGACGCCGCGCGACTCTTCGTAGTGCGACGTTTCGTGACCGAAGACGCCACACATGCCGCAGCAGCCGGTGACCGCGGGCTCGAGACGCACGCCGAGCGCCTCGAAGATACGCTGCCACTGCGCCTGGCTCTTGGGCTCCGCCGTGCGCTCCGTGCAGTGCCCGAACAAGCGGAGAGGCGCAGGGCTCGCGGGCGCCAGGCGCGCCAGCGTTTCGGACAGCTCCGGAAGGCGCTGAAAGAGGTACTCCTGCAGGAGCTGCACCTCGAAGCCGACGGCCTCCTTGCCGAGGGCGTGCACGTACTCGTCTCTGTAGGTGAGCGTCACCGCGGGCTCGAGGCCCACCAGCGGGATGCCGAGCTTTGCCACGCGCGCGTAAAACGCGGCGTTGCTCGCCGCCACGCGCTCGAAGCGCCGCAAAAAGCCCTTGACGTGAAGCCCCTTGCCGTTTTCTCGGTAGGGCAAGAACACCACGCGCAGGCCGAGCTTCGTCAGCACGTCGTACGCGGCGAGCGCCACGTTCGGCTCGTAGAACGTGGTGAAGGCGTCTTGCACGATGAGCACGGTGCGCGCCCGCTCGTCGGGGTCCAGGCGAGAGAGCTCGTTCAAGTCGAAGCTCGGCGCGCGCCGTTCGCGGAGACCACGGGCCAGCGTGACTTCAGCGAGCTTCGGCGAGTCGACGATGCCGATTTTCTCGGCCAAAAGGCGCCGGAACCAACCGGAGCCCAAAAGCGCGTTGGTGAGCGACGGGAACCAGCTCATCGGCACGAGCGAGAGCTCGAGCGCGCCGACGAAGTAGTCCTTGAGTGGCCTGCGGTACCGCGTGTGGTACTGCTCCAAGAAATCCGAGCGGAACGCGGGCACGTCGACTTTGATCGGGCACTGCGTCGCGCACGCCTTGCAGGCGAGGCACCCGTTCATGGCGTCGTAGACCTGGTGCGAAAAATCCTTCGGGTCGCTCTGCCGTGACCGGAACCACGCCGAGCCCGCGCCCGCCACGTCGCTCCCGGAAACGCCTGCGTCGTGGCCCGACGCGGTCATCAGCCGCAGCCACTCACGCATGATGCCGGCGCGCCCCTTGGGCGAGTGAATGCGGTCCTTCGTCACCTTGGACGACGGGCACATCACGCTGTCGGGGTTCCAGTCGAAGCACGCGCCGTTGCCGTTGCAGTGCACCGTGGAGGAAAACTTGTCTCGCACGACCTCGGGAATTTGCCGATCAAACTGGCCACGCTTGACGGTGTCGATGCTGATCAGCTTGTCGGTGCTCTTGGGCGGCGTGGCGAGCTTGCCGGGGTTCAGCTGATTGTGCGGGTCGAAGGCGCCCTTCACGCGCCGGAGTTGCTCGTAGAGCTCCGGCCCGAAGAACACCGGCGTGTACTCACCGCGAAACCCCTTGCCGTGCTCGCCCCAGAGGACGCCGCCGTACTTTTTGGCGAGCGCCACGACGCCGTCGCTGACTTCCCGCAAGAGCTTCTCGTCGCCGGGATCTTTCATGTCCAGCGCGGGGCGCACGTGGAGGCAGCCGACGTCCACGTGACCGAACATGCCGTAGCGCAGACCGTGCTTATCGAGCAAAGCGCGGAACTCCACAATGTAGTCCGCGAGCCTCTCCGGCGGCACGGCCGTGTCTTCGACGAAGGGCACCGGACGCCGCTCGCCCTTGGCGTTCCCCAAAAGGCCCACGCCCTTCTTGCGGAGCGTCCACAGAGCCGCGATGTCCTTGGTGTCTCTCACCAACGTATAACCCGAGGCCCCGCCGACGAGGCCGCGCTGCGCGTCGAGCGTAGCGGCGAGCTCGGAGAGCTTGCCCTCGACGATCGCCAGGTCGTCCGACTCGAACTCCACCAGGTTCACGGCCTTCAAGGGCGGCTCGCTGGCGTCCTGCGCCAAGAGGTGCGCGACGGAGTGCCAAATCACGTCCTTTTGTGCCAGACCCACGATGGTGTCGTCGACGGTCTCGATCGCGCCGGGGTTGGCGCCCACGAGCACGTTGGCGGCGCGCAAGGCCGAATCGAAGTCCGGATAGCGGATGGCCGCGAGCCCTTTGTGCTTCGGCAGCTTGGTCAGCTTGACCTTGGCTTCGGTGACGACGCACAGCGTGCCCTCCGAGCCGCACAAGACCGAGTTCAGATCGAAGTCGCCGTTGTCGCGCCGGGTGTGCGACAGATCGTACCCCGTCACGAAGCGAGCGATCTTCGGCAGCGTTTCGCGGATCTGGGTTTCGTAGGTCGTGGCGACTTCATCGACCGTGCGCACCACTTCGCCGAGCAGATCCGTGCGGCGCTTGGTCTCCGCGAGCTCCTCGGCATTCAGCGGCTTCGAGTCGACGATGGTGCCGTCCATCAAGACGACGCGCAGCTCGAGCACATGGTGGCTCGTCTTGCCGTAAATGCGCGACCCCTTGCCCGACGCATCCGTGTTGATCATGCCGCCGATGGTGGCGCGGTTGGACGGCGAGAGGTTCGGCGCAAAGAACACACCGTGAGGCTTCAGCTGCGCGTTCAGCTGATCGAGCACGACGCCCGGTTGCACACGCGCCCAGCCCTCCTCGAGGTTCGTCTCCAAAATGCCGCGAAAGTGGCGCGACACGTCCAAAATGATGCCGTCACAGAGCGATTGACCGTTCGTTCCCGTGCCGCCGCCGCGCGGGCTCAGCTTGATGCTTCGATAGCGCTCCGTGTGAGCCAGGCGCAGGGTGAGCGCAATGTCGCCCTCCCCTTCGGGGAACACCACCGCCAAAGGCACGATTTGGTAAACGCTGTTGTCCGTCGCAGTAACGAGGCGCGTTGCGTAATCCGTGCGAATTTCACCCGTAAAGCCGCGGCTACGCAGCTCCTCCAAGAACTCGCGATACAGAGCCGGCAGGTGCTCCTCGGGGTCCAGGCGCGGAATCATGCGGAGCACCTACCCGAAGGTGTTTGGCTGCGCCAGTGCCTCACTCCGCCTGGGCCTCACCTCGCGCGGGCGGGTTGCCGAAGGCGCGGTGGCGGGCGCGCCCGGGCCCGGGCGCGGCTCGGCCTCGCCCAAGGGCGAGGCGCCCTCTTGCGGGCGCGTTCGGGGTCTCGCGGACGCCCGCCGAAGGCGAGCGTCTTGGAGCAGACGAAGGTTCCCCCTGCCGGGACCATCGTTGGGCCATCAGTCGTGAGCCCTCGACCCAGTGCGGGAGCAACGTGCGGCGCCGTACGGAGCATCCCCCAGAGGCTGCGCTTCTCGGCGCGACCGCGCCGGCTCTCTGCGCGTGAACGTGGACGCACACGCCCGGGAGGTTCTGCGCGATCAATAGGTTCTGCGCGCTCAATAGGACGCGCGGGTCATGATGTGCGGGGTGCGCGTGGTGCTGTCGAAGCGCTCGCTCGTTTTGTACCCCTCGTGTTTGCCCTCGCCCGCGTACGGCGCCGTGCGAGCGACCAGCTCCTTCATTTCTTCTGCGGTGTAAGGCTTGAAGGTGTGCCCCACGCGCAACGCCTGGTCCAAGATTTCCTCGCGGTCGCACCCGGTGATGACCACCGACGTCGGCAAGCTGAGCGCATAGCGCAGGCACTCTTCCGCCGTCACCTTGCCGCTGTCGAGGATGGCGCCGGAGCCGAGCGGCTTCATGCCGAGCACCGCGATGTTCTTTTCTACGAGCACGGGCAACACGTGTTTTTCGAAGCTTTTGTAGTGGGGATCCACCACGTTGAGCGGCAGCTGCACGGCGTCGAACCGAAAGTCGTGCGCGTCTGCCTCGCGCAACATGCCGAGGTGAACCTCTGGAGACTTGTGCCCGGTGAAGCCCACGTGGCGAATTTTCCCGGCTCGCTTCGCTTCGCGCAGCGCCGCGATGGCGCCCTTTTCCCCGAACACCCACGGCGCGTCGCTGTGCCGGATCACTTCGTGAATCTGCATCAAGTCGACGTGGTCCGTTTGGAGGCGTCGCAAGCACTGATCAATCTGCTGCTGGGCGGCTTCGTACGTGCGGCCGTCGATTTTCGTCATGAGGAAGACCTTGCTGCGCTTGCCGCCGCGCAGCGCCTTGCCCATGCGGCGCTCGCTCTCGCCCTCGTGGTAGCCCCACGAGTTGTCGAAGAACGTCATGCCGCCGTCGATGGCGCGGTGCATGAGGCGAATCGCCTCGTTCTCCTCCGGCAGCCCAATGTGGTAGCCGCCCAGCCCCAGCGAGGAAACGGCCTCTCCCGTGTTGCCCAGAGGGCGCTTGGCGATGGCGTTTTTGGCTGGCCGCTCCTTCGCGCCCGGCTTAGCCTCGCCGCTCGACGTCCCGCGCCCTCCGACGGGAGCGCTCGGCTCACTCGTCGTGCGACCCCGCTCGCAAGCGAGCAGCGTCGCGCCCCAAAGGAACGTCCGCCTCTGCATGCCCCTCATGCGCCCCAGGGTGTTCTGGAACGCCACCGGGAACAAGCGTGACGTGCGCTCCTCGGCTTAACTCAACGGATTCGGCACTGAAGGAGCGTGTGCCCCCAGCCGATGGCGTTCTTTTCGTGCGTCACTTCGAGGCCCGCGCGCTCGATGCAACCGAGCAGCGTCGGGGCGTCGTACATGCGGCTGTTGCCGTTGGCGAGGCACGTGAAGTAAAGCGACGTGGCGTGAAGCACGACCTCACCGGCCTCGGTGGGTTGACGGTCCCAGAACGTGTCCAGGATGAGGAGGCGAGTTTCCGGCTGCATCGCGCGACGCGCTGCCGACAAGATGTGCACGATTTCCGGCTCCGAAAAGCAGCACAAGAACTGGCTCATCCACACGACGTCGTGCCCCGGCGGCAGCTCCGCGTCGGCTTTCAGCAAGTCGACGGGGTGGTAGCCCACGCGCGCGCCGAAGCCCGCCTCGTCCACGTTTTTTTTCAGTGAGGCGAGCTGGCCAGGCAAGTCGGCGGCCGTCATGCGCACGTTCGGATCGTGCCGCAGGCAAGTGAGGCTGAACTTTCCGGTGTTCGCGCCCACGTCCAAGATGCGCGAGGGACGACTGGAAAAGACCGACTTCATCACCAGCGGGAAGGAGTCGTCCGAGTAAAAGTGGTCGAACTCGAGCCAGCTCGTGCGCGCGGGCTCACCGAGGTGCGCCAAGCCTTCGTAAATCGTCGGCCAATTCCCCAGCTCGCGCAGGCCGCTCGGAGCGCCTTGTGCGATGGAGTCGTCCAGGTGCTCGAAGGCGCGGTAGCAAACGTCGTGAACGAAGTTCATGTTCGCCCGCGTCATGGGGTCTCGCTGCACGAGGTACGCTACCTGCGTCGGGCGAAACACGGGCACGCCGTCACGGAGCTCGCGCGTGACGAGCCCCGCGCTGAGACCCGCCTCGAGCAGCACCGTGACGCCGTATGGGGACGTGCCGGTGAGCGCGGCGAGCTCGTCCGGAGACGCGCCAGCCGCGGCGCAGCGGATGAGCTCACGCAGAATGTTTCGATCGCGAAGAACGCGCGCTGCTTGAAAGAACACCGGCGCCCACGCCAAAAACTGCGCCGAACGCATGGCGGCAAGTCGGGCGTTCTTGGCTCCCTGAGAGCGGTCCTCGGAGGGGTTTTTGGGGGATGCGGGGGGCGGAGCGTCCGTCACGGCGGGTCACACTTCCCATCTTCAGCGCTCGAACGCCAGACTTTCGGCGAAAGCCACGGCGCAGCGCGAGACCCAAGCCCCCACCGAAGCGTCCGCATTGGCCGTTGCTCGTGGAAGGTCAGTCTGCGCCGATGGTTCCTTCGGACGTCGTGGTAGCCTCGATGTCCTCCCGCTCGGCTTCCTTGGCCTGCGCTTGCACGGGAGTGACCGTCGGCACAGGCGAAGGCTCCTTGGGCTCTGGCGCCGCCACGCTGATCGAAGTGCCGTTTTCGAGCGCGACGAACGCGGCCGGGGAGACGCCTTGAGAGCGCAGAGCCTCCGCGAGCTCGCGCTGTGGCTGCTCCATCCCTTCGTCGGTTTGGTCGAAGGTGCCAAAGTGAATGCCGACGCTACGCTCAGCACCAAGCACGCGGTGCGCCTCGACAGCTTCCGCCGGGTCGATGTGTTGCGGGTGCATGAACCAGCGCGGCTCGTACGCGCCAATCGGCAAGAGCGCGACGGTGGGCGAGCCAAGTCGCTCACGGATGGCCGCGAAATGCGGCCCCCTACCGGTGTCACCGGCGAAGTACACGCTTTGACGCGGTGCGCGGATGAAGAAGCTGCCCCAGAGGTTCACGTTGCGATCGCCGAGCCCACGGGTCGACCAATGCTGGGCGGGAGCGAAGGTGACGCGCACCCCGCCGACGTCGCGCGACTGCCACCAATCCAAGTCTTCCGCTCGCTCGATGCCGTGCTCGGCGAGGAGCGCCTTCGTGCCGAGCCCCGCCAAAATGAGCGGCTGGTCGCGCTCGGCGAGCCGCTCGAGGGTGGGCACGTCCAGATGGTCGTAGTGGTTGTGGCTGATGAGCACCACGTCCACCTTCGGCAATTTCTCGAGGGGAATGCCGGGGGCCTTGTGCCGCTCGGGCCCGAGCCACGACGTGGGTCCCACGCTGTCGGACCACACGGGATCGGTGAGGATGTTGAGGTTCTCGAGCTGCACCAGCACCGTGGCGTGATTCACGTAGGTGATGCGCAGACCGTCGCTCACCCGCGGGGGCAGAGGCTCCGCCGCCGGAATATCCACCCAGTCGGGCCACTCTGGGGCGGCAGGACCGCTGAGCTTCCAGGCGAGCACGTCCCAGTACGAGGGCTCCTTGAAGGGAGCCATATTGCGGAATCTTTCGCCGTCGAAATGCTCCGAAGGCGGTCCCACGTAACGCGGCGCACCGAAGCACCCGGACGCGAGCGCGCTGGCTACGGCGACTGCAAACGCGAGCCCGAACGAGGCGAGCAAGCGCCGTCGCACGGAATTCTGACGAGGCTCTTTGGCAGACACGTCTCTCGCGACTTTCTACCGCTGGTTACCGACAACGTTTTCTAGCACCGAGCAACGAAAAAGAGCGGCGTGCCGCAGCACACCGCCCTTTCGAAGCGCCCTGCGCTCGACTCACTCCGCTGCGCGCGCCGCAGGCGTGCTCAGCGCTTCACGATCGCCAAGCACGGTGGCGCGGTTCGTCACCCAGCGCTTGCGATCGTAGCCGTCGAGGTTCTTGTTCAAGACCACCTGGAAGCACGCGGCGTTGCCCTGCTCGGCGATGATGGCCGACCAAGCGAGGAACAGGTGCCAAATGCGGAACCAGCGCTCGCCGTACGTGGCGAGGATGGCTTCCTTGTTGCTGAGCCAGTTGTCGTGCCAGCGACGGATCGTCCAGCCGTAGTGAATGCTGATGTTTTCGGTCGAGTGCATTTCCCAACCGGCCTTTTCCATGGTCTTCAGCATGGCCGACGGGCACAGGCTCGCGTCCGCGCCGGGGAAAATGTACTTGTTCATGAAGAGACCCCAGATGAGGTCCTCGGGACGAAGACCACGACGCAGGCCCGTCCACTGGAGCAGGAAGATGCCCTCGTCCGTGAGGAGGTCACGCACCTGCTCGTAGAAGGGCACCAGGTTCTTCACGCCGACGTGCTCGACCATTTCGAGGCTCGAAATCTTGTCGAACGTCTGCCCCGCCGGAATGTCGCGGTAGTCGCTGCAGAGAATGTGCGCGCGATCTTGCGTGCCATCTTGGCGAATGCGCTCGTTGCCGAACTCCGTCTGGCGCTCGGCGAGCGTCACGCCCGTCGCGTCCGCGCCGTACTCGCG
>JAEYVE010000036.1 GCA_023432025.1 Pseudomonadota bacterium
GTCCTGGGTCGTGCAGCGTGCTTGGAAGCTCGCTCGCCTCGAGATCAAGAAGATCCCGAGCGTGAACGACGTGGGCGACGACGACGACGCGGAAACCTGAGAGTCTTTGCCTGCGCCTAGCGTTGGGCTGCAGGAGCCAGGCCTCGTGAGCGGATCTCCGCTCGCGAGGCACGGGCAAGGGAAGCAGCACCGCTGAGTAGGTGTCGTCGGGAGGGCAAGTCGCCCGCTCGGCAACGCCCCCTCAGCGTGTGCTGCTTTGCAGCTTTTGGCTGAGTCGACTGTGGGCGAGCGAGACCGCGCCGGGGAGTCCGAGCACTGCTCCGGCACTGCTCCGACGTCCGTGGCGAAGAGGTCTCTCCGTTGGCGTGCGTCGTTGACAGGCTCGCCGTGTCGTCGGTTCGTCCGTCCTCGGTGAGCTCTTGAACGGTTTCGCTCACGAGAGATCGGAGCCAGACTTCTGGACCGTCAGGAACCGTTCGGCAGCGCCCGAGCGGCCCGGGCAAGCAGGGGGGAGGTGGCCATGCGGCGGGATTCAGTCCACGCGCAGGGCGACTCATTGACGAATTTTCGGAGATCGACTGTTGGCTGACGGGGCACGCGTGACGTCCTTTTCGGAGTCCTTTGCGACGGCGAGCGACGGTACCCGCCTCTACGTGCGCCAGCGCGCGTCGGGGTCGCTGGCGTCTGCGACGAGCGGTACGGTGGCGGTCTTGTGCGATGGGCTCGTCTGCGACGGCTTCATCTACAAGTACCTGTGGGAAGAGCTGGGCCTCTCCATGCCGGTCGCCCACTTCAACTACCGCGCGCACGGTCGCAGTGAGGCTCCGCGTGATCCGGATCGCATCGACGTGCCGTCGCTCGCGGGTGATTTGGATGCCGTCAGGAGGCATCTGAACGATCCGCCGGTGGTCTTGATTGGGCACTCGCTCGGGACCCAAGTGGCTCTCGAGGCATACCGCCAGAGACCCGAGCGCGTCCGCGCCATGGTGCTCCTTTGCGGGAGCTTCGGGCGAGTCACGCATACCTTTCGCAACTCGGATCTTCTCGCGAGCGTGCTGCCGGGTTTGGTGTCGTTCGCGACCAAACATCCCAAGATCGCACGTGGCATTTGGGGAAGGTTCCCCGTGAAGACCGCCGTGCGTATCGCGCAACTCACCGGTGAGGTGGATCCGCGCGTGCGTCCCGAAGACATCGAGCCTTATTTTCGTCACGTCGCGGATTTCGACTTCGGCGTGTTCGTGCGGATGCTCGCCTTCGCGGGCGATCACTCGGCGCAGGATCTCTTGCCCCAAGTGGACGTGCCGGTGCTCGTGGTGGGCGGAGAGAACGATACGTTTACGCCCAAGACGCTCTCCGAGATCATGGCGCGCTCGCTTCCGCACGGGGAGCTCTTCGTAGTTCCTGGGGGCACACACGTGGCTCCCCTAGAAAAGCCCGAGCTCTTGTCGGAGCGCCTGCGCGCCTTTCTGGACACACACGCAGTATTGTCCCCGAGGCCCCGTCCGGAAGACCCTTAGGAGAAGGGGCGCTGTAGCCACGGAAGGGCCAAGGGGGGACACGATGGCAGAACGATTGAACCAGGCGGTGCTCGGCGAGCTCTTGGCGATGCTCGCGCACGACCTGAGAAACCCGCTCTCTGCGTTGGAAAGCAATCTCGGGTTCCTGGAGTCCGAGCTCCCGTCGAACGCGTCGAGCCCTTCGAACGGGGGTGTGGGTGAGGTCATCGAGGACTTGCGGCTGTCCTGTGACGGCCTGGGACGCATCATCGATGCCGTGGATCTGCTGGGGCGTCACCTCGCCGAAGAGCGCCCCGGCGAACGTGTTACGTCGCCCGTGCCGCTGGTGCTGGGAGCAGCGCTGGAGGGCGCCCAAGCGGCTGCCCGCAGCCACTGGGTGGAGCTCGTGGTGGCGCCGGATTCGCTGCGGTCTGCGACGCGCGTGAAGGCGGGGCGAGACATGTTGGTGCGAGCGCTTCGCGCCCTCCTACAAAACGCCATCCAGCACGCGCCGCAGGGTACCGAGGTGCACGTGGTCACCCACGAGTCGGCGAGCACGGTCGTGTTCCGGGTCGAGGACTCGGGACCACCGCTCGAAGAGGAGTTCGTGGTGGACGCTTTTTCTGCGGAGGGGCAGCTGCGCGCGAAGCGTTTCCGCGGCGGTCGGTACGGCAAGGGCCTTGGTTTGTTTTGCGCACGCGTGTGCGCGGACGCCGCCGGGGTGGAGCTCAAGCTTGGGAAGCAAGCTACGGGCAACGCCTTCGAGCTGTCCGCCGAGCGCGCGTGACGCCGCGTCAGGGCTGCAAGATGGCGACGCGCTCGGGGGCACGAAAGAGGAGCTTGCCCGTTTCGCCCGGGCAGCCCCAGCACGTGCTGAAATGGATGCGCGGACGAATGGACTCGCTGTAGGCGATGGCGACCGGCCCGGGCTCGTTTTGCATCACGAAGCTCGCCGCCAAGCGGTAGTCGTCTTTGCCGACCACGTAGTACGCAAGCACGAACGACGTTTTGGCGCCGGAGCGTCCCGTGACGACCAATAGGCGGACGCCTCGCGACGGCGACCACTCGAGCGGCGCCACCGTGAAGTCGAAGCCCATGCGGTCTCCGGGCCCCCGCGCGATCACGGTCTGTGCGGCGTCTGGTTCCCGAAACAGAACGACGTCTTTGGCGAGCGCCGCCGTGCGCGGGTTCTCTGCGAGAAGACGCGTCAGATAAGGCACGGAGAGCTCGACCTTGCGGAACACCGTCGTGCTCGTGGGCTCTTCGAGCTTCGCCCCGTTGGGCGCCCCGTGGCAGCAGCGAAAGCCGATGTCGGCCTTTTCCCCGAGCTCCGAGGCGACGGCACGCCTGGCGCAGCGTCGTTCTGCTCCGGAGGCGCTCTGCGCCGCGCCTCGCACGACGTGACCTTCGGGGCCGCTCTCTCCGCGAGGTGGCACGACCTCGCTCGAGGTCCACTCGAGTTGGGTGCCCATGGCCAAGACTTCGAACGCGTTCTCACACGTGGTCGGCTCAGCCTCGCAACGCGGGTTCCACGTCTTGCCGGTGGAGTAGGTGAGGTTCTCGGGGCCCTTGCAGGCCCGCTCCCACTCGAGCTCGGTGCACAGCCGGGCTCCACGCTCTGCGCACATGCGCATGGCGGCTTCTCGCGTCACACCCGTGAGAGGCGGCTTCTCCGGATCGTTCGGGTACGGCAGGCGATCGATGCGAAACGGCCCGAGCCGAACCTCCGTCTCACCCGGCTCGAGCTCGGGGCGGCGCCCCGGATCACCAGGGCTGCTCCCCGCTCGAACGGAGCCGACCGGAATGTGTGCAGTTTCGTTGGCGGCGATCTTCGTCGCACTGGGCGGCGTCGCCGGCGCGCTGATGCTAGGAGGCGTCGCAGGCAAAGAATCGCTCGGCTCGTTTTGACAGCCGAGCGCGGAGAGCGCCATCCAGCTGCATAGAGCCGCGCGAACGGCTGTTTCCACGTTTCCTGCCACTTTCACCGGGACCGAAGGGTGCCTCTGGACCCATCCGCGGTGCAAGCCCGCGCGCGCTCGCCCCCCCGATGCGCGGTGCTACGATACGCCGAACCATGCCTCATCCCCTTGCCCGTCACCTGGCCCCGCTGATGAATGGGAACGTGGAGGAACTGCGTGCAATCGTCGCAGAGTGGGTGCTCTTGGCATCCACGGAAGCGGAACGCGCTCGCTACCGTCGCTTCGGTGCGGAGCTCGGCGCGGTGCAGCGGCGCATGCAAGCGCGCTCGACTCCGCCAACGGAGGAGGAGGTCGAAATCGCGCTGACGGCAGTGCTGGCCATTTCCGGACGGCGTGCGCCGGTCGCGGTGGACTGAGCGGGCCCGGACAAGCGCTTTTGCGATGGGGGTGCTCCCTCTCCATGAGCCAATCTGGGCGAGTTTTTCTCGGAAAAATGGCCCTTCGGGTCAGACGACGCGGGCGCTCCGCCGCACGGCTTGCCTGCTCCCGGCGCGCCGCTTGCTTCGGCCCCCGTCCCAGAGCTACGAGAAGAGCCCCGCGAGGCCCCTGGAACCTCGCGGGAGAAATCAGGAGACGCCGATGAGCACAAACGACAACTTGAAGTTCGACGTCCGGGTTCGCGATCGCTTCGTGAGCAAGGGACTGCTCACCCAAGAAGCCGTTCAGGCGCACCTCGACGGTCTGAAGGATTTGGAGAGCGAAGCGCGGCCGATCGGCGTGCCCCAACCGGCACTTTCGTCGGACGGTGACGACATCGAAGAGGACGACGAGTCGTGAGCGACCAGGGGGAGGGTCAGCCGAACGACCGCGGCGCAGCTGCGTTCGAGGCGGCGCGTGAGGCCGCCGAGCGACGTGGTGAAGAGCTGCCCGCGGTGGACTTCGCCACGTTCGTGCTCTCGCTCGGTCATTCGGCGCTCGTTCATTTGGGCGTCGCTGCCGATCCGGCGAGCGGAGCGCACGAGTCCAATTTGCCACTCGCGCGGCAAACGATCGATCTCATCGCGCTGCTCGAGGAAAAGACCAAGGGCAACTTGACCGGCGAAGAAGAGCGCATCGTCGAGCAGCTGCTCTACGACTTGCGCATGCGTTACGTCGAAGTGGCCAAAGCGAAATGAAGGGCAGGAGGCGGCGAGGCAGCGTCTTGCGTGGGCTCGCGCTCGCGCTCGCGCTCGCGCCGTGTGCGTGCAAAAAAGCGGAAGAAGAGCGCGCGCCGCTCCCGCAGGCACCGCCGCCGGTCGCTGCTCCTTCGCCCGTCCCCGCGGGTGCCCCCACTTCGTTCGCGGAGCTCGCGGCCGCGGCCGACGCGGCTGTCGTCTTCGTCAAAACGCTGCAGGCCGACGCGCGCCGCATCATCGGTGAAGGACAAGGAACCGGCTTCGTATTCGACCCGAACGGTCTCATCCTCACCAACAATCACGTCATCGACGGCGCTCGAGACATCGAGGTCACGTTCCCGAATCAGCGCGGCCTGCGCGCGGAGGTGGTCGGCCGGGACGGCCCCACCGACGTCGCCGTTCTCAAGGTGAAGGAGCGGGGGCTTCCCTTCATCCCACTCGGGGACTCGGACGTGACGCGCGTGGGCGACTGGGTCGTCGCCATCGGCAATCCGTTCGGGCTCTCGCATACCGTGTCGGCCGGCATCATTTCGGCCAAGGGACGCACGCGCGAGGACGTGCAGCTGCCCGGCGACAGCTCGGGCTACTACAACTTCATTCAGACCGACGCGAGCATCAACCCGGGCAACTCCGGGGGGCCGCTCATCGATCTGACGGGGCGCGTGGTGGGCATCAACACGGCCATTCGCCAGCAGGCGAACAGCATCGGCTTCGCCATTCCCATCAACATGGTCAAGGAGCTTTTGCCGCAGCTCATTCAACGCGGCCACGTCCAGAGAAGCGCCCTCGGTATCCACGTCTCTTCGGTGCTCTCCGAAGACGTGGAGCGGCTCGGCCTGGAAAAGCGGGAGGGCGCACTCGTGCGCCAAGTCATTCGCGGCGGCCCGGCGGATCAAGGGGGCCTCAAGCCGGACGACGTGATCGTCGCGTTCGACGGACGTGAGGTCAGCGGACCCGAGCGCCTTCGGTGGACGGCGAGCTTGGCGGGCGTGGGACGCACGGTCACCGTGCGGGTCGCGCGTGGCAAGCAGCTGCGAGACCTCTCCGTGACGTTGGTCGAGCTGCCCGAAGCACGACCGCGCGAGCTGCCGTTCTTCGGCGTTCCTTGAGAGAGTCTCGCTCGTTCGAGGCCCGCCGCCGGCGAGCGCTCAAACGCGGGGCAAGCGCACCGAGAAGGTAGCGCCAGCGCCGGGACGAGTTTCGACCGAGAGCACGCCGTCGTGTCGGTCCACGATGTCTTGAACGATGGCGAGGCCGAGCCCGGTGCCGTGTCCCGTCGCCTTGGTGGTGAAGAAAGGCTCGAAGATGCGGTCGAGATCTTCGCTGCGGATGCCGACTCCGTCGTCGCTCACGAGCGTGACCGTCCAGCGGTCCTCGCGACGCGTGCGAACGGTGACGTGCCCACCGCCTTCAGCCGCCGCGTGCGCAGCATTGGTGACGAGGTTGACGAACACCTGCGTCAGCTGACCGGGGATGCCGTTGACCGTGAGCGGCTCGGTCAGCTGCGTTTCGAGCCGAGTCGACAGGCGCGTCAACTCGTGCTCGCAGAAGCCCAGCGCGCGCCTGAGCACGTCGCTGAGGTCGACCCGTGCCGGGATCTCGTCCGCTGGGCGCGCGTACGCCACGAGCTCCCGCGAGAACCGCAGGATGCGTTCCGCGGCCTGGGTGAGGCGCTGATGACGCGCGATGTCTTCCGCGACGTCTTCGCCGTTGCTCTGCCTGGCCAACATGCGTCGCTCGAGCAAGGTGCTGTCCGAAATGATGGCGGTCAGCGGATTGTTCAGCTCGTGAGCGATGTTGGCGGCGATCTGTCCCAGCGACGCCAGCTTTTCCGACTGGACGAGCCGAGCCTCGAGCCGATCACGCTCTTCTACGGTCATTACGCTTCTATGTTGGCTGAGCCGCACGCAGCGAGACACCGCTCGCGCGGCGAGAAGGAAGGGGTTGGGATCTCCGACGTTCCGATCCTCCGGGCTGTTCCGAGCCTCGAACTCGGCGAAATGCAGCGTGGAGCCCAAGGCGTCGATTTCGAAGATGCGCTCGGCGGCTACGCCTTTGAACATCGCGTACGGATCCGCGCTCACGGACTCGGGAAAATGGGGGGGGATGCGCCGAGTGATCCACGCGGGCTCTCGGGCGAGGCCCGCCGCGGGCCCGGGCTCGATGCGCACACCCACCGCAACTTCGGGGAACAAGCGCGAGAGCTCGTCGACGAAGTAGCCAGCGGTCTTGCGCGGCCCGTCCGTCACCGGCGCGTCCAACACGATGGAGAGCAAGAGCTCGCTTTCGCTGGTTCGCCGCATGGAGCCCGACACGGGCGGCACGGGCGAGTCCGCGGGGTCGTCCGTGCTCCAAGCGGAGTCCAGCGGGGAGCGAGGGGGGGAATGAATGCGAGCCATTGCGGTGGAGGGGGGGCGCGTACTGGTCATCTTCAGCGCAGTCCTTTCGGATCGTCTGGAGCACTTGCCTTCTCCAAATCGACGATTTTCGTGCCCCCCACGTAGTTCTTCGTTTCGTACTTCGTGATCTTGCCGACTTTGCGAACGATCTCCGCCATGCGTTCGCTTTCGGCGATGATGATGTCTACGCCGCGACACAGAGACGGGTCTCCGGACAGCCGTCGTCGCAAGAGCTCGGCGTACCCGATGACGCTGGTCAGCGGTTGGTTCAATTCGTGCGCGGCGGCGCCCGCAAGCTCGGCGACCAAAGCCTGACGTTCGCGGGAGCGAAGCTCCTCTTGTGCTTCGCTCAGGCGAGACTCCATGGCCAAGCGATCCCGGATATCCGTAAAGATGCCCACGCTGGCCACCGGCTGATCACCGTCCATGATGAGCGAAGCCGAGAGCGTGACCGGAATGCGAGTCCCGTCCTTCGCGAGCATGTCCACGCGATAGTCCTCGAGGCGGCCGTAGCCCTGGAAATTCGGATCACGCACGCGGCGCATCACCTCGCGGGCCACGCCCGGCGGGTACAGGCGCTCGGCCAGGACCTTTCCGAGCACCTCCTCGGGCTCGTAGCCGAAAATGCGGGAGGCCGCCCGATTGAAGAGCAGGACGCGTCCGCTCAGATCCGTCGTGACGATGCCGTCCACCGAGCTTTCGATGACGCGCTCCAAGAACTCCTTGGTTTGCTCCAGCTCGATGGCGGTTTTGCGCTCTTTGGTGACGTCGCGGAACGTGAAGAGCACGGCGTCGTCTTCGTGGAGCACGCTGCTGAAGCTCACGCTGGCGACGAGCGTCTGGCCTTGTCTCGTCTTGAGCTCCAGATCCACGCCGCGTGGATAGAGACCATCCGAGAAGCCGCCCAGCAGCCGACGGGCCAGGTCTTGATGGCGTTCGCTCACCAAGGTGCTCAGGCTGGCGTCCACCAGCTGAGTCTCCGTGTGCCCCGTGATTTCGCGCGCCCGCGGGTTGGCGAAGAGCACGTGTCCAGAGCGGTCGATCACGATCATGCCGTCCGCAGCGCTCTCGAAGAAATCCGCGTAGCGCTGAAACAGCTGAACGCGACGCTCGGCTTCGACGCGAGCGACGGCGACCTGCTTCGTTTCGTCCTGAAGATCTTTCAAGATGCGCGCGTTGCGCAGGGCGATGGCAGTCGCGTTGGCGATGGTGTGCGCCAGGCTCAGCTCGTACTGCGAGAAGTCGACCGAGTGTCGCCCGCGGAGACACAAGACGCCCAGCGGGCCCATGTCGTGCCGGATGGGGACCAGGGCCATGGACGTGAACGTCAGCCCAGGTTGGCTCTGTCGTACGGCCTCGAGGAGCGGATGATGTGCGACGTCCCGAATGACGACGGCCTCGTTCGTGGAGAGCACCGCCTGAATTTCCGGGTACTTGTCGAGGACAATGGGTAGGTCTCGAATTTGCTCGTCGTCGCTCGTGGCGACCACGTAGCCCGTGCGTTGTCCGTCTCCGACGAGCACGATGCTGCAGCGATCGACGTGCGCGACGTCGGCCACCCGTCGCACCACCGTGAACAAGATGTCGTGAATGTCGAGGCGCGAAGCGAGCGCTTGGGTGAGCTCGAGCACCGTTTTTTGATCGAGCTCGCGTTGATTGAGTCGGTCGACGTAGCTCTTCAGCCGAAGCTGGCCGTGCACGCGGGCGATGAGCTCCGCGGGTCGGAACGGTTTGTGAACATAGTCGTCCGCTCCCGAACGGAAGACGCGCTCGATGTCTTCACCCGAGTCGAGCGCCGTGAGTACGACCACCGGAACTTCGTCCAGGCGTTGGCTGCTTCGTAAATGGGCAAGGACGGCGTGCCCGTCCGGGTCGGGCATGACCAGGTCGAGCAAGATCAAGCTCGGGGTGTGCGCGTCCAGCCATGCCTGCGCTGCTGCGCCGCCGTCGACCACGTGACACGCGAAACCCGCAGCAGTCAGTGCGTTTTCGAGCACCCGCCGACTCACGGGATCGTCGTCCACGACGAGCAGCGGCTCTGCGATCACGGGCGGCATCCTAGCACGCTGGCGAGAACCTACATCGGGGGCTATAAACGGCTCGGCCTCCCATGACGGCTCCGAGCGACTTCCCCCCCCTTCCACGCGCAACGAAGCGCGAGGCCGACGACGGTCTCGATGCACTCGAAGTGCAGCAGTGGGGAGCCGCAGTCAGCGCCCCCGCAGATTTCTTCGGGCAGCCCTCGGTGGTGATCTCGCCCGAAGCGGAAATTCCACTCCAACCCGCGGATCCACGGCCAACAAAGGCCGCTCAAGAGCCCACCCTGGTCATTCGGGATCGGCGGAAAGTCGCCAATCTTCGCGCCGAGCTGAGTCGTCAGGCGTCGCGCAGCGCCACGCAGCGTTACAAGAGCGCTCTGTTCTGGGCATGCGCCGGCTTGGGAGCCTTTTCCCTTGGAGGCGGCTTGGTGGCCCTCCTGGGTCATGGCCTCACGCCGGCATCGGCGAGCACGGAACAGCTCCCCACTCCGGTCGTCCAGGCCACTTTGGCGGGCCTGCCCACTCCGGCGGCGACCGCGGTCAGTCCGGTCGCCCAGGCCGCGTCGGCGCCGCAGGCAGCGGACGTCGCCCTCCAACCCGTTCCTTCTCCGCCGTCCCCAGCGGCGTCTTCCGAAGTTGCGGCCGAGCAAGCGCCGTCGTCGCTTCCAGCAGCCGAATTGGCTCCGCGCGTGGTGCCACGGGTGGTCTCGCTCGAAGACTTGCCCGCCGAATAGCGGCGCGGGTGCGAGCCGCCATTTTTTCGCATTTCGGCGCAGAGCCCCGTGGAGTCACGGAGGTGTGCGCTCATTTTCGAGCGCTCTCCCGTTTCGTCGGGACGGGCGAACGTGGAGGGGAGCGAGACTTCGCGACTCCGTTTCGAAGTAACCGACTGCTGTCGCGCGCGTGGTCACTTACATAAGCTCGCGCCGCATTTCGTCGGTTGGGTTCCTCCGTGTGACAAAAATCGTCACCTAGTCATCTTACCCGCCGTCACCTTCGCGCTTGTTCCGCCACAAAGGCCCCATCAGCAGAAAATTGCGGAAATCGCGAAAATTGGGCTGGAACATTTGCCTACTCCCGCCCTTGGCATGCCGGCTGCATTAGCGGAAGTCGTTCGCTTCTCGAGCATCACGGCACTGTGTCTGGATGCTCTGTCGTCCGGGTAGGCCCGCCCTGCAGCTGCAGGAGGTCCCCGGCGCCTACCCCCCAATCAGACGAGGAACACCCCCACATGGCCATTCTCAAGAACATTCGCAAGAGCCGCGGCTTCACGCTCGTCGAGCTCATGATCGTCGTCGTCATCATCGGCATCCTGGCCGCGCTCGCCATCTACGGTGTCCGTAAGTACGTCGCGAACTCCAAGTCGGCGGAAGCCAGGCTTGCTCTCGGCGCCATCAGCAAGGGCGCCGTGACCGCCTTCGAAGGCGAGAGCATGGCGGGCTCACTGCTCGCGCTCGGCGGTACGGTTGGCTCGGCGCGTCGCCTCTGCGACAGCTCCACCCAGGTGCCGGCCGATGCGTCCATTCAGGGTGGCCTCAAGTACCAGTCCAATGACACGGACTGGCAGTCGGGCTCTCAGAACGCAGGCTGGCAGTGCCTCAAATTCAGCCTGACCGGTCCGCAGTACTTCACCTACCAGTACATCGCCACCAACCCGGCCGCTACGGATGGCTCCTACCGAGCGGTCGCTCGCACGGACACGGATAGCGACGGCACCTGGTCCACCTTCGAGCTGCTCGGCGAGGTCGAAAACGGCGTGCTCAAGGTTTCGCCCTCCATCATCGAGACGAACCCCGACGAATAATAGTATCGAGTCACTCAGCGCTGCGCCTCCGTCCTTGGGACGGGGGCGTTTGCGTTTTTTGTGGGATGGTGCGCTGGGGACGCGGGTGGAGGTCGAGGGCGAGCAGCGGTGGGCCCAGGGACGCTCACGCCCCAACGGACAGCGCGTTCATTGCACGAGCGAGCTCGAAGTCCCGTTCCGTGATGCCGCCGGCGTCGTGCGTGACCAAGGTGACGTCCACGCGGTTCCAAACGTTGCTCCAGTCGGGGTGATGATTCATGGCTTCGGCTTTGAGCGCGACGCGCGTCATGAAGCCGAACGCCTCGACGAAGTTCTTGAACTTGAACTCGCGATGCAGCTGACCGTCTCGGTGCTCCCAGCCGGGCAGCTCCGAAAGACGCGCATCGACCGTGGACGCATCGAGTCGGGTCATGGTGTTCGTTACTCCTCGAAGCAAACGCTATCAGGGTTCCGTGGAAAGGGGGATCGGCGGCCGCGGGAGGCGCCCCCTTGAAGCCCCGCGGCTCTTGCTCGAAGGTCCGAGCAATGCGGGCGCGCCTGATGATCGTTCTCCTTTTGGGGGTCACATTGGTGTTCTTCTTCGCCCGTCATTGGTTTTCCGATGAGCGGGCGGTGGAGCGGGTGCTTCATTCGCTCGCCGAGGGAGCGCGAGCCTCGCGAGCGGAGCCAGGTCGAACGCGCCTGGCGCGCGTCGCGAAGCTCTTGGACGACGCGACCACGCCCACCGTGCTCGTGCATGCGGTGGACTTGCCCCCAGCCTCATCGGGGCGCGCAGGCCTCCTCGAGTGGGCCGCGTTGTTGGATGGCGTGGACGACGCGTCGTTCGAGCTGGTCGATTTGCGTGTGGTGATCGAGGGGCGTCGCGCCGCCGCGCACTCGGACGTGAAGTTCGAGGCGCACATCGGCTCCGACGAATGGACGGATCGGCGCCCGGTCGCGTTTCATCTTCAAAAGGACGACGGCCGTTGGCGGGTTCGCAGCATCGACGTGGGCGCGCGTCCGAACGATTGGCCCGAGGCGCGGCCCTGATGGCTTTGCTCGTGCAGGGCGTCAGCTGCGCAAGTGCCACGCCTTGGGAGCGGTCATGGCGCGGATCCCATCGCGAGAGAGCGTCGAGCCAAGCCCCGAGTGTCCACGCCCGCTCCACGGGAGCCGCGGGCTCACTCGATCGCAGCAGTTTTGGTAGGCGCTCCCCACGCGTAACTCCGCCAGGAGGCCTCGAGCGCGCTCGGTGTCGGGTGTGTAGACCGCTGCGGTGAGGCCGTAGGGCGTGTCCTGCATCAGCTCGAGCGCCTCATCGTCGTCGCGCACGACTTGAATGCCCAGGACCGGCCCGAAGCTTTCTTCCGTCATCAGGCGCATGGTGTGGTTCACGTCCACGACCAGCGTGGGCTCGAAGAAGGAGCCTTCTCCTTCCCGTGCTCGGCCGCCACAGAGAACGCGCGCGCCGCGCGTCTTGGCGTCCTCGACTTGTTCGACCAAGAGGCGCACTTGTGCCGGTCCGCGCGCGAGTGGCCCAAGCGTCGTTTTCGGATCCAGCGGATCGCCCGTCACCAGCTTTTTCGCCTCTTGCAAACACGCCTTCACGAACGGCTCGAAGGTCTCCTGGCGCACGTAGACGCGCTCCACCGCGCAGCAACTCTGCCCGGCGTTGTAAAACGCGCCATCGAACACGCTGGCCGCGGCTCGTTCGATCGGCGCGTCCTCCGTCACGTAGGCCGGGTCCTTTCCGCCCAGCTCGAGCTGCAGCGGGATCATTCGCTCCGAGAGCTGCGCGGCGACGCGGCGCCCGGTCGCGTACGAGCCGGTGAAGAACGCGGCATCGACGTCCTGCTCGAACAGCTCGCGGCCCACGTCGCCGGCACCGACGACCACCTCGAACACGTGGTCCGGAAGGCCCGCCTGTTTCCACAATCGCCCGACGTGGAGGCCGCTCAGCGTCGCGAGCTCGGAGGGCTTGTAGAGCACGGAGTTGCCGGCGAGGAGCGCCGGCACGTACACGTTGCCGCCCACGAAGTACGGGTAGTTCCAAGCCGACACGGACGCGGCGACGCCGAGCGGCTCACGAGAGACGATCTCACGCACGTGGCCGTCGTCGAACACCACCTCGTCCGCGAGGACCTGCGGCGCATGCTCGAGGAAGTAGTCGATGCGCTCCACGAAGGCGCGGAGCTCGTTCTGGCTTTGGGTGAACGGCTTGCCCGTTTCGAGCGTCAAGGTGCGGGCGAGGGTGTCTCGCTCGGCGACGACGTAGTCGCGAAACGACGCGACGATGGTGGCGCGCTCGCGAGGCTGGCGGCGGCGCCAGTCGCGCTGAGCGCGTCGAGCGGCTTCGGCCTTTGCGACGATCCGTTCCTGACCGTCGATTTCTACGCTTTCGATGCGCTGTCCCGTTGCGGGGTTCTTGACGTCCACGAGGTGCCTCCGTTGGTGTAGCGGCGGGGAAGGGGAGTCGCGAAAGACGCAGAGCTCACGGGCGGTCCGAAACGGACGTCCGTCTTTGCCAACCCAGCGGCCGTGTGGCATGGGGCGGCTCATGGACGCCCCACCGAACGGCGCGCTCGCGCCCCGCGACCCAGGGCCGGAGCCGATCGGGGCGATCGGCGCCCCGCGCGGAGTCGAGCAAGCGGGCACGGGTCCGAGCTACGCAGGCAACCCGTGGCGAGGCGCGCTCGCGTACACCGTGCTCGTCATCCTGTTTGGCGCCGTCGTTCGTATCACGGGCTCGGGCGCCGGGTGTGGGCAACATTGGCCGACCTGCCAGGGTGAGGTGGCTCACCTGCCGCGCACCGTGGAGACGGTCATCGAGCTCACCCATCGAGTCACCTCGGGCCTCAGCATGCTCGTGGTGTTCGGCGTTGCCGTGTACACGCTGCGTCGGGTGCCTCGGGGACACATCGCCCGAAGCGCCGCGCTGGCGGCGTGTGTTCTCATGATCGTCGAGGCGCTCATCGGCGCGGCGCTCGTGTTGCTTCGCTACGTGGGGCACAACGACTCCGTCGGGCGCGCCGTCATCATGGCCGTACACCTCGTGAACACGCTCGGTCTCACGGCGGCCATGGCGTTTTCTGCTTGCTCCTTCAGCTGGAAGCTGGAGCGAGTCGAGTGGCGAACGCGCGAGGCGGCTTGGCTCTTTTTGGGCGCGCTCGGCATCGTGGTGGTGTCCGCGGCGGGTGCGGTGACGGCTCTGGGCGACACGCTGTACCCGCTCGAAGGCGTCGGTGCCGCGAACGCGCTCGAGGCGGCGGGAGATCAATCCCAGCACTTCCTCGAGCGCCTCCGTGGAGTTCATCCGGTGCTCGCCGTCGTGGTGAGCGGCTTCTTGCTGGCCCTGGGCCCGCGTATCGCCGAGCGAGCGCCGAGCCAGGCGGCCGCTCTGGCAGAGGCGTGGCCGACCCGCATCGTCGCGCTCGTGGTCATGCAGCTGGCGCTCGGCGTGGTGAACGTGTGGCTCTCGGCACCCGGATGGATGCAGGTCGTGCACCTCCTCGCGGCGCTGCTCTTGTGGCTCGCTTGGGTCTCTCTTGCCTTCGCGGTTCTCGGGAGAGCTGGACAGAGCTCACCGAACGCCTCATGAAGGTCGGATGGATTCGGCGAGCGCGGCGTCTGAGTTGGGTGCGACGGAGGGCGTGCCTTTGGCCTCGTTCTTGCGGGCGCACGACCGCATTTTCGTGCTCACGGGCGCCGGCTGCAGCACCGCCTCCGGCATCGGCGACTATCGGGACGAGAGCGGCGCATGGAAGCGCGCGCACCCCATCACCTTGAAGGAGTTCACCGGGAACGAACGAACTCGTCGCCGCTACTGGGCGCGGAGCCTGGTGGGGTTCAGGCACATCACCCGCGCCCTCCCCAACGAAAGCCACTACGCCATTTCGGAGCTCGAGCGGAGCGGCAAGGTGTCGCTCGTGGTCACGCAGAACGTCGACGGGCTGCACCAAAAGGCCGGCTCTCGGAACGTGCTCGATTTGCACGGCGTCATGGACGAAATCGAGTGCCTCGGCTGCCGCCGAACCTCACCGCGCGCGGAGTACCAGCGAAAGCTCGAGCTCGAAAACCCCAGCTTCTCGCAGCTTACGGCGGCAGCAGCGCCGGACGGGGACGCGGATCTCGAGAACGTGGACTATGGGAGCTTTCGCGTCCCCGAGTGTTCGGACTGCGGCGGTCTCCTCAAGCCCAAGGTCGTGTTCTTCGGAGAAAACGTCCCGGCGGAGCGCGTGGAGCGAGCCTACGCGGCGCTCGCGCGCTCGGACGCGGCGCTGGTCATCGGCTCCTCGCTCATGGTCTTTTCCGGGTATCGCTTCGCTCACCGGGCGAAAAAACTCGGTTTGTCTCTGGCCATCGTCAACCGGGGCCGCACTCGCGCAGACTCTCTCGCGTGTCTCAAGGTGGGAGGAGACATCGGTACCACGCTGCGTGCAGCGCTCACGCTTTCGCCCGCTGCGTGAGCCTCGCTCGTCCTCTGCCCTCTGTTGTACAGTCGCCTCATGACGGACAATCAGGGGCGCGCGGCGGACGCCGTCGCCGCGTGGGCGGACGAGCGTTTCGAGCAAACGATCGAGCAGCTGAGCAGGTACCTGCGGATTCCGGCCATCTCGTGTGATCCCGAGCGTCGTGACGACGTGCAGAAGCTCGCCGAGACGATTTGCGGCGACTTGAGCGCGCTCGGGTTCACGGCAAAGGTGCGCTCGGTCGACGGCGCCCTGCCGCTCGTCGCTGCGGAAAAGCTTGCCGCGCAAGAGGGGCGCCCCACCGTGCTCGTGTACGGTCACCTCGACCTGCAACCGGTCAAAGGAGAGGCGTGGTCGACGCCGCCGCACGAGCCGCGCCGCTCGGGCGAGCGCCTCTACGCGCGCGGTGCGGCGGACGACATGGGCGGCTGGGTGTCGCACCTGGCGGCGCTCGAAGCCTGGCTCACCGTCACGGGCGAGCTGCCCGTCAACGTGCGGCTGGTGATCGAGGGAGAGGAGGAAATCGGCTCTCCGAATCTCGCGCGCTACATGGACGCTTACCCGGAGGATTTCGAAGCGGACGTGATGGTGCTCACGGATTGCGAGAATCCGTCCGTCGACATTCCAGGGCTCACCACGTCGCTGCGTGGCCTCTACGAGGTCGAGCTGACGTGCGAAGCGCTCGAGTCGGACGTGCACTCCGGGATCTGGGGCAACATGGCGCCGGACGCCGGAAACGCGCTCATCAAGCTCTTGGCGCGTCTCACCGACGACGACGGACGCCCCGTGTTCGGCCAGACCGCGGTGCCTTCGGCGTGGCGTGAAGCAGCGTACGACGTGCCGCTGACGAGCGACGTCATCAAGAGCGGCGCGCACCTGCTACCGGACGTGGAGCCCTTGCCGACGCGGGGACGCCCGCCCGCCGAGTGGGTCTGGCGGCAACCCGCGGTGACGATTCTGTCGACTACGCTCCCGCGCCCCGACGAGCACAAGAACGCGCTTCGTCGTCGTGCCACAGCCACCCTTTCCGTGCGTGTGCCGCCAGGAAAAACGCACGACGAGATGCGCGTGGAGCTCGAAGAGCTGCTCTTGCGAGACGCTCCCGGCGGCGTTCGCGTCCGGTTGAACGAGCGTCCGGGGCGCGCGGAAAGTTGGCTGTATACGCCGAAGGGCCCCGCTTTCGAGGCCGCCGATCGCGCCTACACGAAGGCGTGGGGGCGCCCTCTTCTGCAGATTGGCATCGGCGGTTCCATCCCGTTCGTTGCACTCTTCGGCAAGCGCTACTCGCATCTTCCGCTCATTCTCAACGGGGTGATGGATCCGGAAACCGGCGCCCACGGCCCGGACGAAAGCTTGCATTTGGGCGTATTCCGCAAGGCCATTCGAGCGAACGTATTTTTGCTCGACGAGCTGGCGCGTCTCCCGGCGTCCCGCGCCCGTTGAGCGTCCGTGGGCGGACGGTAAGCGCAAAGTAGCGTCTTCCCGAGACGCTCGTGGGCGCGTGTCGCACATTGAAAGGCAAAGTGCGCCGAGTGTGGCGGCATAGCCGCAGTGCATACGTGGTGCATGCACCATGCATGCGCGGCTTAGTTTGCGGAGGATGAAAGCGCTCGGCCGAGGCTTTTCGCGCGGCTCCGTATTTCGGGGACCGAAGAATGCGTGCTATGGCTGCACGTTGAGGATTTTCGAGGCGCGGTGAGAAAACAACCGATCTCGTACACGGAGTCGGCTCTCCGAGAGAGCGGCGTGGAGCTTCGAAAGCTTCCAACGCCCGAGGCTCCGCGCGCGGTTTCGAGCGCTACGGAGCTCAGCGCTACGGAGCTCAGCGCTACGGAGCTCACTCCTATGGAGGTCGGCGTCACGGAGCTCACGACGAAGGACCTTCGCGTGGTCTTTCAGCCCATCGTGGAGCTTGCTACGGGGCGAGTTTTCGCTCACGAGGCGCTCGCGCGTTGTCAGGTGGATGCGTTTCGGAATCCGGTCGTTCTGTTCGAGCACGCCGAGCGTGAGCGCTTTTGTGGGCACCTCGGGCGAATGATTCGTGAGGTTTGCTTCGAGGGGGTGGCGGACGGGGCCGTCTTCGTCAATCTGCATCCACACGAGTTGGCGGATCGGTGGCTCGTCAGGCCGGACGATCCGCTCTGTTTTCACTCGGGTCCCGTGTACCTCGAAGTGACGGAGACGGCCGCGCTCGAGCACATGGACGTGACTCGCCAAGTGCTCAAGGAGCTCTCGGCGCGCGCGAACGCCCGCCTCGTGGTGGACGACTTCGGCGTCGGCCACTCGGATTTGTTTCGTGTGCTCGAGCTCGAGCCCGACGTCGTCAAGCTCGACCGTTCCCTCGTGACGGACGTTCATCGAGACCCGAACAAGGCTGCGCGCCTCGAGTATTTGATCGATCTGTGCACCGAGCTCGGCGCGCTGGTCGTGGCGGAAGGCATCGAGTCGGTGGAAGAGCTCCGCACCGTGCGTGCGTGCGGAGCTCCTCTGGCGCAGGGCTACCTTCTCGCGAGGCCCGCGTTTCCTCCGCCGGAGCCGCGGTGGGAAGACGAGTGGCTCGCTTACGTGGGGCGGCGCAGCCGTCGTCCTGTGCCGCGCCGCCGCGGACCGTGAGTCACTCGCTCCAGGCGCGTCGCTGCGAAGCACCTTCGGGTTGGCCACCCGGCTCGCTCGCCACCCATGCGGCGTAGCGGCAGGCGCGCTCGAGGATTTCGGGGAGGCTCTTTCCCAGCGTCAGGCCCTGCGCCAAGACGGCCGTGAAGGCGTCGCCCGCGCCCACCGGATCCACTCCGCTCGAGTGGAAGCCGTCGTGGTCGACGACCAGCCCGGGCGCGTGCAGCGTGGCGCCACGCGCGCCGCGCGTGACTGCGACCAAGAGCACGCCGCGCTCGAACAGCCACGAAATGACGTTCTGCGCGCCTTGCGAGTGGCTGAGTGCGGCGCACCTCGCGAGCTCGTCTTCGTTCAGCTTCACGACGTCCGCGTGCGTGAGCGAGCCCATCAGCAAGTCGGCGTCGTCGAAGGGCGGACGAAGGTTCACGTCCAAGAGCCGCAAGGGCCTCCCGTGACGTCCGGGTCCGTCGAGCCGCGCCCGGCCCGCGTCTGCGATCCGTCGGAGCACGCCCAAGAGCTCGCCCTGGACCAACGGTGAGCGCTGCGCGAGCGTACCGAAGCACAGCGCGTTGGCCGTGAGGAGCCGCGCTCGGAGGGGCGGGTCGCACACGATGCGATCCCACGCGACCTCTTGGCCGATACGAAACCGCGGCTCACCGTCTTCCAAGCTGACGTGGACATGGCCCGTGGGGCTCGTGGAGTCGACCGTGACGCCGCTGACGTCCACTCCGCCCGCCTGCAACGCCGCGAGCGCCCGTTCACCCAGCGCGTCACGCCCCACTCGGCTCACGAGCAGACTGCGGCAGCCGAGCTGCGCACCGTGATATGCCACGTTCGCACTAGCCCCACCGAGACGCGACCCCTCGGGGTACAAATCCCAGAGCAGCTCCCCGAAGCTCACGACGAAGGGAGCCGGGTGTTGCGCGGTCTCTACCCTCGTACTACCTGGCCCCGTCATGGACGCTGGCGTGCCCGACATGTTCGACATTCTTGCCGTGATCTTCGGCATTCTGCTGACGATTCGGAAGTTGGACGTGAGCAGGCGTCAGGCCTCGGAGTTTCCGGGCGTGGACCCCGCCGGCTTCGAGGGCTGGCGCGCGCAGGCCAGCCGCATTTACGCGTTGGGCTGCTGGGCGTGTTTTCTGAAGATAGCGCTGGATCTGATCTTTACGAACTGGGTGGCGGCGCGGCTACCGTGGGGCGCCGTTCGCGCCGTGGGCGCCAGCATCGATCTCAGCTGGGCGCTCGTCATGATCGTGACCCTGATTCGTTCCAGCCGCGCGCGCCGCAGGCGCAACGAGCTGGGCATCGTGCTGCGCTGAGGCGCGTTCCCGGGCTCCTCCCGCCGGGCTCCGTTCGGCCCCGGGGGGAAGGGGTGTGACACGGCTGTCGTACCCCGCGGCGTGATGTTCGTTGCTCCAGAAGCCCACGTCCTCGGTATCCTCCTCGCGCGGCTGGTTTCGCTGCGAAAGGCTCGCGAGGACGTGCTTGCGGGGGCCGTCAGAGACCAGCTCGACGGGGTCGAGGCTGCGGCGGAGGCGGCGTCGTGTTCGCGGGGCGCTGCTCGAGGCAGCGCTCGATGCCAGCCACGAGCTCGGCGTCTGCCTCCCTCGGCAGACGAGGTTTACCCATCACGCTGGAAAACAAACGGTCCCAGGTCACGCCGAGGAAGTCTTCGCCACGGTTGTTGAACGACAACCAGACGAACATGGCGCGTCCCTTGATGTGATCGAAAGGAACGCCCGCGCCACGCCCGTGACGCCACGCGCGTGAGTCGGCGCTGTTGTTGCGGTTGTCACCCAGCACCCAAACCTCACCGGGCTCCACGTAGTAGGGACCCTGGCGCTGTCGGGGCAAACGCAGACCCGAGCCTTCGTCGTTCACGCCTTCGAACAGCGCGAGGTACGAGCGCTCGCCGAGGAACTCGACGAAGAGCTCGCCGTACTTTTCGTAGTTGTCGCCTTCGTCGAAGCGATACTTGCCCACGCGGCAGTTCGGGACACGCCAGCCGTTGATGATGGGGTGCCCATCCTCGACCTCCAGCTTGTCTCCCGGCAGCGCGATGACCCGCTTGATGAAATCCTGGCGCGGGTTCTTTAGGTTGGGGTCCGGGTACTCGAACACCATCACGTCGCCGCGCGCGGGCGGCAGGCTCTCCAAGACGCGCTTTTTGGTGAACGGCACCGTGGGGCCGTAGGCGAACTTGTTGACGAAAATGTGGTCCTGGATTTGGAGGGTCGGCAGCATCGAGCCGCTCGGGATTTTGAACGCCTCCACGACGAAGGCGCGCAAGAGGAGCGCTACGCCCACCGCGATGAGAATGGACTCCGTGTACTCGCGCAGCTCTCCGCGTTGCCAGCGCCCGAGGTGGCGATTGACGAGCTCCGCCGCGCGGTCGTAGGCCTGATGAAAGGCCTCGGCGTCGAAGGGCTCCGCCAGCATCGCCGTTTCGAGCGCGTCCAGGCTGCCAGTGAGCGCTTCGCGATCTTTGGAGGCCAACTCACGCGAAACGGCCTTGCCGTGCTTGCGCAGAATCCGACGACTCTCGTCGACGAGCTGCCCCGCTTGCTCGTAGTCGCGCCGCAAATCCAAGGGCAGCCCCGAGCGCCCCGCGACGCCCATTTTGTCCGCCCACGGAAGAGAGTGGCGAAAGTGGTAGAGCCCCATCTCGAAGAGCGTGAAAAAAACGATGATGGCAGGCACTTTCTGGTCTTGAACGAACCAGCGGAAGCGCCCGAAGCCCCCTTCGGGAAGCGCGCCATCTCCCGACGCAAGGAGCCAGACGGCGGCCGTGGCGAGCGCCAGAGGCACGGCCACGAACCACAAAGGCCAAAAAACGTAACGGTAGAGCTTGGCGTTCACGCTCGGCGGACCCTAGAGCGACAAACGCTTTGCGCGCAAACCGTTTGTCGTGACTCAAAGAGCGACTCGGGAGCCGAATGGATCGAGATGTCCCATCCCCGAGCGCACTCGGGCGGAACCTGGGCAGGGTGCGCTCAAGGCGCGTCGCCGAGCTGCACCAGGTAGTCGACCTTGGCTGCGGAGGTACCCGTAGGGGCGGACACGCCGAAGGCCGTCGAGTGGTCGAGGACCAGAAAGTATTGGCCCGGGGGGAGGGGGACCACCGCCTTGAACGGGGCGGTGCTTCCGACCTGCGCCGCGAAGCTCGGGTGGACGGACAGCGCGACTGGTCCCCCGACGGCCAGATATTGGTCGAGCATGGCGGGGGTGTTGCGAGCGGGGACGAGCGCCAAATCGACGTGGCTCACGCCGTCGAGCTTCAACGTCAGGGTGAGCGCTTGATCGTCGTCGGGCACGTCGAAGCGCCCGATGAAATCCTGCTGGCCCGGGTGAACTTCCGTGCGCCCGTTGCCCAACGTCACCTTGTCGGACTTGACGACCGTAAAGGGCCGGAAGGGCTTTTGACCCGTCGGCACCAGTCCGAGCTCGAAGTCCGTGAGGCCCTCTTCATCGTAGCGAATGACGGTAAAACCGCGTCGAAGCTGGCCGTCGACGATGGAGCGGCCGACTTGCTCCGGGTTGACGCCACTCGCTTGAAGCGCGCTGGTGGCCGTCGGGGATTCGACGAGCGTCAGCGAAAACTCGCTCGTTTCCACGCGTTCCGTGCGGAAGTAAACGTAAAGAGCGTCTCCTTCGAGCCGAAAATCGGGGGAAAACTCGACGAGCCCACGCGTGCGAAAGCCGATTCGGCCCGTCAAATTCGTCCACGCGTAGCCTCGCCCGCCGAACTGTACGACGAGCGAGTTGCGGTTTTGGTCGTCCAAGGTCTGCGACTGGCAGCTGTCTGCGTAAAAGCGACCGAGGACGGGATCGTCGTCGTGGAGCTTGATGGGCGCGCCGCGTGCCATCATTTCCGCGCAAAACTGCTCGAGGCCAAAGCGCAAAATGTCGAAACGGAGCGATTTGTTGGCGGGATCGTTGATGACGCCTTGTCCAACCAAGCCCAGCGTGCTTCCGCCCATTTGCGAAGGGTGAGAACACGCGGTCAAAAAGGCCGCGAGCCCAGAGCACAGCAAGGGGACAAGGCGAAGTCGAAACGGCATTTTCGGTTGGCGTTCCGATTCGAGGGACGACGCGTCCGCGTCCACGGTGGGTGGAGTCATCGAGCGGCGCTTCGGGGCGGTCATCGGGGGCGAAGCATATCGGTGACGGGTGGCGCTGCACAGCTACCTGTCCACGCGTGACAGGTTGGGGCGGCCGAGTACTCTAGACGCGTGAGCCAAGTCACTGTTCTGGGGGCGGGCGCCTGGGGGACCGCGTTGGCGCGGCTGCTGTCCCTCGGCGGCCGACAGGTTACTCTCTGGAGCTGGCAGGAGGAGCACGCGGAAGCACTGCGCCGAGAGCGCGAGAATTCGCAGTTTTTGCCGGGCGTACCGCTGCCGGAGAATTTGCGCGTCACGAGCGAGATAAGTGAGGCCGCGAGCCAGGCGGACTGGATCGTCATCGTGGTGCCGACGCACGCGGTGCGTTCCACTTTGGAGCGGGTCAGACCGGTCGCTCGCCGCGACGTACGTTGGGTTTGCGCGAGCAAAGGCATCGAAAACGACTCGCTCATGCTGATGAGCGAAGTGCTCGAGGACGTGCTGGGCAAAGAAGCGCGTGCTCGCTCGGCGTTCTTTTCGGGGCCGAGCTTCGCCAAAGAGGTGGCGCGCTGTCTCCCCACCAACGTGGTGGCGGCGGCAGAAAGCCCCGAGTTGGCGCGGGAAACTCAGGCTCTTTTTGCGACGGACTGGCTGCGGGTCTACACGAGCGGCGATCCAATCGGCGTCGAGGTGGGGGGCGCTTTGAAGAACGTCATCGCCATCGCCGCCGGGGCGTGCGATGGGCTCGGCTTCGGTCACAACACGCGCGCCGCTCTGATTACGCGGGGCATCGCGGAAATGGCTCGCCTCACCATGGCCAAGGGCGGCGAGGTCATCACGCTGGCGGGACTTTCCGGGATTGGCGACCTGATTTTGACGTGTACCGCGGAGGTTTCGCGTAACCGCTCGCTGGGGTTCGCGTTGGGCTCGGGAAAAACGCTGGACGAGGCGCTCGCCAGCCTGCCCGGCATCGCGGAGGGATTTCTCACGGCCAAGAGCGCGCACGAGCTTGCCGCCCGTCTCGAGGTAGAGCTCCCCATCACCGAGGCCGTGTACTCGGTGCTGCACGAAGGCAAAGCAACGCGCGAAGCGGTGCGTGAGCTGCTCTCTCGCCCCGTCCGCTCCGAATGGGACTGACGAACCATTGACGGCCAGCGAGCCTTGGCCGTTAGTACCGTCGTGATGGCCACGTCTTCCAAGGGTCTGCTCGCGTCCGGCGCCCACACGTTCGTAGGGGCGGTCGCCGCTTTTGGCGTCTGTTTGTCTTCTGCTCCGTCCGCGAGCGCGCAGCAGGCTGCGCCGGGGACTGGCTATGCGCAGCCGGGTTATGCGCAGCCGGGCTATGCGCAGCCGGGCTATGCGCAGCCGACGCAGCCGGGCTACGCGCAGCCGGGTTACGCGCAGCCGGGTTACGCGCAGCCGACGTACGCTGCGCCCGGCTACGCGCCCGCGTCGAGTAAGCGGGCGCGCGATGTTTGGGAAATCGGCACCCTCTACGGCGTCTCCGCGGCTTATGGCGCCGGAATGGGCATCTGGATCTCGTCGGAGTTCGACATCGAGGACCCCGGCGTTTTCTTGATTCCGCCTGCCGTGCTGACTCTGGCCGGCCCGGTCGGCGTTTTCTTTCTCGACCGCAACAAGCTGCAACGCGGCATGCCTCTCGCCATCACGACCGGTATGGTGATCGGCACCGCGAACGCGACCGGTTTCGTCATCCACCAGCATGCATCGAAGCCGGATGCCGACGCTTGGGGCTTCGAGGAGCTCACACGTGCGACGGCCATTGGCTCAACGCTGGGCGCCGCCGGCGGCTTCGCCGCCGGCTACTACCTCGAGCCGCCGCCAGAGAGCGGCCTCTTGGTCACGAGCGGCGTGCTTTGGGGCGCGGCCGTGGGCGCCATGTTCGGCTACGGCGCGTCCGCCGAGGACAAGTCCTACGGCGAGGCGAACGAGAGCGCCGCGCTGGGCGGGCTCATCGGCTTGAACGTGGGCATGGCCGCGACGGGTGCGCTGACGGCCGCCGTCGCGCCGTCGCTCCAACAAATCGGCTCGATGTGGCTGGGCGCGGGCATCGGCGCGGCGGTCTCGGCGCCCATCTACTTGCTCTACGTCGGAGACGACAAACCACCCGCCAAGCGAGGTTTGCTCTTCACCGGCACCACGACCACGCTCGGTCTCATCGGTGGCGCCGTGTTCGGCTCCGGCAAGCCGTCCCCCATCGCGGCACGCCAGGATGACTCGGGCGTCGCGTCACTCGGTTCGTGGGGCAAGCTCGACTACGTGGCGCCACAAATCACCGAAGACAGCGTGGGGCTCGCGTTGGGTGGACGCTTGGAATGAGTCGGCTGCGGCCGCTTCTTCCTTCGGCCGCTTCTTCCTTCGGCCGCTTCTTCCTTCGTTCACGCAGAAAATGCGCTCGCCTCGTAGGAAAGCAGGGGCACGGGAAGGGCAAGGGGAGTGGAGCCGAATGAGCCGAACGCGTGTTGTCGGACGGGCGCGAGGCAATTAGCCTCCACAGGTCCACATGGCGTTCGTCCGTTATTTTCCGCCCCAAGGGGCTCCTTTGCTCTTCGCTGTCCATAAGCCGGTCACGACCATCGGCCGAGCGCTGGGCAACGACGTGCACGTTCCAGACGCCACGGTGCACCAGCATCACGCGCAAATCGTCTTCAACGGACGGGATTTCCAGTTCGAAGAGGTCGACCGGCACGCGGAAATCCTGATCAACGGCAAGCGCAAGCGCCGCGCGCGGCTCGCCAACGGAGACCGCCTGACCCTGGGTCAGGCGCAGCTCTCGTTCAGCATGTTCAGCGAGCCTCCGCTGGAAGCGCGGCGGGGAACCGGAGAGGCAAGCAGCGAAATCGCCGGGTTCCGGCGGCTGCACGAGTTCAGCGAGCGGCTCATGAGCGCTCCGGCGCTCGACGAGCTCCTGTCGACGCTCCTGGACAGCGTGCTCGAGCTGACGGGCGCAGCTCGCGGCATGGTGCTGCTCGTCGATCCGAGCAAGGAAGGCGAAAGCCCCATCGAGGTGCGCGCGTCGAGAAACGTGGCGAGCAGCGCGTTTGGCGGCAGCGCTGGCGAGGGCATCAGCGACAGCATCGTACGCCAAGTGATCGAGACCAAACGTCCGGTCATCGTGAGCGACGCTCTGACGGACACCACCTTCGGACAGAGTGAGAGCGTCATCGCGCTCAAGCTGTCGAGCGTGATGTGCGCGCCCCTCTTGAACCACGGCGCGGTCATCGGTGCGCTCTACGTGGCCAACGACGAGGTCAAGAGCCTCTTCGAGCGCAAGCAGCTCGATCTCCTGACCATTTTTGCGGGGCAAGCGTCGCTTCTTCTCACCAACGCCATGCTCGTCACCGCGCTCCGCGCCGACAAAGAAAAGCTGGAGGCGGAGCTCGGCGACAAGCGGTTCGGCGAAATCATCGGCGCCTGCGCGTCGATGCTGGAAGTGTTTCGCAAGCTGCAGAAGGTGGCGACCACGGACATCAGCGTGCTCATCACCGGCGAAACCGGCACGGGCAAGGAGCTCATTGCACGCGAGGTCCATCGCTTGAGCGACCGCGTCAGCGGCCCCTTCGTCACGGTCAACTGCGGCGCCATTCCCGAAAATCTCATGGAAAGTGAGATGTTCGGGCACGTAAAAGGCGCGTTTACCGGCGCCATCGCCAGCCGCGGAGGCAAGTTCCAGCAGGCGGACGGCGGCACCCTGTTTTTGGACGAGGTCGGTGAGCTGACGCCGCAGCTGCAGGTGAAGCTCTTGCGAGCGCTGCAGGAACGCACCGTGTTCCGGGTCGGAGACAGTCGCCCTGAAAAGGTGGACATCCGGGTGGTTGCGGCGACCAACCGGAACCTCGAGGACATGATCCGCACGGGCGGCTTCCGCGAGGACCTCTACTACCGCCTCAACGTCGTCAACCTGTGGCTTCCGCCGCTCCGCGAGCGCGGGGACGACGTGTTCATCATCGCCAAGGCGCTGCTCAGCAAACACGCCGACGAGCTGCACAGCGACGTACGTGGGTTTTCGCCGTCTGCGCTCGCCGCCATCAAAAAGTACGACTGGCCCGGCAACATTCGGCAGCTCGAAAACCGCATCAAAAAAGCCCTGGTTCTCTGTGACAAGAACCTCTTGGGCCCAGAAGATCTGGATCTGTCGCCCGAAGCGCAGCAGAGCATCGTGCCGCTCGAAAAGGCGAAAGAGGACTTTCAGCGGCGCTACGTGCTCGAGGTGCTCGAGCGAAATAACGGCAACCGCACCCAAACGGCCCGGGACCTTGGTGTCGATCCGCGCACCATCTTTCGCTACCTCGAGCGAGAGCAGAACCCCATGCCCAGCGGCGGCGGCCAGTCCTGAGCGGGGTCGTGAGGCTCGTCCTCCCCCGCGGCCTCTGAGCGTGCCCCGGTGCCCGGCTCTGCCGGCGCCCCCCCGAGAACGCCAAAAATTGGGCCAAATGGCTCGACTTAGGGAAAGGGGGGACCATGATCTGGGCGACGAGCAACCCCGCACACAGCGCCGAATCCTCCCTGGCCAGGCCGCTTCCGCCGCTTGAAAAGGCAGTGTTTTCCGAGGCGGTGCCGCTCTCCCTCTGGCGCGACGACGCTTCTTGGGACGGTAGCAGCGTCATCGTGGTCGAGCCCGAAGGCATGCGGGCGGTCGGAACCGCCGCGGCGGTCCGCGGCTACTTGTGGGTGCCCATCGTCGCGCCTCGTCCGGCTCAGCGTGGTCGCCTCGCCCTGCACATCGAGGAGTGCATCGAAGCGGCGCTCGAGCAGCGTGGCGCACCACCCCCCGGCATCGGCGCGAGCACGGATCTGGACGCCTCGCTCAGCGACCAACTCTACCGCGCTCGTTTCGTCGAAATGCGGGGCATCGCCGTGGGGATCCCCTCTTTGGAAGGCATCGCCAACCTGGGCCGGGTGCTCGACGCCGAAGACAGCGCCGTGCTCCGCTGGTGGCTCGCCGCCACGACCGAGCGTCCCATCTCCGTCGTCCTGAGCAGCGATAACCGCTCGCTGCGCGTGTATCCGTCGCCGGTTCCGTTCGGCGCGTTGCTGGAGCGCGTCGAGGCGCCTTCGCCGCGTCCGCCCTCGGCCGAGGTCGCGGCGAGCGTGGTTGCCATGGAGCTGTCCGAGCTTCCGCCCGAGGTTGCCGCGGACGAAGAGGAAGCGGGCTCGCTGTTTTCGGGGGACGACGTGGAGCTCCCCGAGCTGGATCGCGCGCTCGGCTTCACGTCGGACGATGCCGTTTCCTTGGCCTCGGCAGAGGAGCCCGCGGAGTCCGGTGCTCCCGCAGCACACGAGGTCCGTTCCGAAGAAGCTCACTCGCAGCCCCAGGCCGAAACGCCCAACGTGGCAGCGGCGCCGGGCGAGCCCGTCGCCGCGGAGCCCGTTGCCGCCGCGGAGCTCATCACCGCCGCGGAGCTCATCACCGCCGCGGAGCCCGTCACCGCGGAGCTCATCACCGCCGCGGAGCCCGTCACTGCCGCGGAGCGAGCTTCCGTCGAAGCTCAGCCCGTGACGGCGCCCATCATCGAACCAGAGGCATCCGCGGAAACCACGAGCGCTGCGGCGCCCGAGCTCTCGCTCCCGGTTACTGCCGAGTCCGACATGGATCCCATCGTCTCCGTGTCGGTCGACGCGGACGAAGAGGACGAGGCGCCGAAGTCCGAGCTTGCCCCGGCAGACACGGCACTGCTCGCGGCTCCGGTGAACGAGTCAGCCCGCGCTGCTGCGCCTTTGCCGGTGAAGTCGCTCGTGAGCCCCTTTGCGCAGAGGCGCGCGCTCGAGGAGGCGCGGCCGAGCGCTCCCGCGCCGAGCGCTCCCGCGCCGAGCGCGAGCCTCACCGAAGAGCACGGCGCGGTGGCACTTCCCGCCATCGTGCTCGAGGAGGACGTGGACGAGGTCGCGCTGAATGGCGACCAAGAAACGTCGAAGGACGCCGTTTCGGTCGAGCTCGCGACCCAGAGCGAGGCGAGCGCGGCTCCTTCCGTGGCGGAAGAGACCGGCTCGGAGGTTGCTTCTGCGGCCGCGCCGGCGAGCGAAATCAGCGAGCCCAGCGCCCCGGAGGTGATTCCGCTCATCGCGGCGAGCGCCCTCCGCGCGCCGCTGGCACGCAAGCGCACGCCATTCATTCTCCCGGCCGACGACGCCGACGACGGCGAGCCTCTGGTCGGCGACGCTGCCCCGCAAACGACACCCGCTGCGCGTCCCGAGACGAACGAGCTGACGGACCGAGCGAGCGCCGCTCCTGCCGTGCAGCAGCCTCGTCGCTCGGCGCTGCGGCCTTTGCGCCCGCGCCCCGCCGCGCAGGCTCCGGCGGCGCCCGCGGAGCCCTCGCAGCCGACGGACGTGCAGGAGAGCGACGTGGCTGCCGCGGCGCCGCGCGAGGAAATCCGACCGCCCGCGCCGAGCGAACCGGATCCGTTCGAAGCCTTCGCGCGAGACAACTGGCGTTCTTGGGTGCAGGAGCTCGATGCAGCGCGAGGGCCCAAGCCGCTCGCCGTCATCGAGCGATTGTTCGTCACCTGCTACATGCGCCTCGACGCAGCCGTGCAGCGCGGTATCGCCGACGCCTCGGCGCGTGAAGCGCTCGTCACGTGGCGCGACTCCTTCGCCAAGAGCTACACGGAGGCGTTCGACGCCCTGCGCGTGCGGGGCAAGCGCCCCACCATGGTGCTCGACATTCCGGATCTCGCGCAGCGCATGGGGCGCCTGCACGGCGCCCGTCGGGTGCAGCTCATGTTGGTCGACGGCTTGCGCTTCGACTTGGGCATGATGGTGCAAGATCGCCTGAAGAGCCGCGGAGACGCCACGCTCACCGAGCGCCTGCTTCTGTGGTCGGCATTGCCCACCAACACCACGACGCAGATCGAGCTCATTGGGCGAGGGCCCGATGGTCTCAAGGACAAGGACACGCCCGCGGAATCACCTGCGGTGGTCGCTCGCGGCCGCGCCGCTCACGCGGCCCGTCGCATTCGCACCGGGCGTCGCGAGCTCTTCAAGCTGGACATCGTGGAGGCTTCTCTGCGGGAAGGTGAGGGCGGCGTGCGGGAGCGACTCGTCACCATCGCGGACGACGTGTCCGCCGCGCTCACGGATCACTTCACCAAGCAGCCCCCGCGCACGCTCGTCATGGTCTTCGGCGATCACGGCTTCCGCATCGACGACTCGACCGATCGCGCGGTGCAAGTCGTGAGTCAGGGCGGCGCCACGCCGGAGGAAGTGCTGGTGCCTGCTTTCGCTTGGCTCACCGGCGCGCCCCATTGAGGCGCGCTCGACCGAGTCTCGCTCGACCGAGTCTCCTGCGCTCTCGAAGACGAGCGCGTCCTCTTTGGCGGAGGGCGCGCTCGTTTCGCGTTGGGCAACGAAGCATCGTGTCAAGGTGCTCTCGAGCGCTCGCGCGATCGAGTTTGTCAAGCGTCTCATTCGCGAACTCGCTCGGAGTGAGCTCTGACTCGTGCCGAGCATCGCATTTCGGGACGTTCTGCTCGTGGCGCTCCGCGTTACGCAAGGTGCTCCGCGAAGAAGCGACGTGAAGACGAAAATCCACGCGCTCATGCGTTGACGGTACGCGTTCGGATTCTTACCTTGGTGACTGGGTTCCCTCTGCGGGGCTCGTAAGCGATCAGTAACGAATCCCTGACAATGGCCAACCAGGGAGACGAGTTGAGAGAAGTGGAGCGCTACGCCCGGACATACTTCGCCGGGAAGCCAGAAGCTTCGACGAGTCACCCACCTAGTGGATACTAGGGGTTCGGCTACTGGAGCTCGCAGCGACCATCGCGGTAAGGAGCCTTACTTTTCGAAAGGCCGGCGCAAGCCGGCCTTTCTTTTTTGCGCTCTATGTTTTCGCTCCTTCTGCGGGCGGAGTCGTTCTGCTGGCTTGCCCGCGAGTTTCACGCGCAAAATGTGGTTTTTCGGGTCGCACGGCCTCGCTGGTGAACGTCCGGGTTCCTGGACTTTGTGCGGGTTCGGCGGGCTTGCGGGCGGGTGCCGCAGGCAGGCGCCGCTGTCGTCCAGGTGCTGCGGAAAGGTGTGGTTTTGGCCGACTTTTTCGCGATGAGGACGTAGTGCGGGAGCACCGCACACCGGGCTCGGATGCGGCCCCCCCAGCTTGTGCCCCACGTCGCGGGTTTCCGTTGCTTGGGAGTTTCGGTGTCAACGGACTCGCGCTAGCTTTGGCCCCCTATGCAGCGCCGATCTCGAGCTCGTTCGCGCCTGCGCCGCTGGGGGATTGCGACCGCCGTGGCTGCGGTTGCTTTACCCATCAGCGTCGCCTTCGCTCAGAAAATCCAAGGCCGTATCGCCGGCTTCGAGCACCTGGAAAATCCGGTTTGGGCCGAGGCGAGGGACCCCAAGAACCGCGGCTACTCGTTCCGTGAGCTCGTGCCGACGGTCCCCGCCAAGTACAGAAAGCTGTTTCCGCACATTCCGAAGGAAGTGTGCCTCGCTGCCCTTTCGGAGCAGCCGCAGCCGGCGCTGCCGCCCGTCTTGATTCGCGTCGGCGGAGGGCGCACCACGCCGGTGACCATCGTGGTGCCGCCCGGCACCAAGCTCATTTTCCAGAACACGGACCCGTTCACGCACCGTCTGTACGGCGTGGGCATCAAAACCTTCGGCCCGAGTGATTCGGCCAAGGGCGCGCAACGCGAGTGGACGGTGCCCTCGGCCGGTTCGTTCGAAATTCGCGACGAGCTGGCGCCCAGCTTGCGCATGTGGGTCGTGGCAGAGCCCAACGTGGCCGCCATTTCTTACCCATCGATGCAGGGTGAGTTTCGCCTGAACGTGAAGACGGAGGGTCTGTACAAGGTGCAGGCGTACTTCGCGGGTCAGAAGGTCGGTCCGGTGATGGACGTTCAGGTGAAGGCAGGCGACCTCACGCTCGCGCAGCCCATCACCGTCGCCCAGCCCAAAAAGGACGACAAGAAGGGTCAGGACTGATGCTGTCACGCTTCTGGTACGTCGTTTTGGGATTGGTGCTCGGCGTTTCCGTGTTCGTGCTCTACCTCGCGCAGAGCATGTACAACCGCGCCGGCGCGCGCACGATGGGCGAAGGCCTGTCGTCCGACAGCCAGTTCGTTTCTTGGTACCTCAAGGACGACGCACGCATGCGTTCGGCCCACCTGGTGAAGTTCGCTCTCGACGCCAACATCGCCAAGGGGCTCCGTGACGCGAGCAGCTCGGAAACGTCTTTGAAGGGCTCCACGCGCGATCAGGTCAAGAAGGCTCTGCGCGAGGTGAACGCCACGATCCCCGAGGATCAGGCGTTCGACGCCGTGTTCGCCATCGACCAGAACGGTCGTGTGGTGGCCCACTTGGGCTACGAGCAAGCCACCGGCATGGAGGACTTCGAGCTCGGCGGCTACCCGGTGGTGGCTGACGCGCTGCACGGTTACGTGCGGGACGACACGCTCGTGTGGGACCGCTTGTACCGAGTCGTGGCTCGTCCGGTGGAGTACGAGGTGGGCTCGCTCCCCGCGGGTGCCATCGTCGGTGCGCGCATCGTCGACGACCGCTTTTCTCGGGAGCTGACCGCGCGCACGGGCGCCGCGGTTGCTTTTTACGTGGGCGGTCAGCGCGTGGCCGCGGGCGCTCCGGAGGGCTTTTCCAAGGCCAGCCTGGACCAAATCGTGAGTGATTTGGAGGGCCTCAAGGAGGACCCGGACTACAAGGAAAAGGGCCGCAGCGCCGTTCGGGAAATCGGCGGCATGCTCGGGGTGCAGTACACGCGCCTGCCCGGCGAGTCGTACGAGCTCGGCGCGGGTTACGCCGTGGCCCGTCAGCCAGCGCACGTGGACTCGCCTGTTTCCTTCTTCAAGATGGCGGACGACAAGGACAAGGCGCAAGCGAACGTCCTCGTCGCGGGCGGCGTAGCGGCCATCGCCATTTTGGTCGGCCTCGTGCTCTCCTTCATCGAGCACTCACGCCCGCTCCGTGTTTTCCGCAACGAAGCGCGCGAGTTTGCGGCGGGCAAAATCGACCAGCTTCAGCCCAGCAAGCTCCGCGGCGTCTACCGTCAAATTGCCTCCGACGTGAACGACGGAGTGGACAAGGTGGCGGCGCAAGGTGGCCACTCACGCGGCCCGGCGGATCTCGAGCGCGTGCTCGGAGATTTGCCGGCTCAGCCGCAAATGAGCGCCTTCTCGGTGCCTGGCTCGGATCTCGTTCCGCCTTCCAGTGGAGTCGCGCCGTCCGCGCCGTTTCCGTCGCCGGTTTCGGCGCCGCAGCCGCAGCGGCCTTTGCCGCGCCCGCCGGGCGCGGCAGCCGCCGTTGCTCCGGCGTCGGTGGCGGTGGCAGAGGTAGATCCGGAGGCCGAGTGGCACCAGGTGTACCACCAGTTCGTGGCCACCAAGCAGCAGTGCGGAGAGAGCATCGACGGCTTCACCTACGAGAAGTTCCGAAAGACGCTCATCAAGAATCGGGAGGCGCTAGCGAGTCGTCACGGCGCAACGGAAGTGCGCTTCAGCGTTTACGTGAAGGACGGCAAAGCCGCCCTCAAGGCCAACCCCATCCGCTAGCTCGACGACAACTCGATGCAAAGAAACGGCGTTCGGGGTCACCCGAACGCCGTCGCTTTTTGGGGGAGGCAATGTGCGGCAAAGCGCGGTGCTCCCGCACTCCGTCCCGGACTCCGGCAGCCGAAAAGACACCTCCCGCGAGGAGCTCTCGGGCGCAATGAGGCCTGCCGTTGCGCGGGGGCTTTCTTGGCACTAGACGTCCCGACATGTCGCAGCCTCGCCGTCACAAGGTTCTGATCATCGGCTCCGGTCCCGCTGGCCTCACCGCGTCCATCTATGCGGCCCGCGCCAACCTGAACCCGCTCTGCGTCGAAGGGTTCAGCGCGGGAGGTTTGATCCCGGGCGGTCAGCTCATGTTCACGACGGACGTCGAGAACTTCCCCGGCTACCCGAAGGGAGTCTCCGGTCAGCAAATGATGGCCGAGTTCCGCGAGCAAGCGGAGCACCAGGGCACGGAGTTCATCACCGCCGACGTGCAGAAGGTCGATTTGTCGGAGCGTCCGTTCAAGGTGTGGGTGGGCGAGGACGAAAACATCCTGCACTTGGCCGACACCATCATCATTTCTACCGGCGCGCGCGCGAACTACATCGGCCTTCCGAGCGAAGAAAAGCTGAAGAACAAGGGCGTCAGCGCCTGCGCCGTGTGTGACGGCGCGCTCTTCCGCAATCAGGACGTCGTCGTCGTGGGCGGCGGCGACACCGCGATGGAGGAAGCGCAGTACCTGGCCGGGCTCTGCAAGAGCGTCACGCTGGTGCACCGCCGCGACGAGTTCCGCGCCAGTCAGGCCATGCAGGAGCGCGTCAAGTCGAACCCGAAGATTCGCATTTTGTACTCGCACGTCGTGAGCGAGGTGCTCGGCGTCGAAGAGGACAAGGTGACGGGCGTGCGCGTGAAGAGCCTGAAGACCGGCGAAGAAAACGTGGTCGAGGCGGCCGCGCTGTTCGTCGCCATTGGTCACACCCCCATGACGGATCTGTTCAAGGGGCAGCTCGCCGTTCACGACAACGGCTACCTCAAGGTGGAGCCGGGCAGTACGCGCACCAGCGTGCCGGGCGTGTTCGCGGCTGGCGACGTAGCCGATTGGATCTACCGTCAGGCCGTGACCGCAGCCGGAACCGGCTGCATGGCGGCCTTGGACGCCGAGCGCTGGCTCAGCGAGCACGGACACTGACACACTGTCATCATGAGCGGCGGCGAGGCGGATCCGGCGGATGAGCTCTTCGAGCTGACTCGGGCGCTCGGGGCGCACCTCTCCTGGCAGGCAGAGTGCGGCACGTTCGGGTTGCCTCGTGCGTCGTCGGCGACATGGACCGAGCGGGGCGCGTCAGAACCGCTCCCGCTGCGCCCGGAGCGCGCCCCCGAGGGGCGCGCTCCGCTGCGTCCGCCCCAGCCGACCCCTCGTGAACGAGAAGCGTCCTCCGCTCGCCCGGAGCCGGCGCACGTTCGTGCGCCGGCTCCGGGCGAGCGTGGAGCCGCGCCTCTGGCGCCGGCGGCTTCGTCTGTTGCGCCTCGCTCCGTCGCTTCCAAAGAAGAGGCCCAGCGTCGCTTGACCGTGCTCGCCACCGAGGTGGCGAGCTGCACCAAGTGCGGCCTTCACGCGGGACGCACACAGACCGTTTTTGCGCGGGGCACCGGGTCGTCGCGGCTCTGCTTCGTCGGCGAGGGTCCGGGCGCGGACGAGGACCAGCAGGGCTTTCCCTTCGTGGGCGCTGCCGGACAGCTGCTCGATCGCATGATCGCGGCGATGGGGCTCGAGCGGGACGAGGTGTACGTCTGCAACATCGTCAAGTGCCGGCCACCGGGCAACCGCAAGCCGGAGCCCGGTGAAATGGCGGCATGTGCGCCCTACCTCGCCGAACAGATCGAGCTCGTGGACCCCGAGGTGATCGTGGCTTTGGGCGGGACGGCCGTAGAAGGCCTGTTCGGTCCCTCCGTGGGGATCACGAAGCTGCGGGGCCGCTTCAAGCTCTACCAAGGACGCATCGCGGTGATGCCTACGTTTCACCCGGCGTACCTCCTCAGAAATCCCGCCGCGAAAAAAGAAGTGTGGAGCGATCTGCAGCAGGTCTTGCGGCAGATGGGGCGCGAAGCGCCGAAGCGCTGAGAGGGGTTCACGCGCGAAAAAAAGAAGAGGCGCGCGTACGAAGGAAGCGCGCCTCTTTTA
>JAEYVE010000090.1 GCA_023432025.1 Pseudomonadota bacterium
CGCGAGGTGCGCGGCCAGGTCAGCTTCAGTCGCTTCGACTCGGTCACCGCCAACCTCCAGGGAGAATACGACTTCGACAAGTTCAAGGTGCGCCCGGCAGTGCTGACGCTGCCGACGGGCAACGAGAAGTGGCTCCCCGCGGCCGAAGTTCGCGGAGAAGGAGTCTTCCTTCAGCTCGACGAGGCGCGTCTGGTCGAATGGGAGAACCGTGAGGTCGTCAAGTCGCGCGCCGCGCAGCTCGAAGCGGCGTTCGAGGCCGACAAGCAGGGCGGTGACTTTCCGGGGATCCGCTTCTACCTGCTCCATTCTCTGTCCCACCTATTGCTCACCGCGATCAGCCTCGAGTGCGGCTACGCCGCGAGCGCGATCCGGGAGCGGATCTATTGCTCTGGAGAGGGCGAATCGCCGATGGCGGGCGTCTTGCTCGCCACTGGCACGACCGGCTCGGAGGGCACGCTCGGTGGTCTCGTCGAGGAAGGGCGCCGCCTGCGCCACCACCTTCGCGAGGCGTGGGATCTAGGGCGCCTCTGCTCGAACGATCCGGTGTGCGCCGGCCACGACCCAGCGGGCGACATGGACGACCGGCGACTCGAAGGGGCTGCTTGTCACGGCTGTCTCTACATCGCTGAGTGCTCCTGCGAGCGCTTCAATCGCTACCTCGACCGCGCCCTGGTTGTCCCCACCATCGGCAATCCGGAGGAGCTCGCGTTCTTCAAGGAGCGCCCGTGAGCGACCCCCAGAGCATAGCGAACGTTCCAACCTCGACCCTAAGCGGCCTCCTTTCCGCCCTCGACACCGGACACCTGGGCACGCCCGTGACCCGTGAAGCTCTCGCAGCGTATTGCGCCAAGCCTCAGGTAGCCCTGCTCTACGCCGTCCTCGGGGGCCATTCCAGGCCCGCATGTCTCACGATCGTCCGCAGCGTGCTCGAGGAGCGCGCTCGCAACGCGCGACCGCGCCCGGAGCTCGTCTGGACCGGTCCCGAAGGGGTTCAGGCTCACGCACGGGACACAGCGGTCGTCCTCCGCGAGCTATTCGAGAGCGCGAGGCGCCGCGTAGTCCTCGCCGGGTACAGCTTCACAAACGCAGAGAGCATGCTCCGGCCCCTCCAGGAGGTAATGGTCGCCCACGGCGTCGAGGCGCACTTCTTCGTCAACGTCCCGCAGCCCGAGCACGCGCCCGCAGACGAAGAAACCTATGGGCAGCAGCAACTCGCGGCGTTCCTGAGGTCGAACTGGCCGTTCAACTCACCGCCACCCGCGCTCTACTGCGACCGCCGCGCGCTCCGTCCCGGCAAAGGCGCCGAGTATTGCTCGCTCCACGCCAAGTGCGTCGCCGTCGATTCCCAGCGCGCCTTCGTCTCCAGCGCCAACTTCACGCTCCGCGCCCACGACCGCAACATCGAGACCGGCGTCCTCCTCGACGACCCCCACTTCGCTCAGCAACTCGACCGTCAGTGGATGAGCCTAGTGGAGGGGGGATTCGTTCTGAGAGCGAAGTAGGCCGGCAGTCCCCCGCGCCCCCCGCAATTCCGCCCTTGTCAGCGGCCCCCGCATCAAGCTCATCGTGTGCCGCGGGTTCAGGAGCACGCTCCCGGCCTCCGGCACGTGTGCGTTGCGCATCACGAACCACCGGGGCGCTAGGCGGCTCAGGCTGCGGTTGAGCTCTTTGGCGTCCGTGCCGGCGCCCACGCTGGAGGCGAGGCCTTCGGTGACGCGCGCTCGGTCGGCGTCCGTTTGGAGGCGGCCGATGCACCAGAGGCCGGCGTTGGAGAGCGCGCGGTAGTCCAGATCCATGGGGTTTTGCGTGGCGACCACCACGCCGACGCCGAAGGCGCGGGCTTGCTTCATGAGCGCTACCAGAGGGCGCTTGGTGGGCGGATTGGCGGGATGGGGCGGCAAGAAGCCGTACACCTCGTCGAAGACGACCAGCGCTTTGAGCTCACTCGAGCCGCGCAAACCGCGCACCCAGGAGAGCACTTCCTCGAGCACCACGCCGAGCACCAGCGCGCGCTCTTCGTCGTCCAGATGAGCGACGCTGAGCACCACACCCGGCGTGCGACCGTTTTTCGTGGTGAGCCACTCGCCCACGTCCAGGCTTGCGCCCTCACGCCAGCTGGAGAACGTGGGCGAAGCCAGAAGCGAGTTGAGAGCGCCCACCAGCTCCTGACGCTCGCTCCGCTTCATGAACGAATTGATGGGGAGCGCGCCGATGGTCGAAAGGGGGGGATTCATGAGATCCGTCATGAGCGAGCCAATGTCCGCTTGCTCGCCGAGGCGGAGGCGACGTTCTGCGAGCACGCTGAGGAGCACGTGCTCCTTGCTCTTGGCCGGGTCCGGGTCCCGTCCCAGCAGGCGAAGCACCAGCGATACCGCTGCGCTCAGGGCGCTCTGAGCCGACTCAGGATCGGTGTCCCAACGCGAGGAGCGCCGCTCGAGGGAAGAGAGCACGTGCAGCGGCTCGCCCGCCGAGCTGCCGGGTGTGACGACTCGAAGCGCCGTTTCGTTCACGAAGTCTTCGATGTGCTCGTTGGTCAGCGAAGCGCGCGCCAAGGCTGCTCGGCGCTCCTCGAGAAGTGCGCCGAGTCTCTCCTCCGAGAGCTCCTCCCCGTCACGTTCGAGCCAAGGTCGAAACGCCTCCGGTCGACTGCTGGGAAACGTGAGCAGGAGGTTCGGAAGATCTCCCTTGATGTCGATGACCAGGGTGGGAATACCGGCACGCAAAGCCTCTTCCACCAAGACGGTGACCAGCCCCGTCTTACCGCTGCCGGTCATGCCGAGCACCGCAGCGTGGGTCACGAGGTGTTTCGCCGGGAGAAGCAGCGCCGGCCCGCCTTCTTCTCCGCTCATGGGGCACCAAGCCCCGAGGTTCAGCATGCGAGTCTTCATGGCAGGTTCCTCCCAGCGCGAGCACGACGGCGCTCAGCACGCTCCACGTGGAGCGCATTGAGCGCCGCCGATTCGATTAACCAGCGAACGGCCCTCCAGAGCGCGCTGCGGCGGCAGCGGCAGTCGCCGCGGAGCCCTCGACCGGAACCGCCGTGACACCGGAGCCCGGCGCTTCGGCGGTTTCCGTCTTCGTGTTGGGGACGGCCTCCGTCGCCTTCTTGGTGGTGGTGCTGCGTCCGTTCGAACGACCCGCGTAAAGCGACGGGATGATGTTGTCGACGTCCGCTTCCTTCCAACGGAGAAAGCCCACCGCCCGACGCGCGTCGTCGTACGTACGCGTAAAGAGGGTGAAGGCCCGCACGCGCATGTCCGCGGACTTGGCGAGCTCCGCCGGCCCCTGCTCCCGAAGACCCACGACCTCCATCAGCCACGCCACGAGCTTTCCGCCGCGCGCCAGCTCGGGCTCCGTGACCCCGCACTTGCCTTGAATGCTGTCCCAGTTTCCCTTGAAAACGTTGATGAGCATCTGCAGGTCGGTTTGGACGTTCTTGTAGCCCACGGCGCCCTTGAGGTGTTTGAGCACCTCGCCGTTGATGAGCCCACGCGTCGCGAGCGCGGTAGCGTCCGCCAAGAGAAGCTCGCGCAGCTTGACCGCTTCCTCGAACATGGGGCGCAAGTCGTCCTGCGGACCCGCGGCAACGAGATGCATGGTGTGCGCGTAAGCTGCCGCCATGGCGTACAGGTGCAGCTTGTCGAACGCTGCAATGTCGAACAGGGGCAGCTCTTGAACGATGCGTGGCCGCAGCGCCTTCACCTCCGGAATGACGCCTGCCGCGGTGTTCACCGCGGCGATGATGTCGAGGTTGACCTGCACGAGGGCGCTGGGCGCCAGCGCTTCGAGCTCCGCCTCCACGGAGTGGTACGCAGTTTCCAGCACTTGATCTCCGAAGGGAGTTTCAGAACGAACGAATCCACCGTCTGTCATGGGAACCTTTCCATCTCGAGCACTGCGCGCGAGATGACGTCGTTTCGGTCCCACCGAGGCGGCGTTGTCGAAAATCGACCGCGCCCTCTCCTTTTCGGGCGCAGAGCTCGGCGGCGAGGCGCCTAGGCGCCTCCGGAAGGTGGTCGACATTCGTCCGAGGCGCCTAGGCGCCTCCGGAAGGTGGCCGGCATTCGTCTGAGGCGCCTAGGCGCCTCCGGAAGGTGCGCGCTATTCGTTCGAAGCACCTGGGCGCCTCGAAAAGGTGGTCAGCATTGCCTCCGAGGCGCCTAGGCGCCTCCCGAGGGGTTCGTCGATAGGGTGCGAGGCGCCTAGGCGCCTCCGGAGCAATGCTCGACATTCGTTCGAGGCGCCTAGGCGCCTCGGAATGGGTCCGAAATTCCGTTGTGAGGGCACCTAGGTGCCTCCAAGCGGGTCGGGAGCACCCTTTCGGAGGCGCCTAGGAGCCTTTTTCGGGTCCTCGATATCCCCTTCGAGGCACCTAGGTGCCTTTTGTGAGGTCATGCGTAGTCACCCGAGGCGCCTAGGCGCCTCGAACAGGTCATGTGTGGTCACGCGAGGCACCTAGGCGCCTCGAACAGGTCATGTGTGGTCACCAGAGGCGCCTAGGCGCCTCGCGCTGAGCCTCTGCGCTCTCGGCTGCCAGAAGAGGGCGAGCCTTCGCCGCCCTCGACGCTGGATCCCCGGACACCGCTCGCGCTCCCGCGCAGCTTTGCGCGTGCCGTCGAACCTGGTGCTACTCTCGCGCCGCAATGAGCGTTCGGCCGCCTTCGGAGGAGCTCGCCGCGTTTCTTCGGGACGGCGACGTGCTTCAGCTGTCCGCGTCCGAGCTCTCGGTCGTGCTCGAAACGCTCGGCACCGCGCGCTCATCCCCTCGGGAGGCGCTGCAGAAAACCTTCGAGTGGGTGCGGGACGAAATCGGCCACAGCGTGGACCGACGCGCCACGCGGCTCACGTGCAGCGCCCGGGACGTGCTGAGGGCCGGGCATGGCCTCTGCTTTGCCAAATGTCATTTGCTGGTGGCGCTGCTGCGCGCCCAGGGCATCGCCGCGGGCTTCGGTTACCAGCGCCTGCGCGTGCGGGAAGCGCCGTCGGGCTTTGGCCTGCACGGCTTCGTTTGGGTGCACGTGGCGGAGCAGGACCGCTTTGCCGCGCTCGATCCACGGGGCAACAACGGACGCGTTCACACGGTCTTCGACCTCGACACGCCGAGCCTCGCGTTCGTTCCCGATCCTGCGAAGGGCGAGGCGACCTCGAGCGAGGTTTGGCCCGAGCCGAGCCCCGCGGTCGTTCGGCTGCTGCAAAGCGGACGCACCGTCGCGGAGGCCCTTGCCGCCCTTCCCGACGCTCCTTGAGCACCCCACGACGTGACGAGCATTCGCGTGGCCGCTGGTGAGCAGGCGAGAGGCAACACCGCGTCGCCCCCACGTGCGACACGTGTTCGTTGTCACCAGAATTTTCAAGCCATCGGATGAAAATCCGCGCCTCTGCCGCTCCCGAGCCGGCGGAGTACACCGGAATCGTGAGAACGAAACTTCTGACGTACACGCTTCCCCTCCTTGGCTTGTCGCTCCTCGTGGGGGCCTGCAGCGACGGCGCGGATACGGACGGCGCCGGGACCAACAGCGGCGGAACCTCGAGCGGCGTCGGCGGAACGGTCACGACCGGTGGCTCGGGCGGAGTGCCGTCCACGGGCAGCGGCGCGGGGCCGAGCTCGGGCGGAGTGCCAGGTACCGGTGGTGCCCCCGAAACGGGCGGCGGCCCCGCAGTCGGCGGCAGCGGAGGCAGTGGCGGCGGCGAGAACCCAGCGCCGGAATGCGTGCCGAACGGCAAAGCACGCAACGCGCTCGTCAGCCACATTTTTACGGCCGACCCGAACGCGGCGGTCTACGGCGACCGCATCTACGTTTACGTGTCGCACGACGTCGACGGACAAGAGGGCTTCGACATGATCGAGCACCGTGTCTTTTCGTCCGACGATCTCGCCAACTGGCAGGACCACGGCGTGATCATTCGCACGGCTGACCTCAGGTGGGCTGGTCGGCTCTACGCGCCCGGCGCCTGCGAGAAGGACGGAAAGTACTACATGTACCTGACGAACGGCGGCTCCGCGATCGGAGTTGCCGTCGCGGACGACCCCGGAGGCCCCTTCGTCGACCCGATTGGTCGCGGCTTCCTCACTCCGAGCTTCCCGAACGCCAACGTGCCGTGGCTCTTCGACCCGGCCTGCTACGTCGACGACGACGGCCAGGCGTATCTCTACTTCGGTGGCGGGCCCAGCGGTAACAACGCACGCGTCGTCCGCCTCAACGACGACATGGTCAGCATCAAGGACTCGGCTGCGACGACGTTGCCCACCACCGCGTTCTTCGAGGCGGCGTTCATGCACAAGCGCGACGGCAAGTACTACCTCAGCTACTCGTCGGACTTCAGCAGCGGCCACGGCGCGGCCCTCGAGTACTACATCGGCGACTCACCCATGATGCAGGGCTCCCAGTACAAGGGGAAGCTGCTCAACAACGGGGGCGTCAACAGCGGCAACAACAACCACGGCTCGATCGTCGAGTTCCAGGGTAAGAGCTACATTTTCTATCACAATCGCAAGTTGATGCAGTCGCTCGGCACCAACAAGGTGAACAACCGCAGCATCGCGATTGAAGAGCTCACCTACGCGGAAGACGGCTCGATCAACGCCATGAGCATGTCGACCAGCGACTTCACCGTGAGTCAGCTGAAGTGCCTGAATGGCTTCGAGGAGGTCGAGGCGGAGCGCTTCGGGGCCGAGCGCGGCATCGAGGTCTTCGGCGACTCCGGAAAGACGGTGCGAGTCGCCGACTTGGATCCCGGGGACTGGGTCGCCTACTCCCAGGTGGACTTCCGCAACGGAGCCACGAAGCTCGTCGCCAAGGTCGCTGCCGAAGCGAGCGGCGGCACGATTGACGTCGTGCTCGACGGTTGCATCGACGGCTCCGAAGGCACTTCGGTCGGCACCTGCACCGTCCAATCCACCGGAGGACTCAGCACGTACTCGGAGCTCACCTGCGCCATCTCCGCCCCGGGCGGCGCGCACGATCTGTGCCTCAAGTTCTCTGGCAACACCGCCTTCGAGCTCGACTCCTTCCACCTGGAGGAGTGACGCGCGAGCGGGGACCTTCCGCCACGGGTTCGACCCGTGAGCGGAAGGTGAGCGAGCACCAAGACTGGATTCGTTCAGTCAAGGGAGGCTCGAATTCTCCCCATGATTCGAGTGACCGCCGAGTGACCGTGTCGAAGCTCGGAGCTCGTGTGTGCAATTGCCCGTCTTCGGAGCTTGCGCAAGCAAACTTTGGAGAACGATACTCGGCGGTCCTCCATGGCGCTGCCGGTCAACTCACACTTGAAGCTCCTGAGCAGCGCCGCGGCACTGGCCTGGATGACGTGCTGCTCCATCTACGATCGTTCGCTTCTCGACGAAGCGCGCGACGGCTCCGGCGGAACGGCCTCCGGAGGTGAAAACGGCGCGACGGGCGGACGGAGCGGCGGCACCACCGGCTCGAGCGGCGGCACGTCGAGTGGCGGTGGTGGCGGCGGCGAGGGCAGCGGCGGAGGCTGCGCTGGAGGCGATTGCTGCCCGGACGATCCGGAGAAGGACGCTCCCGGTCAGTGCGGCTGCGGGCAGCCGGACGACGACTCGGACGGAGATCTGACCGCCGACTGCAACGACCTCTGCCCCGACGAACCGACCAAGACGGAACCGGGCGTCTGCGGCTGCGAAGTTCCGGAGGCCGACGACGCGAGCTGCGGCGCCCTGGAGAGCGGGCTCATTCATCGCTACTCGTTCGCAGGTACGGGGACCGAGGCGACCGATTCCATCGGAGGTCGGCATGGCACGCTCTGGGGCGGCGCGGTTCAAAGCGGCGGCGTCGTCACGCTCGACGGAAAGGAACAATACGTTTCTCTCCCGGCAGGCATGATTTCCTCGCTCACCGACGCCACGTTCGAGGTTTGGTTCACCTGGAGCGGCGGAAAGAACTACCAGCGCGTCTTCGACTTTGGAGACACCACCGGCAGCCCCAAGACGGGGCTCACCTATCTGTACTTGGCTGCCAGCAGAATCGACGAAGGGCCCGGCAGCGGCTTTTCCCTCGGTGGCAACACCACCGAAATCGAAACGGAAGCAACCGCCACCATCGCCACTGGGGTTTTGCACCACGTCGTGCTGGTGGCGGACGAAACGGAAGGCGCCTTCCGTTTCTACATCAACGGTGCTTTCGAGAGCGGCATTGCGTTCACGAGCAGCCTGACCCGCATCAACGACGTCCACGGCTACCTGGGCCGTTCCTTGTTCGAAGCCGACCCCTACTTTGCGGGCAGCATCGACGAATTTCGGATTTACGACGTTGCCCTGACTCAAGCCCAAATCAGGTTCAGTCGCGCTCAGGGCCCGGACACGACCCTCTTCGACTGAGCGCCCCTCGCGGAAGCATTACGGAACCCTCGCGCCCAGTCGTTCGACTGGCGGAGGTCGCCCCATGCCCACCCCGCCGACACCGAGCGCTCGGATTCTCATCGCGGGATTCGTCGTCCTAATTGCAGCGCTCGGCTGCTCCCAGCCAGCGTCGAAGCAAAAGGCGACCGAGGAGTCTCACCGCAGCTCCGACGTCTCGCCACAACGGCCGGCCGAGCCCGAGCTTGCACCGTCCCCTCCTCCTCGAGCGGAGGCCCCGGAACCGAACGTCGTGCTCTTCAAGGATGTGAAGGTCTTCGACGGCAAGGCGGACACGCTCTCGGCGCCCACCTCCGTGCTCGTCGTGGGAAATCACATCGAGGACATCCGCGGTGACCTCACGGCTCCTGCGAGCGCAACCGTGATCCAAGGCGGCGGCCGCACGCTCATGCCGGGCCTCATCGACGCGCACTGGCACGCCATCCTCGTGCGTCCGACGCCCGCGGAAGCGCTGACGTGGGACGTAGGCTACGCGAACCTTGTCGCAGCCGCCGAAGCGACCGACACGCTCCTGCGCGGCTTCACCACCGTGCGTGACGTGGGCGGTCCAGCGTTCGCTCTGAAACGCGCCATCGACGATGGCATCGTCGTCGGCCCTCGCATCTACCCGTCGGGCGCCATGATCACCATCACGAGCGGGCACGGCGACTTTCGCCAGCCGTTCGAGCTGCCGCGCACGCTCGGCACCGCGCAGACGCGCATGGAGCAGATTGGCGGCAGCTTGATCGCCGATAGCCCGGATGAAGTTCGCCTTCGGACGCGCGAGCAGCTCATGCTCGGCGCGTCACAGATCAAACTGACCGGCGGCGGCGGCGTGGCCTCACCGCACAGCCCCCTCGACGCGAGCACCTTCACCGAGGAAGAGCTGCGCGCCGCCGTGGAAGCCGCCGAGAATTGGGGCACCTACGTCACCGTGCACGCCTACACGCCCGCCTCCGTCCAAAGAGCCCTCAAGGCCGGCGTGAAGTGCATCGAGCACGCACACCTCATGGACGACAAGACCGCCGCCCTGATCGCTCAGCGCGGCGTGTGGCTCAGCATTCAGCCGTTTCCCGAGGAGCTGGGCGCCGCGTTCCCGCCCGGCTCCGAAGAGCGCGCCAAGTTCGACGAGGTTCTGGCGGGCATGGATGCGGCGTACAAGCTGGCGCGCAAGCACAAGCTCAAGACGGCTTGGGGCACGGACGTCCTCTTCTCCCCGGAGCTGGCTCGCAGCCAAACGACCCTCTTGGTCAAGCTCGGCCGTTGGTACACGCCCGCGGAAATTCTCGTCATGGCCACCAGCACGAACGCAGAGCTGCTCGCCCTGTCCGGCAAGCGCAACCCGTACCCCGGCAAGCTCGGCGTCGTAGAAAAGGGCGCGCTGGCCGACCTCTTGTTGGTCGATGGCGACCCACTTCGAAACATCGAGCTGCTCGCCAACCCCGCGCAAGCCTTCGTCGTCATCATGAAGGACGGCCAGGTGTACAAGAACCGGCTCGAGTGACCGCCTTTCGCGAAACACGAGTCGCCAGCTCATGCTGGCGCGCTCCCGCCTGGACACTCCGTCGCACCCGAGCCAGCCTGCGCTACGCATGACGAGCGGCGGTGTCGCGGTCGACGTTTTCCAGGACTCCGCTGCGCTCACCCACGCGGCCGCGGAGCGGGTCGCGGCTCACGCGCGCGAGGCCACTACGCTGCGCGGGCGCTTCGATTGGGTGCTGGCGGGCGGCCGTACCCCGCGCCCTCTCTACTCGCTCCTCGGGACTGAGCCGTATCGGTCGCGCCTCGATTGGCAGCGGGTTCACTTTTTCTGGAGTGACGAGCGCTGTGTTCCTCCAGAGCATCCGAACAGCAACTACCGCATGGTGAAGGAGGGGTTGCTCGACCTCGTCCCGCTGCCCACCGAGAACGTGCATCGCATGCGCGGCGAGGACGAGCCGGAGGCAGCGGCTGACACCTACACGGACCTGCTCCGCACGGTGCGCACGAACCAGGCCGGTACGCCTCGCTTCGACTTGATCCTCTTGGGCATGGGCTCGGACGGGCACACCGCGTCGCTCTTTCCGGGGGCCGCTGCGCTCCGCGAAACCACGCGCTGGGTGGTACCGAGCTACGTGGAAAAGCTGGCGTCCTTTCGCCTGACGCTCACCGCCCCTGTCATCAACGCCGCCGCCCACGTCTTGTTTCTGGTTCAGGGAGCGGACAAATCCGCACGTGTGGCGGAGGTGCTCGGAGGTCCCTCCCACGAGAACGCAGACGACCAGGAAACGCTCCCCGTACGCTTCATCCATCCGGAAGACGGCGACGTGCGCTGGCTCCTGGACGCGGACGCGGCGAGCCTGCTTCCGAACGAGCCGGACCAGGAGAGGATGCCTTCATGAAGACCCCGCCCAGCGACGCTTTGGTGCTCTTCGGAGCCACGGGCGACCTTGCCTACAAAAAGATCTTTCCGGCGCTGCAAGCGATGGTGAAGCGGGGCCACTTGAACGTCCCCGTCATCGCGATGGGGAGGTCCGGTTACGACGTCGAGCAGCTCCGGGCGCGTGTCAAAGACAGCTTGCAAAAGCACGGCTCCTTCGAGGAGGAGAGCTTTCGCAAGCTCGCGGAGCTCCTCCGCTACGTCAACGGCGACTACAAGAACCCCGAAACGTTCGACGCATTACGGGGAGCGCTGGGTCCTGCTCGGTCGCCCCTGCACTACTTGGCCATCCCGCCCAGTCTTTTCGCTCTGGTGGTCGAGCAACTCGCGCGCTCGGGCTGCGCTCAGGGGGGGCGCGTCGTGGCGGAAAAGCCCTTCGGGCACGACGGCGCATCGGCCAAAAAGCTCAACACATGTCTGCTCTCCGTGTTTCCGGAGTCCTCCGTCTTTCGTATCGACCACTTCCTCGGCAAGGAGCCGGTACTCAACCTGCTCTACTTCCGCTTCAGCAACTGGCTCGAGCCCCTGTGGAATCGGGACTACGTCGCCAGCATTCAAGTCACCATGGCCGAAAGCTTCGGCGTCGAAGGCCGCGGTAGCTTCTACGACGCCACGGGCGCCATCCGGGATGTCATCGAAAACCACCTCTTGCAGGTGGTGGCGAGCCTGACCATGGACGCCCCCCTGAGCGGGAAGGCAGAGTCGCTGCGTGACGAACGAGCGCGCGTGCTCAAGGCGATGACGCCGCTCGATCCGCATCGAGTCGTGCGCGGACAGTTTCGTGGCTACCTCCAGGAGCCAGGCGTAGCGGAGGGCTCCCGAACGGAAACGTACGCAGCGCTCTGTCTTCACGTCGACAACTGGCGCTGGGCGGGCGTGCCCATCTACATCCGCGCCGGAAAGCGCCTCCCGGTCACCTGCACGGAGGTGGTCGTGGAAATGAAGGCGGCCCCCTACTCCGCGTTCGGTGAGAAGGTGGACAAACCCAACTACGTGCGCTTTCGCTTGGGCCCGGACGTGGCCATCGCGCTCGGCGTGCGCTCCAAAAAGCCGGGCGAAGCCATGGTGGGCCAAGAAACGGAGCTCTTGGCGACACGAGGCCAGAGCGAAAACAGGGACGCTTACGAGCGCCTGCTCGGGGACGCCATGATCGGAGATGCAACGCTCTTCGCTCGCGAGGACGCGGTCGAAGAACAGTGGCGCATCGTCGATCCCATCTCGAGCACGGATACGCCTCTCTTCGAGTACGAGAGCGGCAGCTGGGGCCCCGAACAAGCCCGTCGATTGCTCTTGAACGGAAACGTTTGGCACGATCCAGGCTGACTCGAGCGCGCCGAAAACCTCGCTCCAAGGCCGCCGCCGCTTCCTGACTCAAGTTCAGTCTGGGTCAGCCGTTGACGGCTACGAACCACGGGAAGCAGGAGCGGCAACCATGAGCAGCATCACGACGAAAGACGGCGCGAAGATCTTCTACAAGGATTGGGGCGCCGGGCAGCCCATCGTGTTTCATCACGGATGGCCGCTCAGCGCGGACGATTGGGACGCTCAGCTCCTGTTCTTTTCGAAGCAGGGCTATCGCGTCATCGCTCACGACCGGCGTGGGCACGGCCGCTCGTCGCAAACGTCCACCGGTCATGAGATGGACACCTACGCGGCGGACGTAGCTGCGCTCGCGAGCGCGCTGGACCTGCGTGACGCCATTCATATTGGGCACTCCACCGGCGGCGGCGAGGCGACGCGCTACGTTGCTCGACACGGCAAAGGCCGGGTGGCCAAGCTGGTGCTGATCGGGGCCGTGCCGCCGGTCATGCTGAAGAGTGCGAGCAACCCCGGCGGCACTCCCTTGGACGTGTTCGACGGCATTCGCGCCGGCTTGGCGGGGAACCGCAGCGACTACTACTGGAACTTCGTTCCACCCTTCTATGGCTACAACCGCCCAGGCGTCGCGGTAAACGAAGCCGTGCGTCTCAACTGGTGGCGCCAGGCCATGATGGGCGCAGTGAACGCGCAGTACGAGTGCATCAAGGCCTTCTCGGAAACCGACTTCACCGAAGACCTCGAGGCCATCGATGTACCCGTCATCAGCTTGCACGGCGACGACGACCAAATCGTGCCCCTCGCCGACTCCGCGCTGCTCACCGCAAAGCTCGTGAAGCAGAGCAGGCTGAAGGTGTACGAAGGCTTGCCTCACGGCATGTGCACCACGCACGCCGACCGCATCAACGCCGACTTGCTCGGGTTCCTTCGCGAGTGAGCTCGGCCGTCATGACACGCCGCAAGCTCGACGCGAAGACGACAGCGGTGTTGCTCGTCGACGTCATCAACGCGTTCGACTTTCCCGAGGCAGCGCCGCTCGTGGAGGCCGCGGAGAAGGCGGCGCCCCGGATTCGTGACTTGTGCGCTCGCGCTCGCGCTGCGGGCACGCCCATTCTCTACGTGAACGACAACTTCGGGAGATGGCGCTCGGACTTTCGAGCCACCTTGGACGGTTGCACGGCGGAAGATAGCGCCGGAAGGCGCGTCAGCTCCCTCTTGCGTCCCCACGAAGACGACTACTTCGTGCTCAAGCCGATGCACTCGGGGTTCTACTCGTCGGCGCTCGAGGTGCTTCTCCGTCACCTCGAGACGCGTACCCTCGTTCTCGCCGGGTTCGCGACGGATTTGTGCATTCTCTTCACGGCACACGACGCCTACATGCGTCGTTACGAGCTCTACGTTCCGCGAGATCTGACGGGCTCGAACTCACCGGATCTCACGGAACGCGCGCTCTCTCACATGCATCACGCCCTCGGCGTCATCACGGACGCCTCGACGTCCCTCGACTTTGCGTAGCTCCTCATCGAGAGGTCAGACGTTCCGGGGAGTGGCAGGATCCGCACGTCCTTGCGCGATCGCCACCCAGCCGCGAATGTTCTCCAGGTGCCGCACCTCGTCGGCGGCGGCCTGACGAAACTCCTCCGCCAAGGTATCGTCGCCGGCGAGCTCGACGAGCTCGACCAGAGCGTCCCAGCACTCGTTGTCGAGCAGCTCGATCAGCGTCGCCGCTTCGAGGCATTCCGAGAACGTCGTTCTCGGATCGGCGACCGCCGCGAGAACGCCCTTCGTCAGCGTGGCGTGCAGATTGGCAGACGGCGTGAGCGCCGTCGGATCTCCCCCCACCTTCACGATGGCCTCACGAAGCAGCTGAAAATGAGCCAGCTCGTCGGCCAGGATGCTCTCGAGCGCCGCTCGCTCCACGACGCCGCCCACGTCGTTGGCCGCGTCGAACTTCACCAAAATGGTTTCGTAGAGCCGCACGCCGGTTCGCTCGAACGCCAAGCGTTCTCCTAGCTTGTCCACGAGCTGCATGGGGCTCTCCCCCTTGAGCAGCTGAATTGCGGACTTCGCCAACCCCTTCGTGGACGGAAGCGGGATTGAGCCGGTCGGCTCCGAGTCTCCCACGTACAGGGCACGAACTCCGGCGATGGCGCGAGCGCTGCCCTCCGACGTGGGCTCGAACTCCCCCGTCGCTTCGACCATTTCCGCTGCGAGCTTCTTTGCGCTGGCGATTCCGGTCCGATTTTTCCTGACGATTTGTGGTGTTGCCATGGTGCTCCTCACTCGAGTTGCTGCTTCTCAGTGGAGCTGCTGCTGTGGCCGCTCGTACTGACGAGAAAGCTCGGTGCCAGGCGTCCAAATGTACCCGGCTGCGACGGTTTCGGAGGGCGAGCCATCCGAGTTGAGATGAGCACGAAGGGCCCTCGACGGGCTGTCCTTGGGCTCGTCCGCCATCGGGATGAACTCCACCCCCGAAGCGGTGAGCTCGACCTCGCTTCTGAGCACCTCTCGCACGTACTCCCGGTGACTTTCGTACTGGATGGGAGCGGGCAATCGGGCAGAAATGACCTCCGCCGCGTCTCGACGTTCGACGCGCTCGAAGATGTCCGCGACGAAACGCACGTGGCCGAGCTCGTAGTCCAAGAAGCGCTCCCAAATCGCCTTGATGTGCGGGTTCTTCTCGGACTCGACGCAGCTGTAATAGTTGTAAACCTCCGTGGCTTCGTGCAGGAGCCACTTTTCCAGCCACGTCTCGGTTGCGTCGATGATGCTCTCGTACTGCGTCACGTGCTGCTCCTCGATGGACGCGATTTCCGCGTACAGCTGACGAGCGAGCGGGTCCGAGTACGTCGGGCCGACCGTCATGTAAAAGTCGTGCGTTTGGTGCTCTCCGGCCATGATGGTCAGCGCGTGAAGCTTCGTGACCAGCGTTGCGGCCGCCTTGTCGTACGGCGTCCGCAGGTCGTCCGCAGGGTCTCGGTGCTCCAAGGAGGTGGGGCGCCCCGGAACGATGTCCGAGTAGCTCTGAATGAGCACGTTGGCGTCCTTGCCCTCCAAGCGATCCATCAGCGCCGAGTAGCGGTAGAGGTGATCGAAGTCCTCCAAGAGGCCAAAGCGATACACCTGCGCCAGGTACGGATCCGGCTCCGTGAGCGCGACCGCCGCGGTGACCTCCACCGCGACCTGCTCGAAGCCGATCGTCGTTTCGAGCAGCGTTTGGTCCGCTGGGTTCAGCCAATTGACCAGCGTTTGCTGGTGTTGCTCCACCCTGCGAACCCGAGCGAGCTCGAGCTGCAGGTCCCTGTTCATGCGCGCGCACGCGTGCCCGAAGCGCAGCGCCTCGGACTCGATGCCGTTCATCAGAATCACTCGGACACGAGTGAAGGCGTCATCGTCCAACTTACTGTAGGTGGGTTGAACCAAATCCTTCCAGGTAAACTTTTGCCGTTCGAGCGGGGTTCCTTTGTCCTTCAGCAGATCCAGCGCCACGGGACTCCCTTTCTGTTCTCGTGCACAAGCACACGCGGTTGAAGGTGGATCGACGAGAACCCGAGTCAAACGCTCGCTCGACGGCTCGCTCGACGAGCACGGACACTCCGACTCATGGAGGGGACCCACGAAAGGTCGCGTCCAACGCCCGTGCCTCCAACGCCGTGCCTCCAACGCTTCGCCTCTCGGGGCGCGTTCTTCGTGGAAGGGCGCGCCGCGTCGATCCAAGGTGCGAGTTGGAACGCGCTCCGCCAGCGCTTGGGCGCGCGTCAGGTACGAAACACCCGCGTTCGCTGCGCCACCAGACGGACGAGAAAGGGAAACCCAGCCGCAAAGACGCACAGCGCTTCTCGCGTGAGCGGCAGCACGAGGCCTCGAGAAATGAGGGAAGCAAGACGAACTGGACCTTGCGCTCGTCGAGCCCAATTGCGCTGAAAATGCGCTGCGCTCCGCCCCTTCAGATACGTCTCCGCCGCAAACGCACCGCTCTGCAGCGCCATCGCGATGCCGTCACCCGTGAACGACGGTACGACGCACGCTTGATCTCCCACGAGATACGGACCCGACGTTTGCTCGCGCACCAGTCCGTACGGGATGTTGGAGAGCGCGAGCGGGCGCGGATCGAGGTGCTCGGCGCTCGCCAAACGCCTTCGCAAGAGCGGCGTCTCCTCGGAAGTGGCCTCGAGCAGGGCATTCGAATCGTGTTTGACGGAAGCGAACCTGCGCTTCGTCACCACCAGACACAGGTTCGCGCAGTCTCGCCCCACGGGCTGCAGCCCCACGTAGCCGCCGGCGAACGAATACAGCTCCACGGTGCGTCCCAACTCACGGAGCTGCTCCCACGAAAGACGAACGTGCCTCTTCACGGCAACCAGGTCGTTCTGATTCCCGGGAGGGCGCCGCTGCCCACGCAGGTCGTGTTTTCCCGTGGCGAGGAAGGCGGTCTTTCCCCGCAGCGGCTCTGCGTTCCGAACCCGTGCAGACCAGGCGCCGCCTGCCGCGCGCAGCCCTTCGACTTGTCGACCGCGCAGGACGCGCACTCCCGCAGCACGAGCCTGACCGAGCAAGGCTTCGTCCAGCTCGCGCCGGGGCAAACCCCAAGCGTCGAAAGGTAGACGGGTGAGGCACTCGCGCTCGCGGCAAACGAGGCGAACGCTTTCGATAGGCACCGCCCCCAGGCTCTCGGGAGTGACGCCCAGGGATGCCAGACACTCCGCGGCGTCCGCTGACAAAAACTCCCCGCACACCTTGTTCGACGCACTGGCGTCCCGCTCGACGAGAACCACCTCGCGACCCGCGCGTGCCAGAAGCGTGGCGACGCTCGAGCCCGCCGGGCCTCCGCCCACCACCAGCACCTCGGCCGTCATGCCACCGTGCTCTGCCGGCCGACGCGGTGTCGCTCGACGCCGCGTTGGTCGGCGCCGTGCTGGTCCACGCCGTCCTGGTCCACGCCGTCCTGGTCCACGCTGAGCCGCTCGACACAGAGGCGGAACGGCGCCCACCAACGAACTCGCACTTCTGCTTCGTCGAGCCCCGCGGACCGCAGAAGCCGCGTCCAGTCCTCGCGTTCGAAGGCGCGGGCGATGGACACCGGGCCGTCGTGACGAACGAAGCGGTGCCACCGGAAGACGGCGCCGAGCAGCCGAAACGAGTGGTACGGCACTGGATGCCGATGAAGGTCGCTCACGAACCACCCGCGCCGAGCCACACCGTTCATCCACGTCAAGAACCGAACGATCTGGGCGTTGGTGAGATGATGAGCAAACAGTGAGCTCACGATGACGTCGAAGTCGCCCGGCGGCTCGTAGGAAAGCACGTCGGACACGACCCACGACGCGGGCTGCTCCTCCGCCCAGGCTCGCTTCGCGATTTCGATGGTCGCGCGGTTGACGTCGAGCCCGGTCAACTCGACGTTCAACCCCGTTCGGGTCGCCCAGCGTGCTACCTGGCGTAGTCCGTCTCCGGACCCGCAGGCGACATCCAAAATCCGGAGAGGACGCGCTCGTGGCGCCGCGCGCGCAACTCTTCTTAGAAAGTCGAGCGTGGGGCGGTAGCCGAGCGTCACCCGGTTGACGGTGGCCAAGTCCGTCAAAGCGCGCCGCAGGTCTTCTTGGCTCACGCCCGGCTCGTCCATGAGCTCGCCCACGAACGAGCGCTGCGAAAAGTCTCGCCGACTCACTCTTTCAAACCTTTTCGAAGAGGAAGGTTTCGGCGGTGAGCCCTGGTCCGAACGACATGGCGCAACCTCGTTCTCCGGGACGCGCACGTCCGAGCAGCTCCGCCAGAACGAACATGACCGAGGGCGACGACATGTTGCCGTAGCGGTCGAGGACGGAGCGTGACGCGTCCAGCGCCAGAGACGGCAGGTCCAAAGCCTCCTCGACCGCGTCCAAAACGCTGCGCCCTCCTGGGTGAACCGCCCAATGCTCGACGGGACGTCCCTGATGGCCGCTGAGGATGTGATCCGCGCTCTCCCGTAGTCCGGCGCGGAGGGCTTGCGGCACCTGACCGGACAAGAACATGTCGAACCCCGAGTCCCCGACACGCCAGGTGATCAAGTCTGCGGTGTTCAAGAGCCGCTCGGAATGAAAGCTCTGCAGCGCCAGGCCCGCCGGCACCGCGCTGACGATGCTCGCCGCGCACCCGTCGCCGAAGACCAAGAAGGACAGCATTTGCTCGAGCTCCGTCGTTTCATGGAGGTGAAGGGTGCAAAGCTCCACGTTGACGATGAGGACGCGCGCTCGCGCATCCGAGCGAACGATGTGACGAGCCAGCTTGAGCGCGTTGATGGCCGCGAAGCAGCCCATGAATCCGACCACGGTCCGTTCAACGGTGGGGCGGAGCCCGCAGCGGGTCATCAAATCCCAATCGAGGCCCGGCGCGTACATGCCCGTGCAAGACGTGACGATGACGTGACTGATGCTCTGCACCTCGTCGGAGGAGAGCTCCAGTCGAGCAAACGCGTGCTCCGCGAGCTGCGGCGCTTCTCGCTCGAACACGGCCATGCGGCGCGCGGTGCCGGCGAAGGCGCCGCGCGGATAGAGACCCTCCGCGTCCACGGCCTCGTCCTGGTTCGCGGCGGGCGCAAGCACGGAGTAGCGACTGGAAATGCCCGACTTGCCCGCCATGCGATCGAACAACCGCTGAGGTCTCTCGGGGAGAAGGCTCCGCGCGAAGTGCACGAACACGGAGTGCACGTCGTAGCGGGGCGCTGCCGTCGCAATGCGGTTCAGGTAGGCGGTGGTCAAGCTCATCCCCTCGTTCGTGTGCCCGCTCGACGACGTTCGAGCGCTATTTCGTCACCACGCCCGCGGGCGCTCCAGCGCCGCGGAGCCGATCCTTCAGGGCATCGACGCCCATTTGTGGCCTCGCTCGCGGCGCGAGCTCGGCGCGCTGCTCGCGCTTCTCGGCGGTGTCGATGTCCAAGCGCCGATCGCGATCTTCGACGAGCCCGGGAGGCGCTTCGCCGTCGCGATTGTAGGACCACGCAAGCAACGGCTGCCCCACGGGCAGCTTTTGGGCCGCGGGGTGACCGACGTGGCCGGTGTCCCAGACGTGCCAGGTTTTTCCGTAGCTGTTCAGCTTTTTCGCCAGAGCGGCCTTCTCGGCAACGTCCGGCACTTGGGGCAGCACCAACTGACCGGAAAGGATTTCGTAGTTGTGAGGATGCCAGCTCTTCTTTTCCTCGGCGGGCAGGGTCTCGAAGAGAGCTTCGGAGATGATGTACTCGAGACCGATCATGTTGGAGTCACGCGTGTTGCCATCGAAAATGACGCATTGAGTGAACTCCTCGTTCATGCCCTTGCAGTAGTGATGCGCCTCCATGTGGAGCCCCGGATCGCTCTTCATCACGTGAAAGCCATTGAGGTAGTGGTCGAAAGACCGTAGCGGCGCCAAGTCCTGAAGCGCCTCTGCGCCCTTCTCCAGAACCTTCGTGTCCGCCTCCTTTTCGGCGCCGGGCGGCGCGGCTTCGTTCGACGGCGGCGAGTTCTGCCGGTCGCAGGCGCCGCCGAACGACACCAGGACGACAGTGACGATGCACCCGCCCCAAAGCCGCTGCTGCGGGTTCTGCTCGCCCACCGATTGCACCGCTCCGGTACGTCTCGCTCCAGGCAAGCCATAAGTGCCCGCGCGGGCGCTCGAGCCCGCGCGGCCTCCTTCGACCGCGCTCTACTTCACCCGAGCGGGCTCGAGCGCCTTCGCAGCGGCCGCAAACGGCAGCATCAAGAGCCCCAGCGCAATCCAGGCGCCATCGAGCGCAAATGCCAAAAGCGCGGCCAAGAAAATCTGCGCGCGCTCCCACAGCCGCGGAGCGGCGCTGTACTTGTCGTGCCTCATCGTGTCCCCCTTTTCGTTGTCACGCTCGACGCGTGCGATGCCGAACGCCGCGCCCGGCTCGGCCGCGGACTTTTCGGGCTTCGTCCGTTTCTTCACACCAGACGCTCACGGAGCGAATCGAGGCGCTCCAGCTGCGTCTCTGCCAAATGCTTCAGATCGGCATAGTCGAAGCGCTGCAGGCGGTCGTCTTTGGCCTGAAGCCAGCTCAAGTTCTGCCAGAGGCAACGCTTGCCAGCGACACCCGTCGACAGAGCCTCGATCTCGAGAATTCGGGTGAGCCCCGGGTCGTGAAGAGCCGGGCTGAGCTTGAGCCCGGCGACCCGCTCCGCGAGCCAGCCGGTCGCCTTTTTGATGGGATTTTCCTTGCAGGACAGCGCCGAAATCGTGTCCTTCAAAATGTCGCGCTCTTCTTGGATTTCGTTCGCGATGACGCCCAGAACGCTGCGCTCCCGCTCGTCCTTGGACTCTTGAACCATCTTGCGCGCGAGCTCGAGCCCGCCGGTCGAACCGGCGAGGTGATCGTTCAGGTACACCTCGAGCTGCTTGCCACGCAGTGCCGTACCTGGAGTGCTTTCAGCCAGCGGGGTCATGATGCCTCTTCCTCCTGTTCTTGGTGCCTCCACTCTCGCGGAGGCGACGCCTCGGGAGCCAAGAACACGCGGTGACTGGCGTCCCGTTTGCGGAGGGACGAGAGCGCGTGCGCGCGCCCTCACGCGCCCCAGGGGCGCGGGCGGCGCCCCTCTGTCCGCCTCGACGTCGGCCATCAGAGCTACCTGCTTTTGGAGCCGCTAGAGACCTTCACCGCCCCGGGCAGCTCTCCCTCCTCAGCAAAGCTTGGATCGGCAGGCGAAGCGGGCAATCCACGTTTTCGCCTCGAAATCCTCCAACGAG
>JAEYVE010000104.1 GCA_023432025.1 Pseudomonadota bacterium
CCACGTGGGAGAGCCCGTAGCGAAAGCTCACCCGCACCTGGAGGCGTTCACGGATCTGCGCTTTCAAGCTTTCGACGCAAAGCGCGCCGTCGCCGAGGCCGACGTGGTGGTCATGGGGTTGCCGCCGGCGCCCAGCTTCGAGGTCGTACGCGCGGCGGAAGCGGCCAGCGACGTGCGTGTGCTCGACATGTCGGGCGCCTTCCGTTTGCGCGACGCCGCGCTGTTCGAGCGCTACTACGGCGGCAAGCATCCGCTGCCAAAGCTGCTCGATGAGTTCGTCTACGGCCTGCCAGAGCAAAACCGCGCGCGCATCGCCGCCGCGCGTTACGTGTCGTCGCCTGGCTGCTTCGCCACGACCATTGCGCTCGGCTTGCTGCCGCTGGCGCGCGCCGGGCTCCTACGCGGTAGCGTGCACACGGTGGCCGTCACGGGCTCCAGCGGCGCGGGCAAGGAGCCGTCCGCCACGACGCATCACCCGGTTCGCGCCGGCAACGTCCGCACCTACCGGCCTCTGGTTCACGCCCACACTCCGGAAATCGAAGCTACGCTGCGCGCCGCCGGCGCAGAGGGCCTCTCGCTCAAGTTCGTCCCCGTTTCCGGCCCCTACGTGCGCGGAATTTTCGCCACGTCGTTTGCGGCGCTCGGAGACGGCGCCCGCGAAGACGACGTGCGCGCGGCGCTCCATGCGGCCTACGACGACGAGCCCTTCGTCCGCGTTCCCGAGGAGCGTCTGCCCGAGGTCGTCGCCGTGGCCGGCTCTTGCTACGCCGAGGTCGGCGTCTCGTTCGAAGAGCCGGACCACTCCGGCATTTCATGGTTCGGCTCTCCGAGCGCGCACCACGAGCGAGGTCTCGTCACGGTGTTTTCAGCGCTGGACAACCTCATCAAGGGCGGCGCCGGGCAAGCCGTGCAAAACCTGAACTTGATGCTCGGCGTCGACGAAACTCTGACACTCGTCGACCCCGGCCCGTACCCGTAATCGCTGGGGCGCTCCTCGCTCAGGAGTCCGCAGCGACGCCGCGCCCCTTGGCGCGCGGGAGCGCCTTTTTTCCGTGCTTTTTCGCCGCGGCCGGGCCTTTGGTGCGGCGCGTCGCCGAAACGGAAGGGCGCCCGTTCTGGCTGCGCCCGTTCTGGCTGCGCCCGTTGGGCTTTTGCGTCACCTCGAGCAGCCGTCCGCCGCGCACGGCGCCCTCGTGCGAGTCTTTGCGCCACAGCCGCGCGAGCGCTTCGAGCTCGCCCAAGAGGGCGGTGTTCGACTCGCGCCAGTACTGGGCGTTGGGGTTTCGATTGCCGACCCAACACGTCACGCTGCGCGCGCGGAAGCCGGACGGGATGGCCGTCATCATGTCCTCATCGGTGCGGTCGTCTCCTGCCACGAAGAGAAAGTCCGCGTTCGGGTGGCGCTCGAGCAAGTGCCCCACCGCGCTGCCCTTCGTGACGTGCTCGTGACGCACCTCGATGACGCGGCTTCCGCGGAGGACTTTGTACGGACGCCGCTTCAAGAGGTCCTCCAGTCGCGTCAGGAGCTCTTTTGCCTGGAACGCGCCGTACTCGGGGTCGGCCCCGCGGTAGTGCCACGCAATCGCCGCCTGCTTTTGCTCGATCGAGCTCCCCGGCGTGCGGCGCACGAAATCTTCGAACAAGGGCCGGACCACGCGGGACAGCGCCGAGCCACTGACGTTGGTGCGCCGCTGCCACTCGCCGCTCCCGGGTGACTTGATGGCGAGACCGTGCTCACACACGAGCCCCACCGGCAGCGCGCCGAGCCAAGCGTCGAGCGTCTTGGCGTCTCGCCCGCTCACCACGTACACGTGCGCGCGCTCCGCCAGGCGCCGTAGCACGCTCAAGATGCGCTCGTCGGGGACCGCGTCCTTGGGCGTCGTCACGTAGGCGCGCAGCGTGCCATCGTAGTCGAGGAGCACCAGCGGCGCCTTGGCGTTCTTCGCCAAAGAACGAACGGGTTCGTCGCCCACCTTGAGCACCTTGGAGACGTGCTGAGGATCTCCCCGCACCTGCTCGAGCTCCGTCAGAAAGCTCTTGGCCCAGTAGTGCGCGGTGTTTTGGCCCACGAAGCGCGCCATGTGCGAAAATGACTCGGAGGAGCCGTCGTTTTCCAGGGCGTCGTGCAGCACGCTCGCCACTTGGCTCGTGTTGAAGGGGTTCACGAGGCGCGCCCCCGGCAAGCAATGCGCCGCGCCCGCAAACTCGCTCAAAATGAGGGTTCCCCCCGAGTTGCCGCGCGCCGCCACGTACTCGAGCGCGACCAAGTTCATGCCATCCCTGAGCGGCGTGACGAGCGCGACGTCCGCCGCGCGGTACAGGCCCGCGAGGCGCACCCTGGAAATGCTCTGGTTGATGTAAATGACGGGCGTGTGGCTGGGCGTGGCGTAGTGGCCGTTGATGCGCCCCACGAGCTCGTCGACGACGCGCTTGAGCTGCTGATACTCCTCCACGCCCGTGCGGGACGGCGCCGCCACTTGAATCAACACGGCGTTTTCACGCCACTCCGGGTGCTTCTCCAGCAGCTCTTCGAAGGCCTCCAGACGTTGCGGAATGCCCTTGGTGTAGTCGAGTCGATCGACGCCTACGATGATGCGCTTGCCCGCGTAGGTTCGCTCCAGCTCCGTTACTTCGTTGCGCGCCTCGTCGGAGCGCACCATGGTGTGAACCTCGTCGGGATCGATGCCGATGGGCATCACGTCCAAGCTCACCTCCCGCGAGTGCAGGCGAATGGCCGCAGGCTCCGACTCGATGCCCAGCACGCGCAGCACCGAGGTGCGGAAATGGCTCACGTACTCGTACGCATGAAAGCCGATGAGATCTGCTCCCAGCACACCGCGCAGGAGGTCCTCCGCCACCGGCAGGGTGCGGTACGTCTCGGCGCTCGGAAACGGAATGTGGAGAAAGAACCCAATGGGGCAACCAAGCCCCTTGGCGCGCAACATCTGCGGCACCAGCGCCAGCTGGTAGTCGTGGATCCAAATGAGACAACTGGGGCTCGCCAGCTTGGCGATGGCGTCCGCGTAGATCTGGTTGACGACCTGGTAGGAGCGCCACGACTCACGATTGAAGTGAGAGCGCTCCGTGAAGTTGTGAAAAAGCGGCCACAACACTTCGTTCGAAAAGCCCTGATAGAAGCCGTCGACGTGTTCTTTGGGCAAAAATACCGGCGACGTGCCGTGTCGGCCGAGCTCGCGCGCCACGGCCTTCTGCTCCCCCTCCTCCACGTGCGTTCCTGGCCATCCGAGCCAGGTGAACTTACGATGCTTCATGACGGGCTTGAGCGCCGTGACCAACCCGCCTGGGCTTTCTGCGACCTCCCAACCGTCGTCGCCCCGAGTCATGGTCACGGGTAGGCGCGTCGAAGCAACGATGAGAGGAGGCTTGGCCATGTCGCCTGCAATACGACCTAGAAGGTTCCGGCGTTCACGACCCACGTCTCGGTTTGCGCCGAGCGCCGCTTTTCTTGACAGCGCCGGGTTCCGTAGGAGCCAGGTGTGAAGCTCGCACTCATCGGAAACTGCTCGTATCAGGCGCTCATCGACGATCAGGCACGAGTGGTTTGGTTGTGCTGGCCTCGCTTCGACTCCAGCCCCGTCTTCGGCGCCCTGCTCGACGAGGAGCGCGGCGGCGTGTTCTCCGTTCAGCCAACGTCCTCGGCGTTCGAAGCGCGCCAGGAGTACTTGCCGAATACGAACATCGTTCAAACGCGCTTCACGTCGGCGAAGGGCGTCTTCGAGGTCACCGACTGCGCGCCTCGCTTCCGCCAGTACGAGCGCCACTTCAAGCCCAACATTCTGGTGCGCCGCTTGCGCCGCGTTTCTGGTGAGCCCTTGGTGAGGGTTCGTTGCAAGCCCACCTACGACTACGGCCGACTCCAACCCGAGGCGGTGCTCGCGTCGAATCACCTCGAGTGGCGCATTCCCGGGCAGGATTTGCGCCTCACCACGAACGTGCCCCTCAACTACATCGTCGAAGAGCGCCCTTTTCTCCTGGAGAACGACGCGTGGATCGTGATGACGTGGGGCGCGCCCTTCGAGGCAGCGCTCGAATCGACCGCGTCGCACTTCCTCGAGTCGACGCGACGCTACTGGGAGAGGTGGGTCAAGCACACCGCGCTCCCGGGCCGCTTCCAAAAGGAGGTGGTGCGCTCGGCGCTCGCCCTGAAGCTGCACCAATACCAGGACACGGGCGCCATCACGGCAGCCACCACCACGAGCTTGCCGGAGTTCCCGGGCTCGGGGCGGAACTGGGACTACCGCTTCTGTTGGCTTCGGGACGCCTACTTCACGCTGCGCGCGCTGCGGCGGCTCGGCCACTTCGACGAAATGGAGGCGTTCGTCAACTTCCTGAAGAACATCGCTTCACAACACGAGCGTTTGCAGCCCGTGTACGGCATTTCCGGCGAATGGGAGCTGCACGAGCGCATCATGGAGCACCTATCGGGCCACAACGGCAGCGGCCCCGTGCGCTCGGGTAACGCGGCCTACAAGCAAGTACAGTACGACGCCTACGGAGAAATGATCGCCGCCATCGCGCCGTTCTTCGTGGATTTTCGCTTCGAAGAACACCTCACGCCGAACGCGGTGCGCCTGGTCAAGCGCCTGCTCAAGCACATTGGGGACGTGATGCACGAGCGGGACGCGGGGATCTGGGAAATCCGCGACGACAACCGCGTGCACACCTTCTCACTCCTCTTTCACTGGGTCGGCGGCATGGTGGGCGCACGCATCGGCGAACGCATCGCCGACGAAGACCTGCGCAAGACGGCGTTCGGCCTGGCCGAGCAAGCCAAGACCTTGATCGAGGAAAAGTGTTGGTCGCCCGAGCGAGGCTTCTACGGGGACTCGACGAGCACACAGCACCCCGACGCCGCCATGCTGATGATGGTGAACTTGGGGTATTTGACCAAAGATCACCCACGCGCCGAGTCCCATCTGCGCGGCCTCCAGGAGGCACTTCAGATTCGCGGGCACCTCATGCATCGCTACCGTCACCACGACGGCATTGGCGACACCCACGCCACCTTCACGGTGTGCGGGTTTTGGTTGGTCGAAGCGTTGGCGCGTCTGGGCCACACGGAAGAGGCGGAAGCTGCCTTCGAACAAATGCTCAAATACTCGAACCACGTGGGGCTCTTCAGCGAGGACATTCACCCCGAAACGGGCACTCAGCTCGGCAATTTCCCGCAGACGTACTCGCACGTGGGTGTCATCAACTCCGCCTTCGCCATCAGCCCGCTCCCTGTGGAGTTCGGCGACCCCTGAGGCGCACCGAGCAGGCTCGCGTGCCCCCCCGGAGGCCTCAGGCTTCCGCGGGCTCGCGAATGTCGGGACCGCGCGGCCCCTCGCCCAAATGCACCGGGGCGCTGGCGCGGCGCCGCATCGGCTCGGCGTCGTGCCGGAGCACCCCGGCGAAGGAGTCGCGGTAGGCGATCGCGAGAAACACGTTCAGCCCCACGAGCACGATGGCAAACACCAGCCCCGCTGGCGCCAAAAACACGTGGAAGGCGAGAATGTTCAGCGTCAGGGGAGCCAACAAGATGAGCGCCAAAGGCACGTAGCGCGCCACGAGCAACAGAAAGCCGCTGACGATTTCCATCGTGGCCAATGCCGGCAGAAAGTACCCGGACTGAATGAGGGCGCTCATGAAGGCGCCGCCGGCCCCCTCGAGCGGCGGCATCGGAAAGAACCCGAAGAACACGTTCAGTCCGTGGACCAGAAAGATCGCTCCCAACAAAATCCGCGCGATCACCGTGAGTGCATGCATCACTCGCTCGCTCCCTTCGCTGCCAAATGCTGGCTCCGTCTCACGGCCTCGGCCACGAGCGCCGAGGCTCGCCTCGGCGCCGTCAGCACCTTCGGGTCAGCTCACATTCGGTCAGCCCACATTCGGTCAGCGAGCAGACAAGGAGGGCCGCGGGACGACGAAGTCGCGCGCCCCTGCCGCGTCCCCACGGGCGAGCGTCAGGCGAGCGTCAGGGAACGCGTTCGACCGCGGGGATCTTCCAGCTGCCGTCGTTGACCCGGGCGTCGGGCTCGTAGATGCGCAACGTCAGGTTGAACGGCCCACGCGGCGCAGGGAGCCAGTTGGCGCGGCTCTGCTCGTCCCTAGGCTCCTCGGATTGAATGAAGAGCGTTACGGAGCCGTCCTCGTCGCGCGTCAGCGGGTATTGGCTGCCAATCGAGTAGCGATTGAGAGCATTCTTTATCGCGTAGCCTTTGTCGTCGTAGACCGTGAGCGACCAAAACGCCTTGGTCGGCGGCGGCTCGCGGAAACGCAACACGTAGCGATGACGACCATCCAGAGGCCGCCCGTTCGCGTCTCGGTCCGTCACTGGGTAGACGGCGTCCGCGGTCAGGTTGGCGCCGAGCCCTCCGAGTGCCACCTTGGCGCGCGTCATGTAGTCGGTGCCGTAGCTCCCGACGTTCGGCCCCATCGTCGTCCAACCGGGACCGTCGACAGCGCGCGCCGTTTGCTCCTCAATCGTCCGCTGACCGCGCGCCGCGCCGCGCTCGATGGCCGCGCGCACCTCCGGCCCCAGCGCGCCGGCGTCGAAGGCGGCACCGGGGACGATGCCCAGCCGCGCCATCGAGGCCACGATGGGCGCGTCCGCCGCGGACGGCGGGTTGTCCCGCGTGAGCTCGGCGAAGCGACCAAAGAACTGCTCGGGCTTCATCCGCGCGACCTGCGCGGGCGGAGGCGTCTTCGTGTCCACGGACGGGTCCACGGTCGCAGGCGCCGTGCGCGCGTCCGCGGGCGCGCCCGAGCGACCCAGCAGTTTGACTCGGATCTGGTTTTGTAGCTCGTTGACCGCTTTGACGTCCGCTCCGGGTCGGGTCGCAATGCGGCCGATCATCCACACGTAACGCGTCGGGGAACGCACCACGTGCGCGTCTGCGGGCACGTTGCCCGCGTAGCGCGGGCCGATGATCACGTACGTGCTCGGCCCTCGGCCGCTGGTGCGCGTGCCAGGAGAAGCGATGACGTTCGTCCACGCGTCGAGCATCGGCATCAGGTAGTAGCGCTCCCCCATGTCCGGCACGCTCAAAATGGCGGGCTCGGCGTTCAAATCGAGCCAAGCGCTCGAGTACAGCGTGTCGAAGTTTGGACGGACCACGTCCGTAAAGCTCGGATCGGGGAAACGCGGCGCGCTCACCACCTGGTTGATGGGCGCGCGCATCCGCTCGGCGTCCGGTCGCGGTACCGCCGTCATCACACGGCGCGTCACGTCCATCACGACGAGCGGATACCCGAAGATGTACGCGTTGGCGGCGATGAGCTCTGCCTCCTCCGGCGTCACCGCGCGCGCCGTGCCGCGCTCGGCGACCACTCGCCCGGGCGGCGGCTGGCTGACGGCAGCGCGCGCCGCAGTGGGGCGCGTCGGCTCCTTCTGGCTCGAACAAGCAGCGAGCGACAAAGCGCTGCCCAAGGCAACCGTTCCGCGCCACGTGGCTCGCCAAAGACGTTCCTTCGCCATGGTGTCTCCTCCCCCTCGCGCGCTTTCGCACTTGGTCTGGCGCGTCCCCCAGTCTGCGGGCTCCCCGCACCTCGCGCCACGAAAGGCGCCCTCCTACCCTCCCCGGATGGCCGTCACGAGCCAAGAGCGGCTTGCCGGAGGCCTCTCGGCGGCGTAGCACCCGCGCGCGGAAATGATCGTTCTCTCTGGCCTCGGCAAGCATTTCGGTCCCAAGACGCTGTTCGAGGGGGTGACGCTGCAACTGAACCCCGGCTGCCGCTACGGCCTCGTCGGCGCCAACGGCAGCGGCAAGACGACGTTCTTGCGCATGCTCGCCGGCGACGAGCCCATCGACGAAGGCAGCATCGTCTTCGGCAAGGAAATTCGGTTCGGCGTGCTCCGCCAAAACCAGTTCGCCTCCGACGAGGAGCGCATCTTGAGCGTCGCCATGCGCGGCGACGCGGAGGTGTTCGACGCGCTCGCGGAGCTGGATCGCTTGAGCCACGAGGCGCTGCCCAGCGTTTCGCGCATGAACGAGTTGAACGAGCGGGTCGCGCGCCTGGACGGCTACACGTTGGAGTCGCGCGCGCGAGAAATGCTCGTGGGGTTGGGCATCCCAGCGGTCCAGCTGAACGAGCCGCTCCGCACGCTGTCCGGCGGCTTCAAGTTGCGTGTGCTCTTGGCGCAGGTGCTGGTGGGGCGCCCGGAGGTGCTGCTTCTCGACGAGCCGACGAACCACCTCGACATCCTGTCCATCCGTTGGCTCGAGCAGTTCCTGCAAAGCTACGAGGGCGCCGCCGTCGTCATTTCACACGATCGGCGCTTCTTGGACGCGGTTGCCAACCGCATGCTGGACGTCGACTACGAAACCATCACGGAGTACGCCGGCAATTACACCCAGTTCCTGGGAGCGAAGGCGGAAATCCGCGAGCGCAAAGAGGCGGAAATCGCCAAGCAAGAGCGCGTCATCGCCCAGAAGAAGGCGTTCGTGGAGCGCTTCGGTGCCTCGGCGACCAAGGCCCGTCAAGCCCAGAGCCGCCTCAAACAAATCGCGCGCATCGAGGTCGAAGAGCTTGCGCAGTCGTCCAGACGAGCCCCGCTCTTTCGTTTCGAGCAAGTCCGCCAAACGGGCAAGGACGTGCTCCACGTCGAGGGCGTAAGCAAGGCCTACGGCGACAAGAAGGTGCTCGCCAACGTCGGCTTCGACGTGCGCCGCGGCGAGCGCGTCGCCATCATTGGCGCCAATGGTATCGGAAAATCCACGCTTCTGCGCATCTTGGTCGACCGCCTGAAGGCCGACGCGGGCGAGCACGCGTGGGGGCTCCACGCCAAAGTGGGGTACTTCGCGCAAGATCACCACGAGCTTTTGAACGACCCCAAGCTGACCCCGCTGGACTTCGTTTGGAACGCTTGCCCGGCGGAGCCCACGACGTTCGTGCGCGGGCAGCTGGGACGCATGCTCTTCACTGGAAGTGAGGTGGAAAAGAGCGTGATGACGCTGTCCGGCGGCGAAGCCGCGCGCGTCGTTTTTGCCCGTATTTGCGTCGAAAAACCCAACGTCTTGGTGCTGGACGAGCCCACGAATCACCTGGACTTGGAGACCATCGACGCGCTCACGGAGGCGCTCTCCACCTACGAAGGAACGCTGCTCTTCGTCTCTCACGATCGCTACTTCGTGAGCCGCTTGGCGACGCGCGTCATCGAGCTCCGCGCCGACGGGTTGCACGACTTCATGGGGGGCTACGAAGACTACCTCGCGCAAGACGGAGCGGATCACCTGGACGCCGACGCCGTCGCGCTCAAAGCAAAAAAGGAAAAGCGGGAGGCGCTCGAGGGCAAGCAGCCACAGCTTTCGTGGGAAGAGCGCAAACGCCGCGAAAATCGTCGCAAGAACCTGCCGAAGCGCCGCGATCAGCTGCTGGCGCTCATCGAGAGCTCCGAGAACGAAAAAAACGGCATTTTGGAGCGGTACGCGGAGCCGACCTTCTACGAAAAGACCAAGAACGCAGACATCGAGAAGCTCGAGGCACGCAAGACGGAGCTCGACAAGATCATCGAGGACGCCATGGTAGAGTGGGAATCGGTCGAGGCAGAGCTGAGCGAGCTCGGCGCAGAAGCGGAAGCGTGACGCGCTCGGGTCCGGGCGGAGCGCGCCGAGCGCAGAGGCAAAGAGCGTGACGTGAAGCGTGGCGCGCTATCGCCGAGCGCGTGGCCGACTCCGCCAGGGCGTCAGCGACGAATGTGGATCCAGCTTCCTTCGCCCATGTCCGCGCCCACGTTGACGCCGTGCCACCCGGTTGGAACGGGCGGATCGGTCCAATTGAAGACGATCCGCGCGTCGATGGGCGCGAGATTCACGCAGCCGTGGCTGCGCGGTGTTCCGAAAACATCGTGCCAGTACGCGCCGTGGAGCGCGAACCCGGCGGAAAAGTACTGAATCCACGGTACGTCGCGCAGCTCGAAGCCCGCCGCCCCGCGCCGCCGCGTGACGCCGTACTCGGGGTGCCGCCCCTTTTCGATGTTTTGGTAGCGGCGCTCGTCCTCCGCCGAAAACTTCGCTCCCGAGGCTTTTGCCTTCTTCAAACGCTCGACGGTCGCGCGGGCCTCTGCGTCCATGCTGGGGGCGTGGCTGCGCTGTCCTCCGGCAACCGTCGAGTTTTCCTCGGAGTCCATGGCCGCTGCGATGTGCTTGCTCTGCACCCGAAAGTCACCGAGCGGTGTCGTCAGATCTTTTTTCGGGTCCCCGAAGCGGTCTCGCCCCGACGAAATGAGCGTTGCGTACTTGGCCTTTTTGCCTTCGTAGAGGGTGAGCACTTGCTGCGCGATGGAAATATCGATCCATTTTTGGCCTTTTTCGGCTGGCTCTGGCCAAACGCTCGGCGCGTGAACGATGGACAGGGACTCCGCGGGCAGCCACCGCGTCTTGTCCTTCAGGGTTTGGTAGAAGCGCTTGCCCGCCTTGATGCGCGCGTTGCCGGAGAGCGGCACGAGCGCGCGGAAAGGCACCTGCTCGGCCGCGCGCACCTCGTCCTTGCCTTTGACGAGCTGGAAGGTGGTGGCGTTCTGCGTCGTGACCCAGGCGAGCGGCAAATGCGTCGCGTCCGTGATTTCGATGCCGTGAAAGGGCGAACCGGTGTCGGGCTTGACCTTGGTCGTCGGGATCAGCCGCATGTCGACCGTAATGGCAAAGTGACGCTCGAGGTCTTCGTCCTTCGTGTTGAAGGCGCCAATGAACGAGAGGCCTGTTTTTCTCCTGACGCGGTCTGCGAACCACGCGTACTCCGGCACTTTGAAGTCGGAGACGTTCGGGATGAGGCGCTTGCCGCCTTCGAGCCAGAAGGGAGGCTCCGCGTCCGGCCGCGACGCGCCGAACAGCTCGTCGATGGTGAGCTCGGTCGACGGGCGAAAACCCTCTTTCGCGGCGAGGCCAGGCACGGCCACACCTCGCGCGTCGAGCGGCACATCGTTCGCGCCGAGCACGACTTTCTGCACCTCGGCGGCGTTCTGCGAGTACCACGTCATGTGCTCTGCAAGCTGGAACTCGCTGTCGGACTGCACCTTCTTCGTGGGAATTCTCAGGTACTGCGGCGCGGTCGCGCGCACGAAGCCGTACGGATACGGCAGCGGCTTGGAGAGATCGGGGCGCCGAGACGTCGCGCGCACCAGAGGATCTTCGAGGTCCGTCGTGGCGTCGTCCGTACACACGAAGCCAAAGGGATAGATGCGATACCACTGGCCCTTGCAGCCCTGTCCGCGTACCGGCTCCGGATCCCGCTCGACGACTCCGCCCAGGCGCACGTAGCCCAAACGGCGCGAGCCCACGTTGGGCAACTTGTAGACGGTGGTGGCGATTTTGGTCGCGGAGAGGCGCGGGGCGCCCTCCGGCGCCAACGTGTCCAGCTCACCGTGGTCGACCTCGACCGTCGACAGCGCACGGGCGGAGCTGGACGTGGGTGGCACGCCCTCGCTCGCTTGCCCGGCGGACGCAGGCGAAGCGGGTGCCTCCGCTCGCGCGTCACCTCGCGAACGGAGCCAGGCGGCAGTCGCCACGGACGCGCCTAGAGCGAGCAAGATCGCTCCTGTGCGAGGCGTCAGAAGCTTTCGAAGCTTCCGCAGCTTGGGGCTGAACGTCGGAGCCACCACGGCTCGGTGCTTTAGCGCGAGGACACGTCAGATCAACCCTCGCGGCGCGCAAAGCGCACCCGCACGCGGATGCACCCGCAAAGTGCGTGAATTCCCGCGGACGACGCCCGGCGCGCTCGGTGGCGCGACTCGACGCTCCGTGCCGCCAGCTACGGAGCCCACTCGTTTTACTCTTCGCACTCGAGCGTTCGAATCGCCTGATGAGCGCCCGTGGGGTCGCACGCCCAAAGCCCCAACTTTCCGTCGCGTTCCGTCAAACACTTCGACGGCGCGTGCAGCGGTGCCAACGCAAAGCCCCCTTCGACCGACCTCTGGTGGAAGCGCTGGTTGTAAAGCTCGTGCGGCTCGAAGAGCACGAACGGAGTGCCATCGTCCGGCGCTGCAAACTGAACGTCGAGGTTGAAGCCGGAGCTCTCGTTTCTGACTTCGACGGCTTCTGCATCCAACGCGCGAACGGTCCAGAGCTGCTCGGGGCTCGAATCGCAGCGCAGGAGTGAAATGAAATAAATGGGATCGGTCACGAGCACGGAAGACACGCCCCGACCGAAGCACAACCCCGTGCCCGCCAACTCGAGACGTACCGTCGTGAGCGAAGGATTGTCCGTGCTTTGACACGGCCCCGCCCCGCCGGCGCCCGAGCCTGCGCTGCCCGGATGTGGCGCTCGTCCCCCCGTGCTCGCGAGGCCTCCACCGCCCGAGAGGCCACCCGAGCCACCTACGCCGGACGTGACTTCCCCACCCGAGCCCCCGCTGCCAATCCCGTCTTGGAAGAATGTGTACGCGGATTCGGCACAGGCAGCGCCACACGAGACGGCACCAAACGCGAGCACACGCCAACAACGCGTCGCCACGGAACGTAGGCGACGAACACGCGGCGAGCTCTGCGTCATGGGCCGCACTGTACCGCGAAACTCACGAGCTTTGAGGGCGAGTTTTGGCGCCGCAAGGTGCGCCGCGCGGTGTCGTCCCGCGCAACCCCGGGGCGCGGGTGCCACTCCGAATCCAAGTCGGGATTCCTCGAAAACGCTGCTTTTCCAGTCAGCCAATGCGGAGCGCGCCGCAGCCTGCAGAACGCGGCGGAATTTTGAACTGAAAACCACGCCACGTGACTCTGCTCAGGTCTCGTGACCTCGTTCTCGCTTGTCGCAAAGGACCGCGGCGCGCTACTACAAGATGCGCCCTTGGCTGCCTGCGGGCTCCGGGACGCGTCGTCGTTCTTGCGTGAAGTACCGGTCGCTTCGACGTCCATGGTGACCCCGAAACCCGCCCCCAGCGGTCGCGAGCAGTACCTGTACGACGCTATTCAGAGCGGCGTATCCGGGTGGCAGCGTCGCGCGTACGACGACTTCTTCTCGCTCGTGCGCGGCTTGCTCATCAAGTCACTGGGCCCCCACGCGGACATCGAGGACCTGACCGCGGACGTGTTCGTCGGCTTTTACGAAAGCGCGCGGAACATCCGTTCCGCGGGCGGCCTTCGTAGCTACATCGTGTCGGTCACGATGAATACCGTGCGCCGCGAGCTCAGACGGCGAAAGCGGCGCCGCCTCTTTTTCGGAGAGAACGACGACGGGCTCTTCGAGCGCGCGCCAGGCACGGACGATCCACAGGCCAAGGCCGCGCTCCTCCAGCTCAGCCGCATTTTGGACGAGCTCGGAGAGGAGGAACGGCTGACGTTCGTCCTCCACGCGCTGGAGGACCTGCCGCTACTCGAGGTCGCCGGCGCATTGAACATTTCGCACTCCACCGCCAAGCGGCGCTACCAGCGAGCGAGCGAGCGTGTGCGACGTCGCGTCGAGAAAAACCCTCTGCTCACCGACTACATTCGCGACAAGGCGAGTCAAGAAAAGGCGAGTCAAGAGCGGACGCAGCTCGATAGGGCGGCGCAGGAAACAGCTGGGCTGACCGTGACGGGCAGCGGGCCGAGCCGCGGCGGCCCGAGTGTTGGGCAGGACAATGGCGGGCAAAACAAGGCCGGTCGCGGTGAGACCGGAGGTCAAGATGGTTGACCAAGACACGAAGCAGCGCACCCCCCTCACGGACGGCGAGGTGCAGCAAGCGTTCCGCGCCCTCTCCGAGGAACACCTCACGGTTCGCCGCAAGGACGACCCGGAGGCGAGCTGGCGGCTCATCGAAAAGCGTCTCGAGTCCAGTCATCTCCACGTGGTGCCGCCGGCGTCGCGGGATGTGAGCCGGCGCTGGAGTTGGGTGTCGGGGTCGTTTGGAGGGCGCGCCCTCGCGGTCGCCGGAGCGTTCGTCGTCGTTTTGGTGGTTTTTGGAGTGTCGCGCTGGGGCGCCTCCGAGAGCTCGCCTGGCGCCCTCACCTACGTCGTCGAAGGCGCGCGGAACGGCTCATCGCGCGCGGGCGATCCCACTGAAATCGAGGCAGAGGGACAGCTCGTCGCGACGGACGAGCAGCCAGCGGCGCTGGTTTTCTCGGATCAGAGTCGTGTGGAGCTCGCGCCGTACACGACGCTCCGCGTTCATGTGGAGCCGAGCGGACGGGTCGCGGTTCGTTTGGCACGCGGACAGCTTTCGGTGCAGGTCGTGCACCAGGACGACACGGACTACCGCTTCCGCGCGGGCGCGTACGAGGTGCGCGTCGTCGGAACCGCGTTCCGCCTTGGTTATGAGCCCACGAGTGGGCGCTTCGACGTAGCCATGACGGAGGGCCGCGTCATCGTCGCAGAAGCCGGTGGGCGCGAACGCGCTCTGGGCGCGGGACAAACGCTGCACCTCCCCGATACGGCACAGACCAGCGACTTGGCGGGCGACTCGGTCGGGCCCACGGATGCCAGCGGCGTCAAAATGGAGACGGACGCCGCTCCCGTGGAGGGCGGCGCTGCCCAGGAAGCGGCGGGCACCCAAGCGGATCCCCCCGCCGCTGGCGCCTTGGGGCCCACGACGGCGCGCGGCGCCCAAGAGAGCTACCGCTCTTTGGCTGCTGCCGGCCGTTTCCAGCAAATCGTGAACTCTGCCAAGTCTGCCGGTGTGGACCACGTGCTGCGGACGAAGGCTCCCTCCGAGCTCCAAGAGCTCGCCCAAGCAGCGCGCTACACGGGAGACCTTACGTTGGCGGAGCGCACTTGGAAGGAGCTCCAAGCGCGCCACGGCGCCCAGGACGCGGGTCGCAACGCCAGCTTCTTCTTGGGGCGTCTCGCAGAGCAGCGAGGCAAACAAGGCGAAGCCCTACGTCAGTACGACGCGTACCTCGCTGCCGCACCGCGCGGCGTGTTCGCAGCCGAAGCGCTGGGCCGCAAAATGCTCATCGTTCAAGCCACTTCGGGCAAAGCCAAAGCTCGACCGCTCGCCATCGAATACCTGAAGCGTTTCCCGGGCGGGGCGTACGTTGGCGCAGCCCGCGCGCTCGCGAACGACTAGCGGATTCGTGACCGCCCTCCGCCGCACCACTCGCCTCACCTCGGGGGCCACGCTCGCTGCCCTTCTCACGAGTGCTGTTTGCTTTGGCGGCGAAACGCCTGGCGGCGGAGCCGCGCTGACGGGCGTGGGCACCCCGGCGACGTCCGCCGCGGTAGTGGAGCTCGAAGCTGTGGGTTCCACCGATCCTCCGGTGGGCGAAGCTCTCTTGCGCATTCAAGCGGAGCTGCGCGCCGTGGGGTTCGGCGTGCGCCTCGTCGACGGCACGGCGTCGGAAGGAGCGCTCCCCGCGCCCGTGGGGCGCCTGCTTCTCATTCGCACCGGCAACACCGTGCAAATTCTCGCGCACGGTGCTTCTCCCGACGCACCCCTGACGCAACAGGTGGACCTGAGCCGCACCTCCAGCACGGCGGAGGTGGTGGCCATCCGCGCCGTCGAGGCACTGCGTGCGGCGCTGGTGCAGTCACTCCGCGACAAGAGCCTGCGCGATGGGGAAGTCGCGGACGCGGTTCTCACCTTCACCCAGTGGTCGGAGGCCCGTCGCGAGCCCTCCGCCGATCCCGAGCCAGCTCAGGCGCTTTCGGCAGAAAAAGCGGTACCCCACGAAAACGCGGAAGAGGCCCCCGTCGTCCCCGCTCGTGGTTCTCACGCGTGGCTCCTCGCCCTGGGGCCGCTCCTCCAAAAGCCCGCACCGGATGCGTCTTTCGCCGCTGGCGCCGAGCTGCTCATCCTCCGGACCTTCGGTCTCGCTTACGTGGGCGCCGGCGTGGACGGCTCGTTGTCGCCGGCGCGGTGGCGCACCGAGCGCGGCACCATCGAAGCGCGAGAGGCGTCCCTCCTCGTTCGTGGCGGCGTCGCGCTTCCCTGTTCGTCACCCTTGGTTTGCCGACTCGGAGTCGGCTTTGGCGTGCGCCACACCTCGTTCATCGCCACCCCGTCGGGGGAAACCAAATCCGAAGCGGCCGAGCACTCCAGCGCGCTTGCCGAAGCGGACTCGCTCCTCGGCTACTTCGTGAACGACACGACCGGGGTGCTCCTCCATGGGCGATTGGGCGCGGCGCTGGACGCGCCCAGTCTGCGCGCCGGCGCCGAACGAGCGGACTCTTGGGGGCGGCCAAGCTACGGAGTCGCTTTGTCGGGAGCGTTCCGCTTCTGACCACTCTGCGCGGTCAGTCAACGGGCGTTTTCATGTCTTCGGGCGACGTCACGCCACAACGTTCGGCGAGGCTCTCCAAGCCTTCCCGACGTGCGTCGGAGAGCGGTAGCGCGCGAAGAGCGCGATAGCTGATCCGCGCGCGCGGCGGATCGGCTACCGCGCAGCGCGCCAGAAAAGCAATACGCAAAGCCTCGCGTTGCACGCTCGCGAGCGGCAACTCGCGCGCGAGAGCGGCTTCCAGGTGTTCCGCCGCCTGGCGAAAGAACCCGCGCCCGTAGAGGTTTCTGCCAATCAAGTACGCCGGTAGCCCGTTGTCGGGCTCCCGCACCGCCCACGCGCCGATCTCCGGTGCAGCGAGCTCCCACTGAGGCCCCGTGGTGGGCTCGCCGATGAGCAACGTCTTGATGGCGCTCCGCGCGGTGGGAGACGCTCCGAGCGCCCAGCGCTTGACCTCCAACGTTCGTCGCTGGTGCTCCCCCACCGCTCCTTCGAGCGCTTGGTCGTACAGCGCGCGAGCTTCGGACAGCCGACCCAGCGCGAACGCCGTATCTCCGGCCGCCCCGAGCGCGTCGACTCGCTCGGGGCTCGTCCGGGTGGCGTCCACGCCAAGGGCCTCGTACGCGCGGAGCGCGCGCTCTGGCGCCCCCGCGCGCAGCGCACACGCGGGCAGGAGAACCCGCGCCGGTCCATGTGACGGATCGAGGCGGAGCAGGTGGTCGAGCCGATCCTGGGCTTGTCGCGCGTCTCCCACGGCCAGAAGGGACGCCGCCTCACCGTACAAGCGATCCACTTCGTGCGGACACGTGCGACCGAAAATCGCTGGCGCCTCGAAGCGCGCCTTGGCCTCACGCAAGACGGCGTCGGGCAGAGCGATGGAGCTCAAGTGCGCATGCCAGCGCTGCTCCAGCTCGGAGAGCGTGTGGCCCGTCAAAGCCTCGAGAGTTTCGCCAGAGTACCAGCCGCGCACGCTCTCTCGACCGTGAGTGCGCCCCAGCCAGTCCATGAACGCGCCCGCCACGGTGTAGCCACGCGCCGAGCTTTGCCCGAAGAACGTCAGCCGGAAGACCTGGTCGAGCGACGGCAAGAGCGCGAGCTCCTTCATGGCCGCCGTCCATTGCTCGGTGGTGATGTCCGCGTCCTCGCGAGGCGCCGCGGCCACCGCGATGCCCTCGACGCGCCCCGGATCGGGCACCAAGCCCCCGAGCGGCCCCGACACGCGGAACGGCCCAGCGCCAAAGCTCCCCGCCACCACGTGCGCCAGCTCATGACGGAGCACGGGGTGAGGAAAGCCCGCCGGCTGCAGGTAAATTTCGCGGCGCCACGGCTTGGCGATGTACGTGTTCGCCGCGCCCATCAGGAGCCCCTTCTGCCCTGCGTCGGCGAACAAGAACACCGTCACGCGCTCGGGTCCGGAAACCCCGAAATGTCGCTCGAGCTGGTGCAGGTGTCCGTCACACTCACGAGCTAGACGAAGCACGTCGCTCGCGCGCAGGTGCGCGGCGTACGTCACGTCGCAGCGCCCGTAGCTGAGGCTGCGACCCAGCGCCTCACGGATGCTCGCGGTGGTGCTGAAGTGCCCCAGGCTCGTGCCCGAAGCTGCGAGCGCCGCCGCGAGCCCCGCGAACAGCGCTGTGACTACGCTCACGCTGGTGTCCGGCGGGCGCAGCCAACGAAACCTGAGCCCCCGAGGGCCTCCCACCCATCCCACGTGAAGCGCGCACCCCACGAGCGCCAAGAGCGTCGCCAAAGTGCCGGCGCGATACGTGAGGAGGCGATCCACCGGAACCGAAACCACCTCGTACAGCGGCCCCGCGAAGTAACCGACGAAGGGGTCGAACGCGAACACCATAGGGCTCGTCACGAACCGGAGCACGCTCACCACGACGCCCACGAGCGGCCCCAAGAGACCTCCCGCGACCGCGAACAGCCGGCGGCGGCGCACGAGACCACCCGCAACCAGCGCAGCAACGGCCGTACCCGCCACTGCGCCCCAAGCCGAGCCGAGCACGGCCCCAGCGCTGGGCCCGAGCAGCTGCAGCACGAAGCCCGACCACGGATCGCAGAACCCCACGCGCGCTCCGTGCAGGAACGCGATCCCCACCACGGCGACGCCGTAAAGCGCCCCGGCGGTGAGCGCGCGTCCCAGCACCCAAATGGGCGCCCGCCCCGACATGCGGCTCGCGAAAAGTGCGCCCGAAACAGCAGCGATCGGCGGAGCCACGAGGCCACTCACCAACGCAGCTTCGTAACGCGGACCTCCCAGGAGCGGCAGAAAACCAAGCGCGCCGAGCAGAAGCGCCGTCCCTGCCAAACCCCACCAAGACTCGCGGGCCACCCAAACCTCGCGCCCGCTATCGGACGATTCACTCACCACGCGCGGACTCTAGCCGACCAATGCGCGATTTGCCGTTGCTGGGGCCCGGATTGCTCGTGAGCCAGCGAACCGCCGACGCACAGAGCGGAGCGCCGTCCACGGAGACCTGGCCGATAGCGGCGAACGCTTCGGGGACGGGGCCTTCTTGCGTGTACGAGCGGTACACGTTTGGTAAACACCCAGAGCTCATTTTCAGGTTATTTTGACCCCATCTTGCCCATACTGGCGTCGTGGGTGAGCCCGAGCCAGTAAACATCTTTGCGTACCTCGACCATCGGGCGGCGCTGCGAGATCTCTATGCGTTCAAAAAGGCGCACGAGTACGGGTTTTCGCACCGCGCCGTGTCACGCCGCGCGGGCTTTCGTTCCTCCAACTTCTTGAAGTTGGTGATGGAGGGCAAACGCAACTTGTCCGCGGAGGCCGCGGCCAAATTTGCGCAAGCGTTCGGCCTTCGCGGCGCCTCCGGCGACTACTTCTGCGAGCTCGTCGCCTACGGTCAAGCCAAGACCACGCGGGAACGCGCTCGGTCGTACGAGCGCCTCACACGTCTCAAGCCGGAAAAAGCGCTCCACCAGCTCGCCGCGCACCAGAGCGCCTATCACTCCAGCTGGTACGTCCCAGCCATCCGCGAGCTCGCGGCGCGCGAGGACTTCCGCGAAGATCCAGCGTTCATTGCGCGCCAGCTCGTGCCGAGCATCACCACCGCCCAGGCAAAAAAAGCACTGGCGACGCTGCTCTCGCTCGGGCTCTTGCGGCGCACGGACGACGGTCGCTTGGTCCCCGCCGAAGCCCTGGTGACCACGGGGCCCGCGCCGCAAGGCCACCACATCGCCGACTACCACCGCGCGATGATCGCGCAGGCCGCCGAAGCCATCGACCGTTTTCCGCCCGAAGAACGAGAAATTGCCTCGCTCACGCTGTGCGTGGACGAGCGAAAGCTGCCGGACTTGAAGCGGCGTTTGCAGGCGTTTCGACGCGAGCTCTTGCAATACGCCGAAAGCGACGGCCGCCCCGAGCGTGTCTTGCAAGTCAACTTCCAAATGTTTCCTCTCTCGAAACGCTACCAGGAGTCCGAACCATGATCGGGTGTCGAGCTTTCGTCTGCGGCAGTGCTGCGCTTGGGCTGATGAGCGCGCTCTTGCTCGGCGCCTGTAATGGAACCGAGTCGGGCAATCCTTCGCTCGAGTTCTCCTCCACCGAGTGCAAATCGGGGGAGCCTTCCGCGACGCCTCAGGGCGAGCGGGCACGCGCTCCACGCCTGCGAGCTCTCGGCCACGGGCCTCAAAACGAGTCCGCATTCCAAGACGATCGCTACGACGGCCTCACGTGTTTCGTGTGGGAGCGGCTGGACGCGGAAACCGTCAACATTCAGGTGACGAACCACGCGGACGGCTGCAGCGAAAACGAGCACTGGCGGCCCGAGGCCGAGCTCACCGACGATGGAAAGCTCGACCTTCGGCTGGAAAACCCCTCCTGCAGCTCGGCCAAGTGCGGTTGGTGCATTTACGACCTCTCGTTCACCGTGAAGGTGCCTCGCACGCTCGAGAGCGTAGAGGTGCGCGTCTTCGACGATTCGTGCAGCAGCGAGGGCGCTACGGTGCGCGAGCAAGCGCACCTCGCGCTCGGCCAAGCCGAGCGCGGCGAAGTGTGCGGCTACGCCAACCCGCACGCGCTTCGCTGGCGCGGCTGCACGAGCGGCGCGCCCGGTCGCTTCCTACCGTGCGGGGCACCAGACGATTGTTTCGGCGAGGGCACCCACTGCGCGGAAGGGCTCACCTGCGTCGAGCTCGACGAGGCCCGCTGCGCCCCGTCATGCACGAAGGACGCCGACTGCACGAACGTCGCGCAGACGAGCTGCGTGAACGGCGCGTGTGTGCTCCAGGCGAACGCTCCGTGACGGTTGCTTCGCCGCTCCTGAGCGCCCTGTGGTGGCTAATTCGCCGCTCTAGGGGCGCCTGGACGGGCTCTGAGGGCGTCTGAAGGCGCCTGGCCGCGGACAGCGCCGCTTCCCCACAACGCCCTCAGGTCGAGGTGCCACCGCCTCGCCGCCCGCAGGGGGGAAGAGAGCAATCCTCCCAGGAGGGGCCCGCCCCCGAGGACGGAGAGACGGAGGCGCCTCGACCGCCGGTCCTTCGGGAGAACGCCTCCGGGCGCCCGTGCTGGCCGGCGCTCAAAGCTGCATTTCGCCCGCGGAGGGCGCCGCGCGGCTGGGCGTCGGCTCCAGGTGGTCCGGGCGATCCAGCACCAAGGACAACACTTGGTCCACGCGGCTCACCAGGTGCACCTTGAGCTCGTCGCGGACCTCCTTGGGCACCTCGACGAGATCCGGCTCGGAGCGCGCAGGCAAGAGCACCTCACGCAGCCCAGCGCGGTGGGCGGCGAGCATCATGGCTTTGACGCCCCCCACCGGCAGCACGCTGCCGCGCAGCGTGAGCTCACCGACGACGGCAATGTCCGAGCGACACGGAACGTCCAAGAGCAGCGACGCCACCGCGCAAAACATGGTGACTCCGATGCCCGCGAAGTCCTGCACCGCGCGAGCGCGCGGGATGTGCATGTGCAAGTCGATGGACTTGATCCACTCCGGATCGAGCGCCAAAAGCTCGGACTTGGAGCGCACGAAGGAAACGGCCGTGTGCGCGGCTTCGGTCAAAATCGGCCCCAAATTGCCCGTGATGCGCACGTTGCCTTTGCCCGGCATGCGCGTCACCTCCACGAGCAAGACCTCCCCGCCCGCGCCGCTCGCGCCCAGGCCCACGGCAACACCGGGGGTTTGCTTGCGGTCCGGAAGCTCAGGACGATGGCGTGGCGGTCCCATCAGGTCGCGCACGAGCTCTGGAGTCACGCGAACGTCCTCCACGGTGCCGCCCTCGGCGAGTCGCACGGCCATGTCACGGCACACGGACGCGATGGCGCGCTCGAGCCCACGCACCCCCGCCTCGCGCGTGTAGGAGTCCACGAGAGCGTCGATGCCCTCGGCCTCGAACTTGAGCTGGCTTTCCGCCAAGCCGTGCTCGCGGAGCTGCTTGGGCACCAAAAAGCTCTGCGCGATCGCCCGCTTTTCGCTGATGGTGTAGCCGGCCACCTCGATGACCTCCATGCGGTCCCGAAGCGCCTCGGGGATGCCGCCGCGGTAGTTCGCCGTGGCCAAGAAAGTGACCTTGGACAAATCGAACGGCACACCCAGATAGTGGTCGACGAAGCTGTCGTTTTGCGCCGGATCGAGCACTTCCAAGAGCGCCGCCGCCGGATCTCCGCGCATGTCGGCGCCCATCTTGTCCACCTCGTCCAAGACGAGCACGGGGTTGTTCGTGCCCACCTTCTTGAGCGCTTGAATGATGCGTCCGGGGAGCGCGCCCACGTAGGTGCGGCGATGACCGCGAATCTCCGCTTCGTCACGCACGCCGCCCAGCGAAATGCGGCCGTAGCGCCGCCCCATGGCGCGAGCGATGGAACGCCCCAGCGAGGTTTTGCCGACGCCTGGCGGCCCCAAGAAGAGCAAAATGGGCCCGCGGTTGTCCTTCCTGAGCTGGCGAATCGCGCTGTACTCGACGATGCGCTTTTTGACGCGATCGAGACCCCAGTGGTCCTCGTCCAAGCAACGCGCGACCTCACTCACGTCGAGGCGATCCGGCGTGGAATGCCGCCACGGCAGGTCCACGAGCCACTCCACGTAGTTGCGCGTCACCTGAAACTCCGCCGACTGCGGCTGCATGCCGGCGAGACGCGAGAGCTGCTTTTTGGCGGTCCGGTCGACTTCCTCGGGCATGTCGGCGAGCGCGACGCGCTCGCGCAGCTGCTCCACCTCGTCGTCATCCGGGCTCTCCCCGAGCTCCTCACGGATGGTGCGCATTTGCTGGCGCAGCACGTAGGCGCGCTGCGAGCGCGTCATTTCCTCCGCCACCAAGCTCGAAATTTCGTCTTTGACCTTCAGCGTTTCGAGCTGGCGCTCGACCATGCGCAAGACGATGCGCACTCGCTCCCGCACGTCCAGCGCTTCGAGCACTTGCTGCCGCGCATGAACGCCGGCGAGGTCCTCCGGAAAATTCGAAGCGACCAGATCCGAAAGCGCCCCCGGCTCGCGCACGTTGTCCAAGATGCTCGCGGTTTCGCGCGGCAAATCCGGCATCAGCTCGAGCACCTCGCGCATGCTCGCGCGGAGGCGCTCACCGAGCCCAAACTGCTCCCGCAGCGCCTCGAACTCGGCCTGGTCGATTTGGCCGCTGTGGAGCTTTTCTTCGAGCGCCGCCAAATCCGCCCCCGCAGGAGACACGTCCGCGATGCGCTGCACCTCGGCCCGCATGTAGGGCTCGAGCCCCAGCGGCTCGGTGACGTGAAAACGACCGAGCCCGTTCAAGACCACCGAGTAACTGGACGCGTTGACCCGAATGACCTTGACCACGCGGGCCAGGGTGCCCACGTTGAAG
>JAEYVE010000129.1 GCA_023432025.1 Pseudomonadota bacterium
CCTTCGGGGGCTCCGAAGAGAGAGGGTGCGGTGCGCAGGCGCTCCGGCACCACGAAGGGACGCGCCGCAACTGCGCTTCGCAGCTTTTCCGCGAACTGGCGCAGTTGGTCGTCGTTTTCGACCGTGGCCAGCACCGCGAACTCCTCGCCGCCGACGCGCGCCAAAAGATCCGCGCGGCGCGTCGAGTCGCGAAGGCGGGTAGCGAGTTGACGGAGCACGTGGTCTCCCGCGGCGTGACCGCGCGTATCGTTGATGGACTTGAAGTGGTCCACGTCGATCATCAAAACGCCGAGCGGAAGTCGCGGGCGTCTCTGCGGGGAGAGCTCCCGCTCCAGGACCTCTTCGAAGAGTCGACGGTTGGCGAGGCCCGTCAGCGGATCGTGAAGGACCTCCTCTTCCAGGCGCTCGGCGTGTCTGTTCAACCGATGCAGGTGCGCCGTTTGTGCCTCCAGCACCGACTCGCTCGTGAGCAGCCCCACCAGCGTTCCTCGGGCCACCACGGGCATGCGGTGGACGCGGAGCTCGTGCATGAGCGACAGCGCATCGCTCAGGTCGTCGTCCGCGCTGACGCTGCGCACCGGGTGGCTCATGACGTCCGAAAGCGGAACGTCCAGGGGCGGCGGGCGGCGCGTGAGCAGCTCGAGCGCGTCGCTCTCCGTGAGAATACCGATCGGCAAAACGGGCGCTTCGGACGGGGACCACGCGCTCGGCATGACCAGCACCTCTTCGGCGGCCCGGCGGCGCATGAGCGCGCACGCTTCGCGCACATGAGTGTCCGCGGGGAGCGCCAGCGGGTTCAACACCATGGCGCGCTCCACCTTGAGCTTCGGCCTCGCTGACTCTCGGCTCGTCGACTGCGTGTCCGGCATGGCCCCTCGGGAGCGCTTCGTCTGCGCGTGAGCCTTGCAGTCTGGATCGATTGGCCCTGGGGAGCACGCCCGCCGCGTTTCACGCTCGAGGCGCTTCGTGCTCGCTGTTCGGGAGCTTGGTGATCCCCAGTCGCCCGATGCCGTAGCAGCTGCCCAGCACGAGCAGGCCACCCGCGATGAAGCGACTTCCCAGCGGCTCGTTCATGATCCACGCGCCCGAGAGCGCGGCAATGACGGGGACGACGAGCGACAGCGCCGTTCCAAGTTGCACGCTGGTGCCGCGGTAGCCGCGCGTGAAGTACAAGTGCCCCCCGAACGCGAGCGCACCCAAGGCGAACACGAGCAGCACGTCCGGCGCGCCGAGCGGCGGGAGGGCGCCAGCGTGGGGGCCGCCGAAGGCCGCGCTGGGAAAGAGCGCAAAGGGCAAAGCCAGCAAGAGCCCGAGCACGGAGAAGCTGGCGATGATGGTGAGCGACTCGTCCGTTTCGCGCAGGCGCTTGATGCACAAAACGGCTGCGCCCGCCGCGACGGCGGAAGCTATGCCCGCGAGCTCACCCAAGCCGCGCGCCGTTCCGGACGAGGTCCAGAACGAAGGCGCGGTGATGAGCCAAACCCCGGCGAGCGCGAGCGCCAAAAGCAGCCAGAAGACGCGTGGAACGCGGTGGCCGAGCACGACGACGGCCAGCACGTTGGCCCAGAGCGGGTACGTGTAGTTCAAGAGCGTGCCTGGTCCGACGCCCGCCCATTGAATGGAGGTGAAGTAGAGCAGCACCGCCACTCCACCGAACAGACCACGCAAGAACAAAAGCGTGGGCTGCGCCGTACGGAGACCGCGCCCGCGCGCCACGCAAATGAGCGCGATGCACGCGAGGCCGAACGCAAAGCGCGCCACGACGACCCAAGGCGCGCTCCAGCCGCTCGCGCCGAGCGCCTTGACCGGCAAAGGCTGGAGGCCGAGCAGCGCGTAGCCGACGAGCATGGTCCACGGCCCCGGGACGCGGCGCGCGGCCGCGAATTCACGCGAGGGATCATTCATGGCGCTCAAAGCCCGAGTTTAGCGAGGAACTTCGACGTCAGGAGACCGCCGGGGTCGACCTCGCGGCGCACGGGGCGCAGCGCTTCGACGAAGGGGCGGTGCATGTCGCGCAAGGCCGACTCGTCACAAGCCGCTTGCTTGAGCAGCAGCACCTTGACGCCGAGGCGACGTGCGCGGAGCGACACGTGCTCCAGGAATTTCGAGGCGCGCAAATGGCTGTCTCCGTGTCGCCGCACGCTGAAGCTCGCGGTGAAGAGGTACGCGCCGTCCGTCATTCCATGCGCAGCGTGGAGCGGCCACCGACACGGCGGCAACCGAACCATGTCTTGCTGCTCCAGGCGCGCTTCGAGGTTCGGGTCGTCGAAGGCTTCCTCGTACAAATCGAGGAAGTCGTGGCCGCTCGAAACGGGAATGACGAAGGTTTGATGGCAGACGGTGAGGTGCGGATCCACGCGCAGAGCACGCAGCGCCCGGGGCGCCCAACCGTTGCCCGTGAGAAAGTCGTGAGCGCGGTCGTAGCTGCGCTGGTAGAACGAAAAGCCGTAGGGCGTCGCGTGGAACCTTCGCCCTGGTCGAAAGACGACCGGCGCCAATCGGTGCACGACTCCTGGAAAGCGGTGCGCCAAGCTCTGCAGAACGATGTTTCGCGTCGTGGCGTCGTCGGTGAGCGGCAGGCGAGGCTCGGAGCGGGTGGGCTCGACGAAGCGGTCACCGAGCAACACCGCGGGACCGCGTCTGCCGAACAGAAAGAGGCCATGTCCGATCGAGTGCGCGCCGCTTCGGTAACTGGCCTCCAGTCGGTCGAGAGCGGCGTGACTTTGGTGATTGCCCTTGAAAAGAACGCTCACCTCGGCGCGTTCGGTCGATCGAACGGAGCGCAGGCGAAGCTCCACATCCAGGATGACTCCGAGCGCGCCGAACGAGCCGGGCACCAGCTCGAAGAGGCGACCGGCGAGTCCGGGAGCTCCTCGGAAGCAGTGGTGGACTTGCCCATCCATCGTGAGCAAGGAGAACGCGCGCACTTGGTCGGCAAAGAACCCTCCGACGTCGTGACTGCACGCCGCGAGCGCCCCTGCGAGCGTAATGCGGTCCCCCGTGGGCGGGTGGTAAGGAATGTGATTGGGGAACAGGTCGTGCAGCGCTTCGAAGGTGAGCGAAGCGCTGGCGCGCACCCAGACGTCACCGTTTTCTGCCGTTTGGACCAGCACCGCCTCCTTGGGGAGGTGAGTCGTGTCCACGCCGAGCGACCCCAGCGTTGGCAAGAAGTGCTCGCCGAACGACCTTCTGCCGCCGATCAAAGTGAGGTGTTGGCTCTGGGCTCGAGCAGCGCGGACGATCTCGCGGAGCTCTTCGTGCGTGGCCGGCGAGGCAACGTGTGCGGTCGCCTCGTACAAGCCGCCCATCGCGCGCAGTGTGTCGAGACGTGGCGCCACCTTTCGTGCATAACACCGGCGCGTCCGGGCCGCCCCTCGGCCGAGCCTGAGTGCCGAAGAAACGCCCGCTTGACGCTCTCGTCGCGTCCGAAAGAAACTCCGTGCCCCCGCGTCTGCTCGCGGACGTCGCTCGAAAGCCCACCCATGACCGATTTGCTCGCGCTGCCTCACCTCGTCATCGAAAATGTCTCGCCCGCGGTCGACGGGGGGCGCTTCGCGCTCAAGCGAGTCGTCGGGGACACCGTCGAGGTCGGTGCGGACATCTACAAGGACGGCCACGAGCTCATCACGGCGCGCGTTTTGTACCGCGGGCCCGGGGACGTCGAGCTCCGCGCCGTTCCCCTCCACTACGACTACGACTTGGACCGTTGGTTCGGCCGCTTCACGGTGGACCGCGTGGGCCAGTGGGAAATGCAGGTCGAGGCGTGGCCGGATCTATTTCGCACGTGGCGTTCCTTCCTCGAAAAGCGCATCGAGGCGGGCCAGGACATTGCGCCCGAGCTCCTCGAGGGAGCCGCGCTGGTGCGGAAGCGCTTGTCCTCCGAAGACGTCCTCGATCGCACGCCGCTCGAGAACGCGGCGCGCACCCTGGCCGACGCGAGCGAGTCGCTGGAGACGCGCTTGCGCGTTGCTTTTTCCCAGACCTTGCTCGACTTGATGTACGGCGCGCTCGGCGAGCACGACGCGTCGCGCTCGCCCGGCTTGCCCCTCGTGGTCGATCGGCGCGAGGCGGCGTTCGCCGCGTGGTACGAGTTGTTTCCGCGCTCCCAAGGCACGGATCCGAACCGTCACGGCACGTTCGCCGACACCGAGCGCCGCATTCCGGAGGTCGCCGCGCTCGGTTTCGACGTCATCTACTTGCCGCCGATTCACCCCATTGGCTTCACGCACCGCAAGGGCCGCAACAACACGCGCGTGGCCGAGCCGGGCGACGTGGGCTCGCCCTGGGCCATCGGCAGCCGGGACGGCGGACACGACGCCGTGCATCCGGATCTCGGCACGCTGACGGATTTTCGTCGGCTCGTGAAGACGAGCCGCGAGTTCGGTATCGAAATCGCGCTGGACTTCGCGCTGCAGTGCTCGCCGGATCATCCGTGGATCAAAGAGCACCCCGAGTGGTTCTTCATTCGTCCCGACGGCAGCATTCGCTACGCCGAAAACCCGCCCAAAAAGTACGAAGACATTTACCCGCTGAACTTCTGGGGCGAGCGCTCGGAGGGCCTCTGGAAAGCCTGCCGGGACGTTCTTCTCTTTTGGGTTGCGCAGGGCGTCACCACCTTCCGCGTGGACAACCCGCACACGAAGCCGCTCGCGTTTTGGGAGTGGTGCATCGCCGAAGTGAAAAAGCAGCACCCCGAGGTGGTGTTCTTGTCCGAGTCGTTCACGCGCCCCAAGCGCATGCAGGGTCTCGCCAAGCTCGGTTTTTCGCAGAGCTACACGTACTACACGTGGAAAAACACCAAGCAGGAGCTCACCGAGTACATGCAGGAGCTCTCGCGTCCGCCGGTGAGCGACTACTACCGGCCCAACTTCTTCGCGAACACGCCGGACATTCTCCACGAGTACCTGCAGCACGGCGGTCGCCCCGCGTTCCGCATTCGCTTGGTCTTGGCGGGTACGCTCGCGCCCGTGTACGGCATCTACTCCGGCTACGAGCTGTGTGAAAACGAGCCGGTGCGCGCGGGCAGCGAGGAGTACCTGGACTCGGAAAAGTACGAAATTCGCGTGCGGGACTGGAACGCCCCCGGCAACATCAAGCAGGACGTGGCCCGCCTGAACCGGATCCGCCGCGAAAACCCCGCACTTCAGGTGCTCACGAACCTTCAGTTCGTTCCCACCGACTCCGACCACATCATCGCCTACAGAAAGCACGCGCCCGGCAACGAAGTGCTCGTGGTGGTCAACCTGGATCCCCACGAAACGCACGAAACCACGGTGCACGTCCCCATCGAGGACCTCGGCATCGGCACGGACGAGCTCTACGAGGTCACGGACGTTCTGACGGGCACCGCCTACACGTGGCGCGGCAGCCACAACTACGTGCGGCTCGATCCGCGTGAGAAGGTGGCGCACGTGTTCGTGGTGCGAAAGCGCGGCTGAGCCAGGGTGCCAGCGAGTCGCGTCGGGCGTCGCGTTGTGTTTCCACAGCGTCGCGTCGCGTCGCGGCGTGCCGAAGTGATCTGCTCGTCGTCGCCGCCTGAAAGCTAGTTGCGAGAGGGCGCTCGTCGCGCCCCGGCGCCACGGTGTTCCAGGTACTCCTTGAGCGCGACGGCGTTGTTGTGCTCGTCGTCTTTGGCTCCGTACACGAGCGAAACGACGTGTCCGCGGCAGCGCCGTCGGAGCTCGGTCACCACCTCCGGGCGCTCGTCCAACTCGGCAAAGTAGCGCCGCTTGAACTCGGCCCACCTCGACGGATCGTGGGCAAACCATTTCCGCAGCTCGGTGCTGGGAGCGACGTCCTTGAGCCACTCGTCGATGTGGAGCGCCTCTTTGGTCACGCCGCGCGGCCACATGCGATCGACGAGCAGTCGCACACCGTCAGCGTTCGCGTGCGGCTCGTAGGCCCGCTTGACGCGGAGCTCAGGCGTGCGGCGCCCTTGGTTCGTGGGCCGGCTTGCCATACCTCGAACATGCCTCGAATTCGACGCACGCGCAGCGCGCCGGTCCAAAGAGCGAGGGGGACGGCCCGTGCGGCGTCGGGTGTGACGCGCGTGCCACAGGTGAATCCGACAGGAGCACCACGCATTGGAGCCCAGCGAGCAAATTTCTCTAGCGGGCACGAGGAAAGTTGGAGGAGCAACTCTCGGTCCTTGACAAGTCGATTTGCGAAACTGAATGATGCGCCGGATCAGGAGGAGGATACCCGTTGCAGGCCTTGGATACTCATGGTCTGGGACGTTGGTTGGGGTGCGCCTCCTGTTTGGTTCCTCGTGGAGGTCTTGGAATGTCGCGTCTTGCCTCGTGCGCTTGGCTGTCTGTGCTGATGTCTATTCCTCTGGCTTTGGGCGCGTGTTCTTCGCCCGAGAATCCACCGGACGGCGCGGTGGCCGTCGTGAAGCAGGCAGTGGCACCAGTGACGAGCTGCGAGCTGCCGAATGATTCAGTCAGTCGCCTCGTGCTACCTGCCGGGGTTGACGTCGTAGCCGCCGGTGCGGTCGCGTACGGCACGCTGAAGGTGAATGACCGCGCGCGAATCGTGGCGAGCTCGGGGGCTGGTCTGCCCGTCTACAACGTAGGAGGCGTAAGCGCGGGAGCCTGGATTTCCGAGGTTGGCGTCAGTGGGCGGGTGGGGCCGATTCAGAGCGTGCCGAGCGTCTTTCTCCGGAACAACGCCATCGTCCAAGGGGGCATCCAAACGGAAGGCATCATCACTGTCCAGGGCGGCGAGCAAGTATCCGGCTCGCGCGTTCAAGGGGCCCACTTGCCAGACGCGCGGGAGCTTTCGTGGCTTCCCGACTTCGTGGATGGTCCCGGGACCAACGTGGTCGTGCAGAACCAAACGTCTGCGACGCGAGCTCCTGGAACCTACGGGGACGTTCAGGTCCATTCAGGTTCGACGCTCACGCTGTCGCCTGGCGTGTACCGAATGCGCACGCTGCAGCTCGAGCCCCAATCGACTCTCGGCCTCAGCGACAGCAGCGGCCCCATCATCATCCACGTGTCGACCGGAATCATCTGGCGCGGAAACGTCGTGGCGAGCTCAGCTGCGCAGAACTTCCTCGTCGTCTACGGCGGCAGCAGCTTCTCGGCCCTCGAGAAGCCGTTCAAGGGGACCCTGATTGCACCGCAGGCATCGGTGCGGTTGGGCACCGGCGGAACGCCCCATACAGGTGCATTCTTCGCCGAGCAGTTGGAGATTGATCCCGATGTCCAGGTGACGCACGTGCCCTTCGCGCATTGGGACGAAGTGCTTCATCGACAGGAGCTCACGCGCCACACGGGGGGCGAGCGGATGTGTGATGGAGATGCCTGCTGTCCCGCGGGAATGGACCACGCATTCCTCGACGACGCGAACAACGTGCTCGGTATCGATTTCGAGAATCTGTGCGTGCTAGCGAGGGGGGGCAACGACAAGCTGACGCCCATCGACCTATCTGCGCAGGGGCGCGTGGCCGTTCTGGCTGGCAGCGGCGACGACCTGGTCCAAGGCGGAGAAAGCGACGACCTTCTGAGCGGATCGGATGGGGATGATACGCTGCTTGCTGGTGGTGGCGCGGACGAGCTTTTCGGTGGCATGGGTGATGACTACCTGTGCGCAGGTGATGGCGACGACCTCATCATCGGCGGTCCTGGAAACGACACCATCCTGGCCGGAGACGGGGCGGATACCGTCACTCCTGGGCCGGGCGTTGACACGGCACATCTCGGCGCGGGAGACGACGTGCTCTACGTGTACGATCCCTGTGAGCTCGAGCCGGGGGAGCTCTTCGATGGCGGCGCTGGCCATGACACGTTGGTGACTCCTCTCTCACTGGCCGAGCTTCAAGCGCTCGGGGTGACAGTACGATCTTTCGAAGAAGTGCGAGTAGAGACGGATCGTTGTCGGTCCGAGTGTGTCGAGCGCCCCAACTGCAATGGCAACGGGATGTGCGTCGATCGCGCTGGCGCCCTGAGCTGCGTTTGCAAAAACGGGTTTGGTGGTGACGACTGTACCGAGGAAGGACCTCTCACCTGCGTAGATGGTCCATCGGGCATCTCCACGTCGCTGATCGCGACGCTCGCCCCTGACAACCATCGAGGTGTTCGTTACGAGAGTGCTCCCCTCGCAGCGGGTCACGGCTTGTTACTCGGTGACTCACCGGGCTCCGCTTCCAGCACAACCTGCGACGGGAGCACGTGTACAGTAACGCAGGGTCTCGAGGCACCCTCGAATTCCGCTCCTTTTCGCATCGTCGTTCAGCGCGCATGGGAGCAAGACAGCGACGGGACCATCCTTGGTCCAAACGGTGAGGACGAAACCAAGCTCATCGTAGGCATCGACGGACAGGCCGGCGTAGAGAAGGGCGTCGAAGACAGCACCACCCACCTGGTGTTCGAGCGCCTGGTCGACTCGTCCAAGCTGACGATCGCCGTCAGCATGACACTTTACGAGCATGACAGTGGTCTCAACGCAGGAGACGAGCCAAAGTTCGACATCGATTTCACTGTCGACAACTTTACCGGGCTACCGACGGGTGGTGGACTTTCCCAAGACGCGCACGGCCGCTGGTGCCGCAGCGGGGGCGGCAGCGGCATATGCTTCGTCATCGAACCTGCGGGACGCCCCGGATACTGCGCGTCGTGGAACGCCCACTACCTCGATGCGGGGCTGGGCGAGGACTACGCATCGACGGCCGGACTCCAGCGCATTCCCGCGGCTCATGCGCTGGGCAGAGTCGTTCTGTCCCAGGGTGGTGTGCCCGTCGCAGAATGGAAGGGTACTTTCGACGAAAACGGCTGCATTCCTCCCGCGGAGCGTCCGAATGCCGCCGCGTATGCCAAGCAGACGACCACGGGTCTACCACTCACGGTAACGACGGAGCTCAGCACTCAGTTTTGTTTGGATCAGACTGGGCAGCGTTGTGCGGGGCGTGCGGGTCTCGGCGTGCTTGTCGATCGATGTGTGTCGGGCGAGTGCGTTCGGCGAAATGGTCGCTTCATCGGTGTACGGCGAAACGGTCCCGCCACGCTGTGCACCGTGGTCACCGAGGACCCCGCTTTGACGGCGGCGCATTTCCCCGACTGCGAGGTCGTCCACGCTGGAGATCCCTGGGTAAACGCTGCGCTCGTCATGCACCAGGACATTGGAGGAAGACGCTTCGTCGTCGGCTTCCCCGCTCACGACACGGATACCCGCTCAGCAGCTCTCGTCAGCTCGGTGCTCGCGCAACAGACGCGAACGGCAGACATGGGATTGAACAGGCTCGAGTCGGGTCCCGGAGGCGTCGACATCAACGGAGATGGCGTTATCAATACCGACGATTTCGAGGCGGACATCCAGGTCGTCACGAACGTGGGGTGCGAGCTGGCCGATCCGCTTCTTGCCGAAACGATTCTCGACAGCTGCGCCTCCGAAGAAGAGCTCTTCATCAACGAGAATAGGTACCCATGCCCCGGGACCGGTTGCGTCGTGGACGACCTGAGCGAAAGCTTCTTCAAGAACGTCATCGCTCATGAGTTTGGACACGTGGTCCAGCATTTCAACGGTGGCAACCCGACCCCATCAGACGGTTATGCCGAAGCTTCGACAGCAGGTCCTCGGCTAGCACGTTGTGATCACGTGGCTGGAGCCAACGGTTGGCACTGCCTTCAATCGTGGGAACCGTCCCCCGCTGCTCAAGGCGAGGGCTTCGCGCATTTTTTCGCGTCCAAAGTCTGGAACGATCCTGCTGAAGCCGACTGCTCCTTTGGCTATTACAAGGAAGTCTTGAACAATTTCTGCATGCCAGGATCCGCTGGCTGCAGCGCCTTCACCCTAGATCCTTCGCTCACGGTCAACGCGGCGCCCGTGCCGGTGGGCTGCAAGAACTCCCTTCGTTGGCGTAACAACAAGGCACAAGCATTCACGATCGACGCCAAAGCGAACGGTCTCGACATCAATAATGACGGTGTACTTGACCCGGTGGGCTACATTGCGACGGAATGGGACTGGATGACGTTCTTCTCCACTCTGAACAGCGACCCCGTTGCCCCGTGGAGCATCACGAACTTCGCAGGGCTCTATGAGCTTGCGTGTGGTGGACACTGCTGGGGCCGAACCAGCTTTGCCTTCGACTACACGGTTTTGCACGACGAAGTCGTGAAGTTCTTCGTCGACGCGCTGGGGCGGCCCAATCCGCTCGATCCGATGCGTCAGTCGTTCGAGGCTCACGGCGACAGCAACGGAGTAGGGGAAAACGTCAACCCATGATTCGGGTGACGCAGGCCTTTCAGCACCGTGACTGGTTCTCCTTGGGTGCAGCATCCTTGGTGCTCTCCGCTCTGGCATGCACCGCGGAGAAGCCCGAGGAAGAGAGCAAGCTTCCGAGCACGGTCACGCCCTGGACGGCGCAGCACGACAACATCGATTGCACCCATCCGAAGGTGGAGAGAAAGTGCTCGGGGGGTTGGTGTGAGGTCCCCGCGGGGTGCTTCCTCATGGGCTCCCCTGAAGACGAGCCCATTCGCTCGGCGACCCGAGAGGAGCTGGCTGCGGTCACTTTGACACGCAGTTTCTTCATCCAGCGAACGGAGATAACGCAAGCTGCCTGGCTCGAGCTCGTACCGAACAACCCGAGCGGGCAACCCCCATCCGAATGGGGGAGCTCGTGTCTCGGCGGATCCTGTCCTGTGGATTCCATCAGCTGGCAAGAAATGCTGGCGTTCGCCAACCTGATGTCCGCGCGCGACGGCTACCAGGAATGCTACGAGCTCATCGGCTGCAGCGGCGAGCTCGGCATGCACAACTTCGAGTGTGAAGACGTGCGCCTCACCACCGAGACGACCTACGGCTGCGAAGGTTATCGACTACCGACGGAGGCGGAGTGGGAATACGCGGCGCGCGCCGGTACTCGCACGACGTTCTATTCAGGCGCGCTCACCGCCGAGTACGCGAACGTGCCCTGCGCTACGAAGGTGCCCGTTTTGGAGGACATCGCCTGGTACTGTCACAACTCGGACAAGCGAAGTCATCCAGTGGGCCAGAAGACGCCGAACGGCTGGGGCCTCCATGACATGATTGGCAACGTCGCGGAGCCGACGAGCTGGCTGTGGGCCGAGCCGGATCCTCCGGGTCCCTTGACGGATCCACAATCGACGCTCGGCCGTCTCGGCGTCGCGCAGGGGTTCTACGCTTACGCTTGGGTGACGAAGGGAGGCGCAGCCACCAGTGGCACTGCATCTCTGATTCCTGCGCGCTCGGCACATTCCGTCGGATGGAACGAACGCGGCATTCTTCTAGGCTTCCGCCTCGTGCGCACGAAGCCGTAGCGGAGCCTGGGAGTGAGGCCTCACCACCGAGACGACCTACGCTTGCCAAGGTTATCGGCCGCCGACGGCGGCAGAGTGGGAATACACGGCTCGCGCGTAAGCCCCTTATGCGCAGCCTGAGTGCGAATTCGAACGAGGTTGTGCAAACTCGCAGCGCATGTCGGAGCGCGGCGCGCAGCGGTCGTTGTTCGATGAAGAGCCGTCGGGGCTTCTCGGTGCGCTCGTTTTAGGCCTAATTTCCGGGCGTCCAACGCCACGGAACGAGCTCGGAGAGACGCCGCAGGGGCGAACGAGCCTCGAGCTTGTTGATGACGTCGACCAGGTAGACGAAGGGGTCGATGCCCAAGATGGTGCAGTTGTCGACGAGCGTGTAGGCGATAGCGAGCCGCTCACCGCCACGGGGCGAGCCCGTGTCGCCTTTCGCAGGGGGTGATGCTACCCCTACGGGAGTTATTCGGGGATCCGCTCATCATGTGGCTCACATTCGACACGAAGTGCATGTTGCTGCTCACCTGCATATCCGGGGCCATCGCTTGCTCATCGGAAAGCAGCGAGGACGGCACCGTTCGTTTGTTCGTCGACGGCACCGCAGTCACCTGCTCCGTCGGGACGGGCGCCGGTGTGGCACCCCGCGCTGACGAAACTGAAGCAAGCTTGATTTGTGAGCACGAGTATTCGAGCTGTTCCGATCAACGGGTGTACTCGGTGGCCTGCACCACACGACAAGGCAGCGGCGAAACGACGTGCGCGTGTTACGTCGACGAAGAGCCCACTGGCGCTACGTTCACCACTTCAGGCGAGTGTTCACTCGGACCCCGGAAAGTAGCCACTGGGTGCGAGTGGGCTCGCTGAGCGCGCGTTTCCTCGCGTTTCCTCGTACGATGCCGTGACTTCTGCGGCGCCCAACGGACGATACGGTGGGGCTTGCCTGCGACGGTCCCCATTTGCCCCTCTTCGAGGCGAAACTCCGAAGCTCGCAGCCGGGGACTCTTCTCGAGCCCAGCCTAAAACGGCTGCGAAATCAGTGCCTAGGGAAGGAAACGAACCGCCGACACGAGGAGTTTCAATCCTCTGCCGCCGGCGCAAGAGCTCGAACTGCTCCATGAGCTGGCGGTAGGCGCTCCGCAAGTTGTCACGCTCGCTGGTGACGCTGGCTCGAGCGCGCTCGTCGAGCAGCGCATCGAAAATCGAGGTAGAGTGGCGCGGCCGCCGCGTGCAGCTCGTACCAGCGCGCGCTTTTGGGGTCGTGGTGCAGGTTCGAGGTCGAGGGTCGAGTTGGTCGCGGTGTGCAGGCGTGGCGTTGTCGTGGTCGACCGCCGCGTTTGCCGCGTCCGAGGCGTCCAACGAGGTCATCGAAGCGCGCGTCGAATCGAACCGTGAGGCGTGCGTTTCGCGAGCCGGTGTCGAACGGGGGGTGCGCTCACGGTCGCCCAAGGTGAGCTTCGTTCCGGGCAGTGACGCGCACGTGGCGCGTATCGTGGTCGTCCCCGAGGAGCGTCGAAGCCCGCGCGCAGGCGGCGAAGCCGCTCTTCATGTGACGCTCGAGCTGGAGCGCGCAGGCGGCGAGACATCGCGCCGCGAGCTTTCGGTACGAAGCTGCGACGAAGCGCTCGAAGCCTCGGCGCTCATCGTGGCGTTGTGGTTGGATCCCGCGGCGCGCGCGGAGCCCGAGGAGGAGCTCGAGCCTGCTCCCTTGCCGCCGGCTCCACCCGACGAAGCAGAAGAGCGCCCGGTCGTCGTGGAGCCCCCGAGCGAGTCTGGAGGCTTTGCGTGGACCGTGGGTGCTTCCGCCCACCTGGCGCTCGGCCCGGCGCCACTTCCTCTCTTGGGCCCGGCGCTCGCCGTGGCGGGCGGCTCGGACGCCGAGCAGAGCGGCTGGGCGCCCTGGGTGCGCCTCTTGGGCACTTACGGCTTTCAGCTCGGCGAGGTGACCGCCTCGGGCGGCGAGGCCGAGTTTGCGCTCGTGAGCGTGGGCATGGACGCGTGCCCGGTCGTGTTGGGCGGCGGAGGTGTGCGGGTGCGTCCGTGTGCTCACGCCATTTTCGGCGCGCTCGGCGCGGAAGGTCGAAATACCGTCGACCCTCGGACGGAAACACGCCCCTACGCGGCGCTCGGCGCGAGCTTGGTCGGCGAAGGGGAGCTCGGGGGCGGTTTCGAAGTCGTGGTGAGCGTCGGGGTCGATTTTCCACTCGTGCGAGACAGTTTTCAGTTCGAGCCCGTCGTGTTTCACGAAGTGGCGTCTCGAGCGGGCTCTGCGAGCCTGGGCGTGGCGTACCGACCGCGCTGACGATTGCCGTGATCGATTCGGCCGGGTGCCGCATTGCTCCATGCGGCCCTGCTTTCCGTGGGCGTGGGGCCTGCGTCGTTCGCGGACCACCCGCCCCTACCTTTCGGACTTATCCGTCCTCGTTCAGAGTTGTTTGGCTCATGCCTCTCTCTCCCTCCAGAGCTTCTGCCGCTCGAGGCGTCGCTTCGACGCGCGGCGGAGAGGCAGCGTCTTCGGAGCCGGAGCCGGAGGCGAGCGGCGTGGCAGCAAAGCTCGCCCCGGATACCGAGCGACTCGAGCGCATGTTCCGGGCGCACCACCCACTCGTCTGGCGCACGTTTCGACGGCTGGGGTTCGACGAAGACTCCGCCACGGACGCAACGCAGCAAGTGTTCCTCATCGCCGCCGAGCGGCTGTCGGACATTCGCGAACCCAGCGAGCGGGCCTTTCTCTTCGGCACCACTCTGCGGCTCTTCAAAACACTTGCGCGCAAGCGTCGCCGGATGGAGCTCACGGAAGACATGGACGTGCACGTGGATCCCACGCGGAGCGAAGAGCGCTCGGCGGATCGTCACAGCGCGCTCCAGCTGCTCGACCACGTTCTGTCGCGGATGGATCAAGAGCTCGTTTTGGTCTTCGTCTTGTACGAGGTGGAGGGCCTCTCCACGCCGGAGCTCGCCGAGCTGCTCGCCGTTCCGCTCGGCACGGCCGCGTCTCGCTTGCGTCGCGCTCGACAGGCCTTTCGTGAGGCCGTGAGCCATCTCGATCGCCCGTGTTCAGGAGGTCAAACGTGATTGAGCCCCAGCGTCTCATCGAAGCCGGTGGCACCGAGAGCGAAGCGCGCCTGCTCGGTGCTGCTCGTGGCGAGCGTCCATCCCCCGCGCTCGAGGCGCGCATGCGCGCGGCGCTTGGGCTGCCCTTCGTGATGCCGACGCCCGCCTCGGACTTTCCTCCGTCTGCTGCGCCCGGTCCGAGCGGTGGCGAAGCTCTGGGCCCGAGCGCGGGCGCTGCTTCGAATGTTGGCGCCGCTTCGAACGCGGGTGCCGCTTCAAGCGCGACGGCGTCCACTGCGTCCACTGCGTCCACTGCGTCTGCTGCGTCTACGGCTGCCGCGACCGGAACCGGGTTTTCGTGGGCGAAGGTGGTGGTGGGGGTCGCTCTGCTCGGTGGGTTCGGTGCTGCCGCATTTTCGG